>NZ_CP073044.1:0-327514 GCF_001034475.2 Citrobacter sp. MGH103 | reverse complement strand
TTAAACTTACCCACCATGTTTTTCCCTTTCTACATTTAGCTGTGAATAGATTATTCGTCCAAATGCTTTTCACGCATTAAACTAAATGCCTTTTCAATTCAAGTAAATGCTTTTCTTATTCGATCAAATGCTTTTCGCATGCACCTGAATGCCGGATCATTGCTATTTCTTTTAAAAATCATCACGTTACAATGGTCGTGATCTTTATTGTTCTCTATTGATCTCTATTGATCTAAAGAATTGATCTATCTTGTGGAAAACGGGGATAAATTCCCTCTGAGAAAGAGCTCTGGCCCTACAAATTTAGGATTGGATACAAACCCTGTATAGAATGCAGCCGGGAAAAATATCAGTTAGCATGAAGTTATTAAGAAAGATAAATTCAAACTATTCAGATTTTCTTTTTAATTTAATTTTTAAAACAGCCTATTTTTGAATTAGTAAGATACCTAACCACTAAAAGAAATTTTGTTTTTTATGCCTTCAGAGTTGTTTGAATCTGAGAGCATTAATGTATCATGTAATAAAAAAAGGTGCTTATATGAATCATTGCGACTATCAGATTATTGAAATCAGCCCAAAAGATCTTATTATCGAGCCTGGATTTAATCCACGGGAAGCGGTAATCGGTGATCTTTGTTACGAACAGGAGCCAGTAAAATCGGCAATTATTTCTCTCAAGCAAGCCTATAAAGAGGGGCGACGTGTTGATTTAATTAAGGTAGTAAAGAAGGACTCCAAGTACGTTGTCCGGCAAGGGCATTGTCGTTACAGAGCATTATTGCTTGCTCTCGCGGAAGGAGCTGACATCCAGCTCTTTTCAGTCGTACTTATGCACTACAAGGATAAAATCGAAGAATACCTAGAGAACCTTGATGGGAACAGGAATAACAGTCTCAATCCCGTTGCACTAGCTTACGCACTCGCAGAGACCCTGAAGCTTGGCTCTACCGTTGAATCCCTTGCTATGCGCTATCAGCGGTCTGGCACAGCGATTCGCAATCAGCTTAAAATCCTTGATATGCCTTTAGAACTGCAACGTTTAATCAGCCTAAACCTTATTAAAAAAACACTCGCGATTGAAATCATGTTGAAGTATTCCAATGATCATGCAAAAGTCCTTGCACACTTGGAGTCCTGTTCTTTTTTAGTGCCATCTTCTGGCGTACTTGATTTATCGAAACCAACAACCGTTGAAACAGCAACAAACAGTGAGCCACTCGAAGAACAGGAAAAACCTCCTGTACATATTAACCCTAAAGACATTAAAACAAAGTCTATCACTCGCAGTTCGTTAGGTATTAAACGTCTTTCACATAAAAAAACTGAACGGTTAAAAAATGAATTTATTGGTTTGATTGATAATGTAGGGTCAACAATGTCAGACAATAATAAACTGACAGAATTAATTTTAGACGGACAGCATTCTAATTTATTTATGAACGTCAGTAACACTTTAATCACAAAAACAAATGAAAGTGTAAAGATCACTTTAGATGAAGCAAAACTTCAACTTGTATTAAGTCTTCTAAATGATGAAAATACTGCAATCATCATTCCAAAATCTAAGGTTACAGAACTGAACGAAATTCGTGACCTTTTGACAAATGAGTAGATAGCTGAGGATAATTTATGGACAAGATTGTACATTTTACCGTCATTAATACTTTTAACGATTTACTTATTGCGAAAGCCTCGCTCGACCGTAACATTGTTGAGATCAACGCTGGTAAGCGCTTTGATCATTTTGAAGAAGGACATGATCAGTATGTACAGAAAGTGACTGACGCTTTACTTATCGTGGAGGGACGTCTGGAGAACCTTAAAAAATGAAACATTCAATTTTTTTTACTCACGATGGTTATTTATTGCCAGCGGTCGTAAAGCCTTTCCACGGTAACGATGGGCACTATTATGCCATGATCACACGTGAATGCTTTGCCTGCGGAGGGACAGGAGAAATCGCAAACGCCGTCTGCGTGACATGTAATGGAAGCAAAACGTCACCGGCCACAGAGGAAAAACTGGTACTGAAAGAGGGCATCGAATTTCTTGAAACTATCCCGGAATTTCGCTGCAATCCCGATCTAGACGCTTGGAAACGTAGGCACAGCGGGCACCTGGCATTGTTACAAGCCGATAATTCTAAGTTTGCAGTAAGCATTTCACAGCAGTTAAACAACAATCTCTTTTTAACAGTTCGTCAGTTAGAATCTTTCTACTCAACTTACCAACCCGTTTCTAAAGATTTGCCAGAAAACGCTGATGTACCTGTTGAGCATTCTTTCAGCATTGGTGATGTAGTGAGTATTGATATCATTTTTACAGAAGTGCGAGCTGCTTTTTCAAAAGGCTCCCACAGCTACTTTTTTACTTTTACAGGCAAAAAGCAGAATGATGGATTCGCATTAACAGGTAATGTGCAGGATCATGTTTTATTGGGGCATAGCTATCATCTTTCCGGAAGGGTGAGAAAGATCCACTATTTTGACTCTGTGCCCTACGCATTACTGACGGTGTTTAAATTAACCACAAAGCCTAGTGCGTAGTGAACAGAACTCCCAAATACAGGGTGTTTATTCATTAGCCACAGGCTTTCTGCACTGTCGTGCCGACTCACTCACGTCAAATTTGTTGCTCACGCATCGGGTTTTTACCCGGTTTTAAACTCCGAAAAATATGCCTATTTCTTTAAATTCAACACCCGTTATTAACTAATCTTTTAAATTAAAAATGATAATCTTATTAATTATATATTTAATTTTATTCTCCTTAACATTCAGGTTAAGGCGATTTTGTTAAAACGGAGTGATGTATGCAAAATGATCTTGGACTTGGGTTCATCTGCAAGTCAGCAAGAGCGTCAGCAAAAATTATATCCCGGAAAGTTACTTTTCCGCTAAATGGCTCGAGTACTACAAAACTTACCCTAACGGGACTACAGTGTCATCCATCCTGCCGGTTTCCGTTTTACCAGCTGTCTATGCTAATCCACAACCAGCTCGCTGATCATGCCGCCAACGTTGTCGATGAAAATGCTCCGTTCACTGTATCCATTAACATACATGAATGGCTGAGTCGTGCCAGAGTGGCATTTATTGATTATCACGGTCTGCGTAATACCGATAAAACAGCAATGATCACATTGGATCATCTGGAAGAATTACTTACTCACTTGTCGACTACATTGGCCGTATATATCCCGTATTCAAAGAAGCGCCTGAACTTTAGCTTTCTGACGTCCTTTACACTGATCAAAACATCACAGTCTTATACTTTGATGTTCCCTGGTGTGCTGCGGCCGATCTTGGTGTTACTTGGGGGGTTAATTCAGGAATTTATGACCGAGAAGTTATTGAAGAGACGTAATACCCAACTTGTCATTTTTGAATATTTGCGAAAGTCTCGGCGCCATTCCCATAAAATTACCGATATTGCTAACGCTCTTCAGTTGCAGACGGTGAACGTACGAATCATGCATGTTCTTACCCAACTTGCAGATCTGGGGCTTATATCGTTTATTTGTGAAGGTAAGAGAGGGGAGCGGTCCATCGAAGAGCTTCAGTTTATTCCTTATGCCAGTCGGGACCATTCCGAAGTTTTGAGCTTTGAGGAATGGATAAGCTCGATCGACTAACCACTGACTGTCACTTAACGAAGGACAGCCAGGATCTCTTTTTCCTTTTTTCGCGATTTTGATTGACTGCCGACAGAACGGTAAGCATTGAGAGTATGAATTTCAAAACCGCGTTCTTCATAGAGCTCCAGCGTAAAGGGAGTCAAGCTGTTGGATATGGCCACTGAAGCCCCTTTACGATGAGCTGCCACCAGCATATCCGCCAGTTTAACATGTGCGCTCTTATTGAACGGTATGCCGTCATAACTGACAAAGCTGGTTTTGCTGATTTTATCATAAGGCGGATCGCAATAAATTTGGTCACAACCACCAGCACTCTCCAACGTCAGACCAAAATCTGCGGTTGTCAGCTCAACGCCAGAAAGTCTGAATGAGAGATAATCGACTTTCTGGGGGTCCAGAGTTAACTTGGATCGATTCCCCCACGGAACTGAGTACTTACGTTTCAGATTGTAACGACACAGGCCGTTATATCCGAGTCGGTTCATTGCGTAGAAAAGGACTGCTCGTTGCAGCGGGGCATCATCCAAACTGGTGCTGTTAAACGTGTTCCTCAGCTTTAAGTAATCCTCTTTATCAAATTCCCTTTCCGCCAGAAGATTCACTTCTCTGATGAATGCCGATTTATTCCGCTGGATGTTGCGGTACAGATTGATTAGATCCGGATTACTGTCTGCCAAGAGTGCATCGGTGGCAAACATGTTAAGGAACACAGCGCCCCCGCCGATAAATGGTTCGACCCACCGACGGCTCTGATCATGTGGGAAATGCTGACTGATGAATGGCATCAGTTTGGTTTTACCCCCCGCCCATTTGATGATTGGTGTATGTTTTCGCAACGCGTATTCTCCTTTAAGCATTATCGGTATGTCACCCTTATGGTACCGAAAGCCGGATTACAACCAACAAGGTTTAAGCAGGGAAAATCGCGGGTGTTGTGAAAGAAATTTTCATTCCGACACATTTTTTTATTTTTTTTCACTTTTTGGCAAAAAAGTTAACTACCTTCTTAGCTCGCATAAACATTTGTTTTTAATTGTTTATTTAATCTTTTAGGTCTGAGCATCAGAACGTTTTGCTTCGCGAAATTCGGAATAAACCCCAAAAGTACCTTTTTAACGAAAAAGTGAGATTTTTTTTTCCGGTAGTATTCACGCACAGATGAAAGGTATGGCAAAAAAGAATACAACGGAGTATCTATGAGTGATCTGATGACTGATTCCCAGCAAACTAACTCACGGGTCTTTAAATCACCCCTCGTGTCATTTTCAACAGTGACAGGTTCCGGCCGATTCGTCAGTGGCATGAAGCAGTTCCGCGACGCGAACCCTGACCTTTGTAATGAAGTCACTGAACAAAAAGCTTGGGCTATCAACCCTTCAGTGGTTCAAATCTCGCCAGGCTTCAACTCCCGTGAGATGGGGATGGGGGAGGCATATTACCAGCTGCCGGAAGTCGTAGATCATCTCAATAACATCAAGTGTGCATTCATCCGGGGTGATTACGTTGACCCTATACGCGTTCTGATCAAAGACGGTATTCCGTACGTTTGCCAGGGCCATTGCCGTTTAAAAGCGGCTTTAATGGCTCAGGCAGAAGGACATACTGACCTCACCATTCTTTGCATCGAGATGAAAGCCGATGAGATCAGCTGCGAACTGACGACAATTGACGGGAACCGTGGTCTGGCTCTTTCTCCAGTGGCACTGGGTGAATCCTACAGACGTCTTCAGGCGCTGGGCGGATGGTCGCTTGATCGTATTGCCGAACGTGAGGGCAAGAGTAGTACAACCATTGCTGCTCTCATTCGTCTGACCGGATGCTCTGTCTACATCAAAAAATTAATCCATGCCGATGCTATTTCCTATGTTGCAGTCCTATCCCTTATTGATGAGTTCGGTGAAACGGAAGCCATCTCTCGTATCGAAAAAATGATCGCCGAGCTTGAGAAAGCTGATTCAAGCGGTATCAAGATTAAGAAGACGCCACGTGGCAGTATTCGTGTTGTCCCTTCCGATTTTAAACCGGCACGTGTTCCACCTGTTCTCGCCACAAAAGCCGTAGAAGGGGTCAAACTCATCACTACGAGTTTGTTGCAGAAACTCGGTGATATCCAACTTCCCGAAGTGACCGACTCCAGCGAAGATGAAGAAATTTCCTTTACGTTGAACCGAAGCATGCTGGAGATGCTCAAGAACCTGCAAAGTGAGATCACTGAAGCAGAAAACAAGCAGCTTCGCCGGGTCGAAAATCGGCAAGCTCGATTGAAAGGGGAGAAAGTGACTTACAAATCCGCGAAAAACACAAATACTGGCGGAGAACCACAATCTGAAGCACCACCAGCACAGGCTTGAATTAAGCATTTCAACTTATGAGTAGCACATAATTAGAAGTACGATATTCAAGAACGAGCCACCCAGGCTCTCGCCCATTGCCCCTACTAAGTAGGGGCTTTTTTTTGTCCTGTCTCCGGCACGCTTTCTCTTCATTAAAACGACATCTGTCTGTCCTACCTCCCGCAGCGCAACTTTCGAGATTTTTATGTCGCCCAACCTATTAGCTTTTTGAACGAGGTTGATATCCTGGTAATAGATAATTCCTACATAAAGGACTGATACTATGTCTGCTGTTGAATCTAATTTCCCCCAAATTGGCGCCCCAGGGAACTCTCTGGTCGCTTGTATGCCCCTAACTGGCCTCAGTGTTAACGAGGATAACTTTCTGCCCGAAATGCGGGAAGAGCTTGGCATCATTGCCAGCCAGGTCGAATCCTATAACGAAGAGCTTAGTTTACTGAGGTCCATGTCCACTCAGTTTATGAAATACGGAAATCAGAAGCTCTATTCCTACCTCTCGGGCTATAACCATCTCATTTCAGAAACAGATGCCCTGTACGCAGAAAATGCACTTCGTTCTGAGTACTGGAAGCGGGTAATGGCCCTTACCGATGTGCTGTCCGTGATGTCTGACGAAAAAAAGAACGAATGGGACAAGCAATTTACTGCTGACCGGTATCACCGGCCTCCGCAAGAGATCCCTGAGTTTACACTCGACGCAGTAGTTGCCACGGTTGTCACATTGCTCAATGACCGGCATCAGTTCATTAAAGAGCGCGTCTATGCCGTTTTTCAATCATTAAGCCGTCACCACAAAACCAATAAAGCTTTTGGTTTCTCAACCCGCATGATCACCGTCGGTGTCTGTGAAGGGGTGAAAGACAAGTGGGTAAAACTTAAAGTTGAATTCAAAGAATCAGGACTCATGCCACTGTCGGAACTGCGGGTGATCTGTTCTTATTTCCGGGGAGAAACAGTTAAACCGGTCTATGACACGAAAAAAATGGTTGAGAATATGGTTGGTCATGCTGGGTTCAGAAATTGGATCAGCCTGGATGGCAACAGTATTCGTTTTCGGGTTTACAAGAATGGTTCGATGCACATTGATGTACATCCTGATATTGCAGAACGGCTTAACAACATTCTTGCTGCCATTGTCCCTCTGGCGCTGCCTACTGAACGCTTAGCCCATTACAAAGCCACGTTGCAGGAGTTCCCGGCACTGAAACGCTGCATCGATTTTCATTCACGGATGCAGCTCGCAGAGCTGGAATTCACTCGGAATGAAAAGGAATGGTCCAGCTGGACATCGCTCGGTTATGCCGGTGAGTTCGCTGATAAAACGCGGCAGGTGAACGCGGAGGTTCTGCGGTTCCTCGGTGCCCGGATTACTAGCTACCATGTGACATTTGATTATGACCCGACCGAAGTGATGCGCTTCATCGGTCATATGGGTGCCATGCCCGATATTGTATCCCACCAGTTTTACCCTTCATCGCTGCGACTCAGTGAATACGTCGCATCCATTATTGCGACCGGGGAGGGGGAGCGACTGCTAGAGCCAAGCATCGGGCACGGGGATTTGCTGCAATGTTTTCCTAAGAGCGTCAACGTTACCGGCATCGAACTGGATACACTAAATTGTCTGGTCTCCCGAGCTAAAGGTTACGATACAACGGAGGCCGATTTTCTGGCATGGTCAGCAGCGAACCCAAATCAGAAATTCGACTGCGTGGTGATGAACCCACCTTTTGCTGACAACCGGGCTAAACTCCATCTACTGGCCGCTGCGTCTCATCTCGTTTCCGGCGGGCGTTTAGCGGCCGTCCTGCCGCTATCCCTTCAGGGGATCGATAACCTGCTGGGCGAGGGATACCGTGCTGAATGGATGGACACCTTCGATAACGAGTTTGACAACACTGCCGTCTCCGTCCGTGTTCTGTATGTAGAATGCCTTTAACTGAAGGAAAGACCATGTCTGAAATCTCACCTGGCCTGCCAGAGGACCAAAATGATGTTGAATTTATGATGGATGATTTCCAGCAGAGCCTGGGGAAAAGTAAACCGGTACATGAAGTGCAATTTCTGGGAGAGTCACCGCAAAGTGAAGACTCCGCCAACGCTGCCGATTCGCCCTGGTTTGAAAACTAACCTGTTAAAGGAGTTGGTACAGATTGCTCCCTTTATGGGCTCCCTACAAGATAGCGGGGAGCCCGAGCAGTGGTTATTACTCAGGATGAGATAAACTGTGATTAATAGTGCATGTTAAGCACTTCGCATTCCTGCTTTTATTGGCGAACATTTCACTCTTTTTTTCTTGTTTTTTATATCCCCTTCCCAGAAAAGTTAGCCTTGCTCACTTGGTATTATTGATACCTGACTGGGGGAGGATAATCATGAAATGCAGGGCGATACTTTTAGCACCACTCATAGCTTTTTCGTTTACGGCACAAGCTGAGATTGCAGAGTTAAGATTCAATGACACTCAGAATCAACCAAAGATTGTTGTTCCATCTGTGCAGTGGATTAATCCAGCAACCTCATTCGAGGCTGATGTAATCTCCGGCTTAGACCGGTACGTCCAGTTGTCGTTACTTAATGTCAACGGTGCAAGCTTGTGGAGCACGAAAAGTAGCAAAGTTACGGTTGATGACCGTATGACCTCCAGTAGCGGGTATGACTATTATGGAAAAAGGTTAAGTGTCCCTGCGTTTGGTGAAGATAATTACACCCTGAGGGAAGTGATCACAGATCTCCAAAATAATGAAATTTCTCGCCGGGACTACGTTATATCTATCGACCGCACTCCCCCTAAAACTAGCACAATTGGATATACGCGAAATGGATGGCAATATGGTAGCGAAGCCATCTTTACCAGCGTTCCTTCAGGTATGCAGTATGCCTCTGTTCAGGCTCTCGTCTTTTCAGGCCTTTCAGACAGTCGCTCTGGTCTCGACCGGGCTGAGTACTTTCTTGTCGATTCGAACGGCGTTGAACGAAAGAGAGGGGCTGTAATTAACCTGGTCGATAATTCAGTAACCGTCCAAAATACTACTGCGAGCGATCCAGCCCTGGCGCCAGCTTCTCAGTCTGAATACCGTATGGGCCTTTATGTTTATGACAAGGCAGGAAATAAAGCATCAGTAAGCAGACAAAGTGTGATTGATCGGGTCAACCCTCCTTCTGTTCTACAGGTGCTTAATACCAGGACAAATACCTGGGAAAACTACTCAGCTGGGATAACTGTTTACAGTAATCCAATATCATTGCGGGTACTCAGGAATAAAAGTAACTTTACTGCTGCTAATAAAACAAGCTTTGGGTGGGCAGATGCCAATTATCAAAGTTCTGACAGCACATATAATATTTATTCGTTCAATTTTGTTTTCCCCAGTACCGGTGATATTTATCACGAATTCCAGACACTTGCGGGAGGCGTTCGTCGGTACCATCACTCTGAGTTATCTTTCACTCCTTCCCCAACCATGGAACTTGCACCAAAGGTCACAAGCAAAGAAATTTTTCGTAGTGATACCGGTAAATGGAGCAGTGCTACTGGGAATGTAAGAACTGCCAAATTTACCCAAATACGCGTGACTACCGAACCTCGTAACTATGTACAACGGGTTGCAGCTAATTCGAACCGTAACTGGTACTGCCTTATCCCGGTAGGAAGCACTGGTTGTACCATGAACGTGGATTATACCTTTACTTCCGATAAGGGGATGCAATACATCCATCTGGTCTCAGGTAAAGACGGTACTGCTATTTATGATAATCTGGCTGGGGCATTCGTAGTGATTTGGGATAACAACCCACCGGTTATTAACGCCGTAAAAATTAACCGTATGGATAAAAATGTAACCATGACGGTTACTGATGATGACCGGATAAATGGATGGCAAATAGGAGCATGGGATACCCGAGAATTTGGCGTGGTGCTTAAAACCGAAACGGGGAATGTGATTGACCTACCCGCCAGGACATGGACAGAGAGTGATTTTAAAACAAAAAACGCGGTCATTTCCTATGCTGATCTGCCGGACGGCAAATATACCGTTCTGTCCGCCTATGCAAGAGATCTTGTGGGCAACACGGCAAACTACGTGATAAATGATTTGCTTACCATTGACTCCACTGCCCCTCTAATTTCCTACCGGTATCTGAATGATGATCCTGAAGGCAAACTGGTTAAGGGACTAGAAAACCTCAGAATTAGTGTAGCTGACCCTTCAGGTGACGCCTCGCTTGAATCACTGGTGTTGAGCGGTGGACCAAACAGTGAACAGGTGACATTAGCTTATTCCAGTCAGGGCTCAGGAGTTTATACGCCAGAGTACCCGCGTATCTTTCCCGTAATAGCAAAAGAGGATGGCATTTATACAATTGAAGCTCACGCAGTCGATGCCTCTGGAAACCGGTCCTCGAAAAAGCTCAATTTCCTCTATCAACCAGCAAACATGATCACTCTGGACAGGCTACGTACCCTTGCTACTGCGGCTGCACTAAAGACCACGGATAACCAGCCACTGGCTTTTATCCGGACAAGCGTACTTCGCCGAAAGGATGGTTCTGTCATTACTGGGCAGTTAAACGGTACGCTGTCCGTGCGGAAAGATGCTGACTTCCCGGTAAGTGTAGCTGGCGTAACCGTTGCGCCAGGAGAGACAAAGGCAATCATTTTTGATATGGGGCAGGGTGAAGAACGTATTTATTCTGTCACACCAGGAAAGAGTGGCGTTTCTGGTACATCTGAGTTTGCCGTGGAATTCCCGCAGTTCTGAATAATTTTGGGGTGTCGTTAAGTCGGCACCTTGCTGAAATATAGCCAAACCTCCACCCATATCTTTCAGTTCCCGCACTGTGGCATTTACATCAAAACATGAATTCTTGCTTACTTGTTCGTGTACGAAAAGTCACTTTTTCTCGTCCTGGTGAAGATCCATCTCAATAGTCAATCCGTTGCCAATTTTTACCTCGCCAAAGTTGTTATAACGGACATTTTCAAAAGTTTAAAGCTATGAAATACCTCTGATAACCAGCAAGGTCAGAAGAAATGATTTTGTAAAATAGGGACAAATACATCCCGGGAGCATCACATGCGTAAAATACTGACAGGCTGTATCATTGCCACGGCCATCTCTTCAACTTATCCGGCGGCGGCTCAGATTTTCAGTTATTCCTATACCGACACCAATCAGCTGGCAATGACGCTTAAGCCTGCAACGCAGAGCTATCTCAATCCGGCTGGCGCCCTGACCCTAAACTTAATTTCCGGTCTAGACCGGTACGAACGTGTGACTGTAACCAGGGACAGTGATAAAAAGGTTATGTATTCGGGACTAACGGCCAAGATAAGTGTTGCAGACCGCATTGTTGCTGCCGACGGCACAGAGTATTACGGAAAGGACATGGGGTTACCTGCACTTGGTGAAGGGTCTTTCACGGTAATCAATGACACGCTAGATCTCCAGCAAGCCGTCGTAAGTTCCACAACGTATCGTTTCACCATCGATACTACAGCGCCGAAGTACACCAGCATATACCCAAGCCAGAACGCAGGCTATGACATGGTCCTGAGTGGACCACTTTGGGAGCTCGGTCGCGGAGGTTCTGGCCAGTTTTCCATCTTTGCTGACGGCGTTGATGATGCGTATGGCATAGACAAGATCCGGTTGGTCATCAAGCGCAGCAATGGAACAGTCGTTTCCGATAATACACTCAGCTACGACACGGCGGCAAAACGTGCCTTTTACCCCTGGATAAAGGAAGCGGTCACTCAACCTGGCATGCCCACCAGCGATCTCAATGAAGAATTCACCTTCAATTTTATCATCACTGATAAGGCCGGAAACACGCTGAATATTCCTCCGCAGCGCTTTTTATTTGATGACCAGATAGGTGAATATACGCCCTTTGCGGTCCATGACTCACGAGTCAGTACGAGTGTGGTTCCAGGGATCTCTTCAGGGTACGTACCGTTTGTGCGGGGGCTCTCTGTACTCGAAAACCCGTACCGGATGGTCATTCGTATTCCCCGAACTAACTGGCAGCCATACCGTAACGGCGGCATCACCATTCTTAACAATTATGGCGGCTCTAAGGTTATTTCAGAAGACACGACCTATGTGTACGTAGAAGTGAAGCTCCCACAGGGTACTCTGGATGGAAACTACTATCGCCCTGTGAACAGGTACCAATGGGCCGGTGGCGGTCTGACTCAGTACGCCTCCTGGCTGAACTGGGACCCGGCGGCGGTAAAAAGTCCTGCGTGGGGGAGTCCTGCGATTGAGCGACAGAAGTCTGACGGCACTTGGTTCAATAGCGTCGACTGGAAAAATTTTCTGGCTTCAGATATGCCGGTGAACCTAACCAAGATCCGTTTCACTGTGCAAGCACGCCCCTACGAACAAGCAATTACCGGCAGTGCCACCTGCAAGATCCCTGCCGGGTCAACGTCGTGTACTGTCGACCTGACACAGGCGATTACAAACGGTACCACCGGCTATATACATACTGCCTATGAAGTGCGTTCGACAACCGAGTCCACCTTCTTCATGCCGCTCTGGGAAAACATCGCCTGGCATACAAAGGGGCCCACAGTTACTGGCTACAACTACAATGATGCGACCAACATTCTTCAGGTATTCGTCAACGAGCCAGGAGACGGATGGTATTTCGATGCCGTTAAACTGAGCCGGGTGTGGTTGTCTGACAAATCCCGCAATAACGCGGATATCAACGTGACAGGAAAACAAACGGGGCGTAACACAGCAACCGGGAATTATACTTACGACTTCAACCTGAAACAGATCCCGGAGGGCAGCTATAACGTGCAGCTCAACGCCCAGGATTCTTTCAGCAACACGGGAAGCTTAGCCTACAAAACCGTGACGGTCGATAACTCGCCGCCGTCCATCAGTATCAACTACGAAAACAAACCTATCACCAGCAACGTGACAGTGTTCGGCTTGGAAAACGTCCGAATTCAGCTCGCAGATACTCTGACCAAACCCTCGTTAACTCGCATGACGCTTCGAGGTGGACCGGTATCTGATGCTGTTGAGTTGTCCTGGGTAAATCTCGGAAATGATCTCTATACACCGAATTACCCGAAGATCTTCCCGTCACTTAATGACGGTGAAACCTACACGTTGACCGTGTATGCCAAAGACGAGATGAACAACGTTAAAGAAAGCGCCGTCGAATTTAACTACCTGCCGAACAACCTGGTACGTCTGGAGAACCTTAAGACCATCTCCGTCAGTACCGCCCTGAAAACGTCCGACAACACGCCGCTGGCTGTACTGTATGCCAGCCAGCTGCGCAAGAAGGACGGTTCTATCGCAACAGGGAAACAGGACGCGATACTGACGGTACGTAAGGATGCGGCCTTCGGCGTTACGGTGAATGGGGTTTCCGCAGCACCAGGGGAGAGCAAAAACGTTCAGCTGGATCTGGGTCTGGGTGACAGCCGCAGCTTCCCGATTTTCCCATCGATTTCCGGCGTCAGCGGAACGTCAGAATTTATGCTGAATATCGAGGAACTGAAGTAAAAGCGAGGCAGGGTGACCCGGTACCGGGTCACCCTTTCAAGGTAATGGCACCGCGATGATGATTATCCCATCTTATCCAGATTCCGGTCACAGGTTTATGCACCGTTTTTGTGGATAACCTGATGTCCCATCACTAAAACCGCAAATGAAACTGGCCTGCCGCTCTCTGCGGATCTGCCCATACACCTACCCGTCAGCATGGATCAACACATCATTCACCCGGCATAGTGGATTTGGGCAACTCTCCTAACCGGGAAGCGTGTTGCTTTTCATCTTTAGCCACGAAAACCCATCCTTAAGAGGCGCCTAAACGGGAGGCTTTTTTATTTCACCATGACTCCAGCACCGAAATTCGCTGGACTACGCTACAGCCCGATACAGCAGGTTTATCAATGACTTAAGCGAGTTCAACATATGCCGGTGCTTTCCGAAACCTGACCTGACTTCCGACCGCCTGACTCCTATCCGGCCCTTGGAATCCAGGTCTTTCCAAGGAGTCATCATGGCTAAGATCAAACTCACTAAGTCCGCTGTCGATGCGGCGCAACCCCAGGCAGAGGCCGTCGAACTCCGGGACACGCTGGTCCCCGGCTTCCTGTGCAAGATTACCCCGGCGGGTCGCAAGGTGTTCATGCTCCAGTACCGGACGAACGCTGGCGAGCGCCGCAAGCCCTCGCTAGGACTGTACGGGGAGCTGACCGTCGAACAGGCGCGGTCGCTGGCGCAGGAATGGCTGGCCCAAGTCCGCCGAGGCGGAGATCCCGCCGCAGAGAAGGCGGAGGCGCGCCAGGCACCTACGATCAAGGAGCTATGCACGAAGTTCATGGAGGACTACTCCAAGAAGCGCAACAAGCTCAGCACCCAAGCCGGCTATCAGGCTGTCATCAATCGCAACATTATTCCGCTGCTGGGACGCAAGAAAGTTCAGGACGTGAAGCGTCCTGAAATCGCCGGACTGATGGAAAAGCTTTCGTACAAGCAGACCGAGGCGAACAAGGTATTCAGCGTCTTGCGCAAGATGTTCAACATGGCCGAGGTATGGGGCTATCGGCCCGACGGTACCAACCCTTGCCGTCACGTCCCGATGTTCCCTGCCGGCAAATCGACTCACCTCATCAGCGACGAAGAAATGGGCAACCTGTTCCGACAGCTCGACAAGATCGAGTCGGAGGGGCTGGAGAACTACGTCATCCCTTTGGGAATCCGCCTGCAGTTCGAGTTCGCCGGCCGCCGCTCGGAAATCATCGCGCTGGAATGGAACTGGGTTGACTTGCAGAACCGGCGCGTCGTCTGGCCTGACAGCAAGACAGGCGGCATGTCTAAGCCCATGAGCGAGGAAGCCTATCGGCTACTCTCGACGGCACCCCGGCAGGAGGGTAGCCGCTATGTGCTGCCTTCTCCTAGCCACGCTGGCAAGCATCTAACCACGGGCGAGTATTACGGTGGCTGGAGCCGTGCGCTCAAGGCGGCTGGCGCTACGCACGTGGGCACGCACGGCATCCGCCACCGTTCGGCGACCGACATTGCCAATTCGGGCATCCCGGTCAAGGTCGGCATGGCGCTAACGGCGCACAAGACCGTCGTCATGTTCATGCGCTACGTCCACACCGAGGATAAGCCGGTGCGAGAGGCGGCCGAACTGGTGGCGAATCGGCGTAAGACGATCACCGGGATGCAGGGAGCCAAGGAGGTGGCCGCATGACCCGGCGCAAGGCATCCGTCTCAGCGCCAGCAGCGCCGCCCGCGCTGCTGGGCGACATCCGGGCACTGATCGAAGCGTCGCGCCAGCGCGTCGCCTCGGCGGTCAATGCCGAGCTGACATTGCTGTTCTGGCGCATTGGCCAGCGCATCCATACGGAAGTGCTTGCCGGGCAGCGGGCCGGGTACGGCGACGAAATCCTGCCGACCCTGGCGGCGCAGCTTGTCCGCGACTACGGACGTAGCTTCGCGGACAAGAACCTGCGCCGGATGGTGCAGTTCGCCGCCACCTTCTCGGACGAGCCAATTGTCGTGACGCTGTCACGACAATTGAGCTGGTCGCATTTCGTGGCGCTGCTGCCGCTAAAAGACCCGCTCCAGCGGGACTACTACGTGCAAATGGCCAGCGCCGAACGCTGGAGCGTGCGGACGCTACGCGAGCGCATCGACTCGATGCTATACGAGCGCACGGCGCTGTCCAAGAAGCCGGACGAGACGATCACGCAAGAGCTGGCGGCGATGCGCGATGCGCAGCGCATGTCGCCGGCGCTGGTCATGCGCGACCCGTACATCCTCGACTTCCTGGGCCTGCGCGATACCTGGCAGGAAGGCGACCTGGAAGCCGCGATCATCCGCGAAATGGAGTCTTTTTTGCTGGAGTTGGGCGCGGGCTTCTCTTTCCTAGCCCGGCAGAAACGCATCCAGATCGACGACGAGGATTTCCACCTGGACCTGCTGTTCTATAACCGCAAGCTGCGGCGGCTGGTGGCGGTGGAGTTGAAGATCGGCGAGTTCAAGGCAGCATACAAGGGGCAGATGGAGCTTTATTTGCGTTGGCTCGACAAGCACGAACGCGAACCGGAGGAAGCCTCGCCGCTGGGCATCATTCTTTGTACCGGCAAGAAGTCAGAGCAGATCGAGTTGCTGGAGCTGGACAAGTCGGGCATCCACGTAGCCGAATACCTGACGACCCTGCCGCCGCGTGCGGTGCTGGGGGAGCGGTTGCAGCAGGCGACCGAACGGGCGCGGTTGCAGATCGAGCAGCGGCAGCCTGGCGAGAAGTCCTGACAGCAGCATCTGTCCAACCGTACACCCAAACCACAGCACGAGCATGTGGCAACGGATCTCTTGCTCTATCGAGGCTCCATGCTAGTGTGGAATCGCCATAGGCCGATAAGGAACTGGCCTGCGGCTCAAGGATGCGCTGGGGCTAGTGGGCGCGAGCGCCCAATCACATGATTATCGCGGGCAGCAGCGCCATGTTCTATGCCGATCGCTGTTTTAATTAAATATCTCAAACTATAAAGTCAGTTAATTTTTTCAAAATATTCACGAATCAAGTCATCATTTTTTAAATACGAATCGAGAACCTGAAACAGAAAAAGATCCCCGCTAATATTTATATCAAACGGGATCATTGAGTTATCTATTTTGAATGTCTTTATTTTTCTATGCCCCTTGATGTTGGCATTGCTCAATCTTTCTTGATAGCTATCCAACGTATATACGATAAATTCGTGATCCAAGTGAGTTATAAAAAAATCATCGCCTTTTGAACTGTATTCAAGATGGATGACTTGCGTTACGACGTCGTCGCCTGCCACCTCAAAGTCCTCCATCAATTCTTCAAAAGTCAAACTTAGCTTCTCTGCGTCATGGTGAATCCATAGATTGTTCTCATATTTATCGGTGGAGTAGAACTTTGACAATCTAGGAAGGGAAGATATTTTCAATCGCAACGGAGCGCCAAACTCCATCTCCTCCATTGCAGGGACATAATCGGAGACGTAATCAATCCTGAATGCTATTTCGGACAGCATTCCTTTTTCAATGAGTTCCTCGATAGAGGTAAGCAGCTTCCTCGGAACTTTTATCCAGAAGTGTCGCCCTATGCGTTCATCGCGTATTGTCTGACTATCCTTGTCGTTGAATATCTGAATATTCTCGTTCAGGCTGACAAGACTATATTTAGAGAACTGAGCATCTTCCTTTCTTATGTCAATTCCAATTTTCTCGTACTCACGTTCAACTACCTTGGAATATTTTAGCTCCAGCATCTCAGCCCTCCCCATGATTGATTGGTGCTTGGAATAAAAAATGCAGCCAATGCGATAATTTGCGTAATTTTCTTTTATGTACGAAACACCATCTTCGTCATGGATATGCTTGTAGGAATTGTTGAGAATTTCTAGCGATCCCGGATACTCGTTGAGATAATTATTTAAGTAGTCCATTAAATGCTGGATTGTCTTTATAGCCAATCGCTTGTCCACTAGATCAAGCTGTGGCCCATAAAACTTGGCTGCGTTTGGATGGTCGCGTTTGGCTTCAAATTCTTTCAGAATGGCCGCCTTTTCATTCATGCAGCCCTCCGTATAAGCACGCATTACGTCTGCCTGAAAGCTCTCATTTGCCAGAGAGGTTTGGATGAGGGGAAGCAATTTCTTGACAAAGATCGGGTCTTTATTAAGAAAGACGTAGCAAAATTTCCCAAAGCTGAATAACGCGATTTTTTCCGAAGAAAATTCATTGATTTCTTCAAAGATATTTTTCATATTTTTTACTCAACTCGCCGTAGTCCAAATAGTAAGCGACGGAACCTTGAGCGTCTCCACTTTGTGGATCGCGCTGCTCCACGTTCGCTATTCGCTCATCCCTGACGGGACTGGCATTCGCCAGCCCTCCACGGCCCGACACTGTGATCCGGGCCTGCGCGCTCCGCTTGCATGTTGAGCTGGCGACAGCAGGGCATGCAGAGCGAGCCGCGCGCAGATGATTCAGCCAAACGCTAAACAAAGCTGTAGGGCATCCCATAGAGAGCGCGGTTGCGCTACTCGTGATTTCTATGGAATTTGATCGTATCCAAAACTGCATGAGGCAAGCTTGCGAGTTACTTGATACTCTTCGCCAGAATACTGGCGAACTCGACCTCGTTCCGAAACAAGGTGCAGGTTCTTCCTTGCCCGCGAACCAATGACATACAGCAATTTCATCGCGCTTTCTTGACCGTTCGGATCATTGAAATGCGGCACCATATCTTCTAATAATGCATAAGCGATCACTGCATCGAACTCGGCTCCCTTGACGCCGTGTATCGTCGAGATGGTGATTCCAGTCCTATGCTGAAATACCTTCCTGAATGTCTCAATATCGCCTATAAATTCGCTACCTTCACTCTTCAATCGATTTACCCGGGCTTGCGAACTATCGAAGAAGGCAACGTGATGCTCTTGAAGCAGCGTGAAAAGGCGAAAGTCGATTGCTAAGTTTGCAAACAGACGCTCGAAAAATGCGCTCAAGTAGGTAAGACCATCTGTTTCATCGATCTTAATTGCATTGCACTCCCTCAACAAGGACCTCCGCGTGAGCTTCGACACGCTAGCCCCGGCCGCCTCTAGGTCATTCAGAATCTCCCCGGCCCACCGCAGTCTGCGCACATACATTCCCGGCGATGCCTGAGTAAGTGCAATCTTAGAAAGCCTGTACCAGAAATTCTCTGTGTCCCGTGCAAAGGGAACCATACCGGGGCCATCGAATGAGTACTCCGGCATGCTGGCGACCAAACGACGTGTCATGCTTGCAAGATGCGTCCACTGTGGCGCGAGAATGCACACCTCGTGAGGTGAGATGCCCATAGTCTCAATGTTGAAACGGATGAGCCGGATGAGCTCAGCGTCCAGATCATTTTTGCTCACTGTGTCGTCGAATGAAATAAGGCTTGGGTACGCCTTGTCCTCGGATGCGGCTTCGATGCGTGTGTTGTGAACGTTGTAGTTTCCGAAGTACTCAATGATGCGCTCAGAAGAACGGTAGTTCCGCGACAGTTCGAGTTCGTCCAAATCGATATTGGCCATCGCCTTGAAATCCTCGAAGGCAATCGGATATCCGCCAAGCGATTGATAAATCGCCTGGTTAGGATCTCCGACAATAAAGGCCTTGGTCGCACCTTGACCAGCTTTCAGAATGGCGGTGATGATCGAATACTGAATTCGTTTGGTGTCCTGATACTCGTCGATCAGCACGAAAGAGAACAACTGTGCCAGAAGAGTGCTGATCGCAGGATGACGTGCGATCAGTTGGTACGCATAGTAAAGAATGAGCTCAAAGTCTAGCTGCCGACTTTCGTGCAGAATCTCAAAATACTTGCCCAATATGACGTGAAGACCCGAATGCTTCCAATCTTGTGGGCAGGAGAGCACATATCCAGTTTCGGTGTAATAAAACTCACAATCCCAGAATGTTATTTTTGGCTTCTGGTAAGGCTTGCACAATGCCTCCAGGATTTTCTCGCGCTCATGCTGATCGATCACACGGAAGCCTCGATCCAACGCTTCGTGATAGATGCCGTACGGTTTCAATATCCATTCAAGACAGAACGAATGTATCGTTCCTATCCATAATCGGGATGTATCCACCCCAAGGCTCTCAATGCGCTCGTGGATTTCGTCGGCGGCACGGTGCGTATAAGTGATGGCAACGACAAACTGCTTGTTCGATTTCAGCCTGGACAACTCATAGGCGATTTTGTAGGTGAGCGTGCGCGTTTTCCCGCTGCCCGGGCAAGCGATGAGAAAGACGCTCCCTGGCTTCAGAATGGCTGCTTCCTGCTCGGGATTCAGATCATCTTTGTTCCACATGAACATGATCAGAACACCGCGAGTACATCGTTGATGCGATCATCTGGGAACGTGGCAAGCATCTCGTTTCGGATGCCGACGAAGTCGATGTCTCCATTTCGGAAGGCCAGCAGCTTGGCCCTAAAGTCGTCGAATACGGCAGACGCAGTGAAGATATCTTCTGCATCGATGTAGTTCACGCGGTAGCTCAGCACGTTAAACCAGACTTCCTTAGTGACCACCGGATGCGCAAAAGCGATGGCGTCCAAGATGTACTTCGGAATGGCGGTCTGCGGATCGATCTTCTTTCCCAGCAAGATGGCAAACCATCCCTTGCCGTAGTTGTCCGCCATGGTCAATGCGCGCTGACCGAACAACGCGATGTCCGCTGATTCGAGCTCCGCCTTGGCCGTCGCGATGGTTGGTGCATCCTTGTAGACATCAGGAAGGATGCCGACCACCTTACGCGCATTGCCGGCGGCAATGAAGTCGACCTCGAAGGTATGGGGGGCAAAGAATGGAGAAACCCACCCGTTATCTTTGAAGGTGTCTTCCAATAACGCTTTCCTGGCGACCCCTTTTTCCTGGGATGCCTGATACTTGCCCTTGCGCCGGAGCAGCCCTTCGGAGTCTCCCGCCGCCGGCGTTGTGTCAATGATGGACTTGTCAAGGTCGGTGACGATGCTGCACCGCTTCCGGATTCGGGCATCATCGAAAAGAACCGCGACGTTCTGAAATCCAGTGCTGCGGATATTAATTAAACTGATGCCGAGTTCATCAAGGCTGACGCCTAGCACGTTCTTGATCAGGATCGGAACGAGAATTTCTTCTGCATCGCCCTCCACTAAGAGGACGCTCTTGGCAAACAACAAGTTGCTACGGACAGCATCCAGGTAGCGTTGAATGTTGCCGATCTCTTCTGGGTTTAGGCCAATTGCAGGCTGGTATGCCTCGCAACGATCACCTTCTCTGCCGAGGATGTTCACGTTCTGAACATTGCTGACCTCAGAGATGTGCGTCGAATGGGTCGAATAAATGATCTGTGTGTCGTCGTATTTGAGCTTGTCGAACAGTGTTTTCTGGATATGTGTGTGAATGTGAGCTTCCGGCTCTTCGATAAGCAGAAAGTTGGCGATCGACTGTTTAGCCTTTTGATACTTGAATTCAAGCAGTTTCAACGTGAGGAATATCAGGTTTGCTCCACCAAGGCTCAGCTCGTGGATCGGTCCTTCGTGGCTCTCCCCCGATTCGCCAACGAACAGCTTGAGCGACTGGAACAACTTGTCAGCTTCGTCTGGCAGATCCGACTTGATAGAAAGAGAAGACGGCGAATACGCCTCACCCGCCGCATCCTTGATGGTGTCTCTGATATCCGTCCGGACGACCTGCACGTCTGGCAACGCTTCGATGGAGTCATTCAATGCCTTTACCCCGTCGGTGATAGCCTGGAACGCCACGGGGTCGATATCGCCGCTCTTGCCCTTCAGAAGCGAAAAGAGCGGATTTGTCCGGTTGTTGTGAAATTCGGAGACGACGTCCCGTAGCGCCTGGACGAAAGTGAACGAAATTTCTTTGGAGACGGACAGCACGTTCGGAATCTTCGCGCCGATAACACGAAATTCAACCTCTTCATTGAATCGAACATTCGCGAAGTCGCCGACCACATCCTTATAGAAGGCCTCGTCGTTGAAGTCGGCTTCACTCCGACCTGTGAAAATCGTTTCATAGTCGTCGATGGTGACCGGGTTCAGGATAGCGTCGAGGCCTGCCTGATCACCATCGTTCAATTGAGAAAGTCGCAGCCTGATTTCCTTCTTCGGACGAAAGATCAGGTTGTAAGTGGCCTTGCCGTTCGCCTCTTCCTCAATTACGCCCGTCCCATGTCGGAAGAGCGCCTGCACTGATTCATCCGCAGAGATTTCCTCAAACTCAAGACTGATGATGATCCAATGTCCCTGCCAGCGCCCTAGGCCGCGATGAAAGTCGGTATGCTCCAGCCGGTAGGCAGAGCGAATCATGTTGTCATCAAGCAGCAATCTGATTGCGCGAAAGAGATTGGTTTTGCCAGATCCATTTTCGCCGATGACAGTGTTGATACCCTTCTGGAACAGCAGCTTCGTGTTGGGAAAGTTCCGGTAGTTGACCAGGCTGAGCTTGGATATATGCATTTGATTCAATCTTGTTGTTGAAATCCACATGCCGATCGGCCGATGGATTGGTTGAACACTGCAGCCATTGATCCCAACTACGGAATGGCCAACTGTCAGTTGGTTTTAGAACGGCACCGTGTCTAAGGTAGGAATCGGTTGGAGCGCATTTTTAATCTCGGTTAGCCTTGCAAGTAGTTCATCGAAAGTCACGATCACGATCTCTGCGAACGCATTTCGAACGAGCTCGAATGACTTTCTTTGCTGATGCTCTTGTGGCGTCATGCCAGCGACAACTATGCAGCGAACCGCATAGCTGTGGAGGTCGTATCGGTTCATGTTATTTTTTATGACGGGTAGTTCACTCTGCAATTTGAAACGCTGATCTAGAATTTGAGCAATCGCTCCACCCAATTCTGTCGATGGGCCAAAAACATCATCTCCACGATAGGGAGATTTTCCTAGCAGTTCGGTTTGCGGCTTTTTTATCTCAATGAGGCCAAGATTGCCCGTGGAAGCGGATGCGTATAGAAAATCTGAAAATTTTCCGCCGGACCCGTTAAGTCGCTTGCCACCTGCATAAGCTTGCCCCTGAACCAGCATGGCTGGAACGGCAAATGCAAGACTAAGTATGAAAGGATTTTCCAGAAAGAAGCTTTGCCACTTGCTTTCCGTCAGTCCTTTTCCAAGCATTTCCTGGTATCGCTCAATCAGTTGATTCAGTGTGATGAGCTCAATATCATTCTTTAATGCCAGCAGCGAGCGCGGCTCAGATTCCGCCAGTGCTTCTATATTGTCTTGAACCATGCGAACAGCGGCGCGCCGATCACGCTTGGAAAGCGTCACATGCTGCCGCCCACCATCGGTCATTTCCGTTAGTGCATCAGGTCTTACGCTCTTCTTTAGAGCGGGAAATTGTGCTGAATCGGCAGCATGTAATAAGGTCTGGTAGACATGAAATTGCTTGTCCTTGCGCGCGTCTCTCTGGTGGCGAGAGGCTATGCGATTTAATTCTTTTCTTAATTCATGAAATCTTCTTATTCCGAGAATAAAGAATGGCGAATCAATTTTCGCGTCATTTCCTTTGTGGACAATGAGTATGCTTACGTTTTCTAAGCTGGCGGCTGTTTCGCAAATTTGCCGATATTCCCACAGAAGCCCCAAACCGAATCGAAAATCTTTGGCAAACCCATCCGGCAACTGCTCAAGAAGCCCAACGACATCGTCAGTAGTCTCTGGCAGTATGTAGGGCTCGATAACAGGCCGAGCGACGACGATGCGTTCAAGGGTGCCGTATTTAGGTTGCAGGTAATCGTCGCGATCTTCTCGAATATTAAGAGGCCAAATGGTCAATCTGTCTGGACACACATTGAGCAGTCTCGCTATTGGCGAATCCGGCTTGCGCTCCGCTGCGGGAATATCAGTGAAGAAAACGTTAATGCCTTCCTCTTCCGGTTCGGCTGCTTCAATGACAAGGAAGGGGCCGCCGTCCAAACGCTCACGTTGATTGAATGCTGAAGGTCTGATAGATGCCATGAACTATTCTTGATCCCTACTGTTCAGAGAAACGATTTGCGGGCCTTGCCTCAGCGCAACCTTATGGTGCCTTCCGATCAGAATCGGACGACACACGATTGATGTCAAAGGGGAGTGCCTTATCTGCCGCGATTCGGGTCAGCAGCATCCGAATCGCATCCGAAATTGATAACCCCATTTCAGCCAGAACAACAGTTGCGGCTTCTTTAATCTGCCCGTCAATCCGGGCACGAACGACGTCGTTACTTGCCATTGTTGCGCTCACAATAGATGTAGCTACATTGTGGCTCATAAGTACTATTGCGTCACTTACATTTTGTTGTGAACAGTAGAGCATCCCGGCGTGCCGCCGTCGGGCTCGCGGGCGTTGCCCCGCGCCTCGTGCCGAGTCGCGGCCATGCGGCTTTGATCCCTGATGCCTCCGGCCGTCTCTTCGCTCCTGGCCTGCGCGCGGCGCTTGCCCTCCAGGGGATCGGCTGGACAGCCCATCCCCGCCGCGCCTTGCTTGGCGCCCCTCGCATGCACCGAACAGGTTGCACCTGATCGACCAACAGCCATCCAGCTAGGCGTGCCGCTGGCACGCAGGGGCGCTCGCCGCGCGGCGTTGGTTTCAGCGCACCCCCTGGCCCATTGGCCGCTGTTCGTCTTTCCCCAAGTTCATCGCTTTTTCCCGCGACCGTAGCCCGCGGTGCCTGGCCGTCAAGGCGCGCAGGGCCGAGTCCTCGCTGCGCTGCGGGCCGCACCAACCCTGCGCTTCTCCCTTGACGGCCAGTCCCTCGCTGGCCCGGTTTTTCGCGGGCGATGAACTCAGGAAAGACGGCGGCAAACAGGACCGGCCCAGGTCTCTGCGCCGAACCAACCGAAGCCACAACGGGCTCCGAATCTTGGAATCCGGTCAGCTTTGAAACCACAGCAACTCATTGGAGAAAACCATGCAACTCGCATCTCGATTCGCTTCCCATTCCCCGACGCTGCGCAGTGACTACCCGCTGTCCGACGACCAAATCCGCCGCGTAGCCCCGTCCATCTTCGCGGAGGCCCCGCACGATAGCCGCTCCGAACGGTACGCCTACATTCCCACCGCCGCCGTGCTGGCGGAACTGCGCAAGGAAGGGTTTGAACCCTTCATGGCAGCGCAAACCCGCGTGCGGCACGACGACCGCCGCGACTACACCAAACACATGATTCGCCTGCGCCATGCCAGTCAGATCAACGGCGCGGAAGCCAATGAAATCGTGCTGCTGAACTCGCACGACGGCACCAGCAGCTATCAGATGCTGGCCGGAATGTTCCGGTTCGTTTGCAGCAATGGCCTTGTGTGCGGCGATACCGTGGCCGATGTGCGCGTGCCGCACAAGGGCGACGTGGCCGGTTCTGTCATCGAAGGCGCTTTCGAGGTGTTGAGCGGCTTCGAACGCGTGAAGGAATCCCGCGACCTGATGCGCGCTATCACGCTGGACGAAGGCGAAGCCGAAGTGTTCGCCCGTTCCGCGCTGGCCCTCAAGTACGACCCCACCGATAACAAGCCCGCGCCCATCACGGAAAGCCAAATCCTGATGCCGCGCCGGTTCGACGACCGCCGCCCGGACTTGTGGAGCGTGTTCAACCGCACCCAAGAAAACCTGACCAAAGGCGGATTGCATGGCCGCAGCGCCAACGGACGCCGCCAGCAGACCCGCCCCGTGCAGGGCATTGATTCCGATGTGCGCCTCAATCGCGCCCTCTGGATGTTGGCCGATGGCCTGCGCCAGTTGAAGGCCTGATTCCCCACGCGGCAGGGGCAGGCAGCAGCCCTTGCCGCTTTCTTCGCTGCTGCATCCCTGAACCGATAGGAGTTATCACCATGAACGCCATTACCCAAACCGAAGCCCGCGCCCTCAACACCGCCGCCGCTATCCCGCTGGAAGCCGCCGACCCGACCAAGAACCTGATTTTGGTTCCGCTGTCGCGGCTGGTGTCGCGTCCTGCTGGCCGCAACGTGCGCAAGACCCCGCGCATGTCCATTCCCGAACTCGCCGCGAGCATTCAGCGTGTCGGCCTGCTGCAAAACCTCATCGTCATTGCCGCCGCCGATGGCGAGCATTACGAAGTCGTGGCCGGTGGCCGCAGGCTGGCCGCGTTGAAGCTGCTGGCGAAGAAGCGCCGCATCAGCAAGGAATGGGAAGTGCCTTGCCTGTTGGTGGCCGATGGCACCGCCCGCACGGCCAGCCTCACCGAGAACGTGCAGCGCGAAGCCATGCACCCCGCCGACCAGTTCGAGGCATTCGCCGCGCTGGTGGCCGAAGGCCGACCCATCGAGGACATAGCCGCCGATTTCAGCGTCACGCCGCTGGTGGTGCAGCGCCGCTTGAAGCTGGCGAACGTCTCGCCCCGGCTGCTGGCCGACTACCGCGCCGAAGCCGTGACGCTCGATCAGTTGATGGCCCTTGCCATCACCGACGACCACGCCGCGCAGGAAACCGCGTTCTACGACGCGCCGACGTGGCAGCGCAACCCTTCCCAATTGCGCGACCGCCTCACCGAGCGCGAGATTGACGCATACCGGCATCCGCTGGTGCGTTTCGTGGGGCTGGATACCTACGGAGCCGCAGGCGGTGGTGTGCGCCGTGACCTGTTCGCGGAAGGTGACGCGGGCGTGTATCTGACCGATGCCGCGCTGCTGGAACGGCTGGCGCAAGACAAGCTGGCAGGTATCGCCGCCGAGGTGAAGGACGAAGGCTGGGCGTGGGTGGATGCCACCCCCGCCGTGACCCATGCCGACCTGCACGCCTTCCAGCGTGCGCCGAGGGAGCGCCGCGAACCGAACAAGCGCGAAGCGCAGCGCATCGAGAAGCTGCAAACCAAGATGCACGAACTGGCCGCCGCCGTGGATGACGCGCTTGATACCGAAGACGAGGAAAAGGCCGATGCCTTGCAGGAAGAAGGCGAAGCCGTGGGCGAGCAGTTGCAGGCGCTGGAAGATGGCTTGCAGGACTACGGCACGACCGTGAAGGCCGCAGCCGGTGCCATCGTCACCATCGACCGCAACGGGCAGGCAGTGATTCATCGCGGGTTGATGCGCGAGGCCGAGGCCAAGGCGCTGCGCACACTGGAACGCCTGCGCCAAGGTTTCGGCAGCGAAAGCGAAGCCGGGAACGACGACGAAGGCGAGGACGACGAGCAGCCCAAGACCGCCGCCATGTCCGACAAGCTGGCGCAGCGGTTGAGCGCCCACCGCACCGCCGCGCTGCAAATCGAAGTCGCCCGGCATCCGCAAGTGGCGCTGGCCGCGCTGGTGCATGGCATGGTGCAGACCGTCTTGCAGGGCAGCCACTACGGCCACGACTTGCCGCTGGGCGTGAGCCTGAAAGCGCAAGACCGGCTGGAAGGCATCGCCCCGGATATACCGGATTCGCCCGCCGCCGTGGCGCTGCGCGAGTTGCAGCAGGTAGCAGGCGAAGGCTTGCCGGAGGACAGCGCCGAACTGTTCGCCGTGCTGCTAGCGAAGTCGCAAGATGAACTGGTGCGGCTGCTGGCGATATCCGTGGCCGTCACGGTGGACGTGGTGACACCCCGCGCCACGCCGCAGCAACCGGGCGCGGAACTGGCGCAGGCTGTCGGCTTGGACATGGCCGCATGGTGGAAGCCCACCAATGAGGGTTATTTCCGGCATGTGCCGAAGGCCGCGATTCTGGAAGCCGTGGAGCAGTACGCCCCGGCGCACGTCACCCGGCTGGCGAAGTTGAAGAAGGCCGACATTGCCAGCGAAGCCGAGCGGCTGGCCGATGGCACCGGCTGGATGCCTGCCATCTTCAAGGCCGAAGGCACCGACGACACCACGGCGCAGGATGCGCCGCAGGCGGTGACGAACGACGAGCCGGAAGCCATCGACAACGACGACGAGCAGCAGGCCCACGCACTCGCCGCCTGACCTTCACCACCACCGAGCGCCCCGGTTTCGGCCGGGGCGCTTCGCTGTTCCATCAGCATCGGCCCCAGGCCGTTCCGCCCTGGTGCCGATGGTCAAAAATCCGGGCGCGGCGGTGGCCGCGCCCGGTTTCCAAGCCCAAAGCCAGAACGCCCCTTCGCCGCCTTCGGGCGGACGGCGAAGGGGCGGCGCACAAGTGACCTTGTGCGCGGGAAACCCTCGAAGCCCATAAGTGCGTCGGCGCACAGCGCCGACGACATTCCGAACGCGCCCCACCGCAATGGACGGGCGTGTGGGGCTACGCCCCGGCTTGCTGCCGCAGGTTGCACGAAAGCGTGCCGTCCTCGACGCTGGCGGTTCGTCGCCTGTACGTCACGAAGGACGGTTCACCGACACGCCGCCCGGCCTTGCAATGGAGCTTCCACGCCACGCCTCACGCAAAGGGCCGCAAGCAGCAGTAGGGACGCTTTCACCTTGTCGCTGGGCATTGTCCTTGCCCGTGTCAGGGCGCAGGCCGGTGAAGCCGTCGCGCGGGGATGCCGAGTCGGCCATGCCTCCATTCGGGAGCGGGCGGCCAGTACGTCCTTGTGTTGTTGTGAATCCTGGCGGTGGCTGGGCTTCATGGCCGCAACCTTCCAGCGAAAACAATTCCCCCTGCGCTGCGCGCATTCCTCGCGGGACAAATTCTTTTCGCTTCCAGGTTCTCCACGGTGTTGCGACCGCTGCGCGGTGCGGCCAGCCCATCCCCCGCCGGACGGATCACAACAAGGACGCACTGGCGCGACCTTGTTCAACCCGAAAGGAGAAATCATCATGGCTAACATCGGCACCTTCACCGCAGAGAAAGACGGCTTCACCGGCCAGCTCCGCACCCTGACCCTCAACTTCAAGGTCAAGCTGGTTCCCAACGACAAGGGCGAGAACGAAAGCGCCCCGGACTTCCGCCTGCAAGCGGCCGGCCACGACTTCGGCGCGGCGTGGAAGAAAACCAGCGAGGCCGGGCGGGATTACCTGTCGGTGGCCATCGACGATCCTTCATTCCCGGCGACGGTCTATGCCCGCCTGATCGAAGGCGAGAATGACACGCACGACCTCATCTGGTCGCGCAGCAAGCCCAAGGCGGCCTGACGGCCGCCCACCGCGCCCCGCCCATTGCGGCGGGGCGCGGTGCTGCTGATCGCAGCATCGCACGCACAGGGTTTCGGCAGTTGCCCCATGTCCCGCATGTCCAAGGCCAGCATTGCATTGGTGATGGTCGAATGGCTCGAAGCCCGTGGCAGTAGGAACAGCATGGCGTGTCGGCGCATTGCGCCGCCGGGCTTTCGGGCTGCGCCCCATGCCGCCAATGGCGTCATGTCCATTCGGCTTCAATCCCTCACGCCTTCGCGCCTGGCGGCGCTGCGCGCTCCGCTTGCGGGCATTCAGACGCGCTAGGGCGCGTCGCGCTCTTTCAGCACGGCCTCGAACTCCTGGCGCACCCGCGCCAGCAGTTCGTCGGCCTTGTGCGTGTCGTCGCCGGCGTAGGCCAGCGTCAACAGCGTCAGCGGATGCACTTCCATGACCTCGCACAGCTCGGTCAGCTTGTGCAGGGTCGGACTTTTCAAGTCGCGCTCCAGCGTACTCATATAGGTGCGGCTGGACACGTCGGAGAACGCTTCCTGGCTCAAGCCTCGCGCCTTCCTGACTGTCCGTATTGCCGTTGCCAATGAGTGTTTCGCTGTCACTAACTTGGTTTCCCCATAAAAACCAAGATGACAGCCCATTGCGCCCTATAGGGCTACAATCTATAGTGTTCATTCATGGCTGAAAGGCCCGCTTTCGTGCTTTTACGGAAATCCGCAGATGCGGATTCCGACAGAACCGGGGAATCGCATCCGTGTCTTTCCGGCTTCCGACAATTCCGCTTCGGCGCTTCTGTTCTTCTACGGATGCGATGGCTTGCACATCGGTGCTTCCACACGAATGCACGGATGCGTTTCGGCAGTTCTGCGCTTCGGCACCAAAGCGCATTCGCGCATCGTCGGTTTCGTGGAGAAGCTGCCCATGACCCTGCCGCTTGTCACCGCTGATGAACGCGCCCGGCTGCTGGCCCACGGCGCGGCGCTCGCCGCTGGTCAGCGGCTCGACCCGCTGCCCGTGGTGCGCTTGTTCACCCCGGACGCGCATGTGACCTGGCTGCTGGTGTCGCTCGACCCGGCGGATGGCGACACGGCCTACGGCCTGATCGACCTCGGTATCGGTATGCCTGAGCTCGGGATGGTCAAGCTGTCCGACCTGGCGGGCATCGTCGGGCCGCGCAAGCTGCCGGTGCGGCGGGATCGGTATTTCCAGGCGGTGCGCCCGTTATCGGAGTACGTCCGGCTGGCGCAGGAGAACGGCGCGATCACGGACTGATGAAAACCAGCGCGGCCTAGCCAGCCGGGGCGCATCGTGACTATTTCAATCTTGATCAAGACCGTGCAGGTCTGAATCCGCATTCTTGCACCGAAGTGGTGCGATCCTGTTGAAAACAGTCCTGATCTTGGGCGCGGGCTGCGGCACGGTGTTCGGTGCTGCGCGTCATTTTCCTGAAGGCGTAGCCGTCGCATTCAGACGATTTCCGCAACACGCAGAGCCAAATGGTCTTGACACCGACAGTTACAGCCTAACCAATTTTGATGACGACCTGATGGCATTTCGATAGTTCCCGCATCGCGGAAATCGTGGCGACGCATCCCAAACAGAGGGAGGTTTCGCCATGACTGATCGCAGCGCCGAACACTGGTATCCGACAGCGGCCTATCTCTACGTTCTGCACCTTGACGGCCCTGCGCTGGCGTGGGAATACCTGCGCCGAAATCCCGACTACCGCCGCGACTGGCTGCGCCGCCGCCGCCGGCCGGACACGGCGCAGGCGTGGGGCCTGCGCCTGCTGGAAGACCCAGCCCTGGATGCGCGCGACGCGCATCCGGCCTGGTTTCCCGATCACGATGCCGTCGTGCAGGTTTACCCGGACGATGACCCGCCACCCGAAGCCCATGCCTTCGAGTTCTGGCGCGTCCCTGGCCGCAAGCAACTGATCCACGACGGCAAGCGCCTGGTGCTGGTGTCGCATTGGCCCGGCTGCTGCCTGCGGCTCGCGCTCGCGCCGGGCCTGGAAGACGGCATGGCCTACCTCTACGCCACCCGCGCCTGCGCCACGCCCTGCGCGCGCTATCGCACGCTCGCGTCCGAGCTGGACGCATTGGCCGTGGCCACGGTTGCCACGCCTGCGGCGGCGGCCCGTTCCAGGCCCACGACGGCCGCGGTGCTGGAACTGCACACCTTGCAGACGCTCGACGCGACCCTGGCGGGCGCGTCATTGCGCGAAGTGGCCGAAGGGCTGTTCGGCGCCGATGCCGTCGCCGCCGACTGGCACAAGGACAGCGCCTTACGTGCCCGCGTGCGGCGGCTGGTACGTCGTGGCGATGCGCTGATGCGTGGCGGCTATCGCCGCCTGGCACAGCTTCCGCCGCCGTTGCAGTAGGGGGGGACGTTTCGCGTCCCCCGTAGATCGTCCCTTAGCAAGCAGCCTCGCTTTCTTGAAAGTGCCTCTAACCGGCCGCGTGGTGTGGCCGGGCTTGATGGAGGTACATCCCATGCGACCCGCTCCCTTGCGGCCTGCCGCCGCTGCTGTCGCTGCGCCTGCGCAGCCCCAACGCTACCTGACCAACGACGAAGCCGCCGAGTACCTGCGCCTGTCGCCACGCACGCTGGAGAAACAGCGCGTGATCGGCGGCGGCCCGAAGTTCCGCAAGTTCGGCCGCCGCGTCATGTACGCGGTGTCCGACCTCGATGCCTGGGCCGACCAGCGCAGCTACGAGGCGACTTCCGACCCGGAATATGCCGAACGCCACGCGGGCGATTACCGTGATGGCCGCTGATCGCTGGCGCGTGGGTGGCCGTCGCCATGTCCAGCCCGCCAGGGCAAGCCTTGCAGCGCGAACAGCTCGACCTGTTCCGCGCGCTGCCGGGCGACATGGCACCCCGCGACAGCCAGGACTTGATGGCCTTTCCGTTCTTCTCGCTGGCGAAGTCGCGGCGTACCGCGCCGATCGACTTCCGCGCCGGCGGCATCACCATCCGCGTGGAGGGTACGCAGGAGCACGGCATCGCAACGATATGGGATGCCGACCTGCTGATTTGGGCCGCCTCGCAGATCGTGGAGGCGCGCGACGCGGGCTTGCGCCCGTCGCGCTGGATACGCGCCACTCCCTACGAGATCCTGCGCTTCATCGGGCGCGGCACGTCTCTCAACGACTACCTGCGCCTGAAAGCCGCGCTCGACCGGCTGCAATCGACCACGGTGGCCACGTCCATCCGCGAAACCACGGGAAGGCGATTGCATCGCTTCTCGTGGATCAACGAGTGGAAGGAACTGGCCGATGCCAGCGGCGTGCCGCTGGGCATCGAACTGATCCTGCCGGACTGGTTCTATGCGGGCGTGCTCGATGCCGCCTTGGTGCTGACCATCGACCCAGCCTATTTCCGCTTGAAGGGCGGGATCGAGCGCTGGCTGTACCGCCTGGTGCGCAAGCACGGCGGCAAGCAGCCGGGCGGCTGGCAATTCGACTTCCGGCACCTGCACCGCAAGTCGGGCAGCGCTGCGCGCTTCTCCGACTTCGCTTACGACCTGCGCGTCCTGGTGGCGCGGCAGTCGCTGCCCGGCTACGTCCTGGGCATCGAGCGAATGCCGGACGACGGACAAGAACTGCTGACCTTCCGGCCCGTGCTGCACACGGCACGGGGATAACTCGTGGAAAAGGTGTGGACGGCCTCGTGCTATCAGGAGTACCGGGTATCGTGCTATCGGGAGTACGCCTATCGTGCTATCAGGAGTACGAAAACGCCGGAAAGCCAATAACGGCGCGGGTTTGCGGCCCCTCTAACTTCCCTAACAAGAAATACATAACTTTTAGTAGAAGCGCGCCGTTTCGGTGGACAACCGAGAAACGGCACGGCGAACAGCGTTTTGCACGGCAGGTAAAGCCCGGCTTTCCAGCAGGGAGGGCCGCGCCATGATCCTCGCTCTGCTCAACCAGAAAGGCGGTGTCGGCAAGACCACGCTCGCCACGCACATCGCGGGCGAACTGGCGATGCGCGGCCAGCATGTCGTCCTGCTCGATGCCGACCCGCAGGGTTCATCCCTGGACTGGACGCAGCGCAGAAGCCAGCAAGGCTTGCCACGGCTGTTCAGCGCCGTGGGCCTCGCACGCGAAACGCTGCATCAGGAAGCGCCAGAACTCGCCAGGCGGGCCGATCACGTCATCATCGACGGGCCGCCGCGCATCGCCGCCTTGGCGCGCTCCGCGCTGCTGGCGGCCGAGCGCGTGCTGATCCCGGTGCAGCCCAGCCCCTACGACCTCTGGGCCAGCTCGGAAATGGTTTCGCTGATCCGCGAGGCGCAGGTGTTCCGGCCGCTGCTCCGCGCGGCCTTCGTCATCAACCGGCGCGTCAGCACCACCATCATCGGGCGCGAGGCGCGGCAATCGCTCGCCGAACAGCCGCTGCCCGCGCTGCGCTCGGAGGTGCATCAGCGCATCGTCTTCGCCGACAGCGTGGCCGCTGGCCGGCTCGCACGCGAGACAGCGCCCGACAGTGCCGCCGCCCGCGAAATCACCGCCCTGGTGGACGAACTGCTGCGGTGGCCGACATGACAGCGCAGCAGCCACCCAACAGCAAACGCACGGGCAAGCGCGTCGGCATCGGCGCACGTCCGCCCGCGAATCCGCACGCCGAGGCGTGGATTCGTCAGGGCGATGCCGACGCGCTGGGCAAAGGCGACCTCTACACGGCCCGCCTCACGCTCGACATCACGCCCGCCATGCGGGCGCGCATCAAGGTGTCGGCCTTCACGCAAGGCGTGACCGTGGCCGACCTGCTGCGCGGCCTGCTGGAGCGGGAGTTTCCGCCGGAGAACACACCATGAACGCATTCGCTTGGCCTGCCGCGAACGCGGCACCGGCTGCGCCGCTGCCTGCGCTTTCGGCACTCGCCGGACAGGCCGGCAATGTGCCGCTGACGCGCGTTTCGCTGGCCTACCTCGAACATCGCTTCAAGCTCTACCTGCGCTTCGGCGAACCGGCGCGCACGCTTCAGCTCGACCGCTGGCGGCGCTGCGCGGTGTTCCTGCCGGGCGCGATGCTCTGCCGCATCCGCTGGCAGGCCAACGACTACGGCACGATCCGCTGGCAACTCATGGTGATGCAGGCTTGCACACCGCTGGACGCGGCGCAGCGCATCCCCGGTGTTCAGCCGGGCGCGCGCTTGCTCCTACACACCGAAGGCGATGCCAACGTGCGCGCCGTGCTGGAGCGCATCGACGGCATCGAGGCGCTGGGCATCGCTGCCATCGACGTGTCGCCGGCGTACTGGCGCACGCTGGGCAACCGTCTTGCGGCTCGCCTTGCGCTGCCCGAATACACCACCGAGCGGCATACCGCCTGGCTGGCCGGGAAGGTGCTGCCATGACCGCCCCGACCACCACACCCAACGCGCCCGACGTGGCGCCGCGTCCTCGCTCACGCCTGCGCGCTCGCATCGTGCTGGCGACACTGGCCGCCATCGGCTTCGCTGCGCTGGCCTGGGCGGCTTTCGTGTCGCCGCTGCCGCGTCTGACCTACAACCCGTCCGACAGCGTGGCGGTCGGCTGGTATCGCATTGACCCGTTCGACCCGCGCACCGCCTCGCTGCCACGTCCGTTGTCCGTGGACAGCATCGTGCTGGTGCCGCTTCCGGCCACGGCTGCCGCGCTCGCTGCGCAGCGCGGCTACCTGCCGACGCGCGTTCCGCTGCTCAAACGTGTGGGCGCGGTCGCGCCGCAACACGTCTGCATCGTCGCCGGTCAGGTACGCATCGACGGCGTGCCTTCGGCCGCCGTACTGCCCGCCGACCGGCTGGGCCGGGCGCTGCCGTCCTTGCAGCTTTGCCGCCGCCTTGAACCGGGCGAACTGCTCCTGTTGAGCGTGACGAATCCAGCATCGTTCGACAGCCGCTATTTCGGCCCGGTCAGCGCATCCGCCGTGATCGGCGTTGCGCATCCGGTGTGGCCGGAGATACGCCCATGATGGCCGCCGATTCGCTGCGCTCTGACGTGCCATCGGGCATGTCGTTCTGCTGGCTGCTTCAGTGTCGCTGCGCCTGTCGTGCCGGTGCATTCGCACCGCACGTCGCGCAGCATCCGGCGCAGCCGTCCAACGTTCAGGCGTCTTGCCTCGAACGCGCCCGGCCTGCGGCCATTGGCGCTTTCGCCGGCGCGCTGTCTGTTCACGCAGCAGCGCCGCCGGGCCGCCGTTGCCTGGAGCGACAGCGAAGGGCAAAGGCGGAAGGCAAGACAAAAGGACGCGGCACCTGGCCGCGTCGAAAGCCAGTCAGCACATGGGGGGAACGCGGCACGGAGCGGCTTCGCCACCGTGCCGCGTTTGGCGCGAGGGTCGCGCCAATGCTGGCATGTCCGCGTGCTTCGCACGACAGGACACGCCCAAGCTTGCGGGGAGCGCAGCCATGACCGACAGCCGCGACGACGACTTTCGCGTGCGCCCCAGCGCCCCGAAGAACCGGGGCAAGGGCCAGGGGCAGAGCTTCGTTTCCAAGGTGCTCAAGCAGGCCGGCAAAGCCAGCAGCGGCAAGTCGGCAGTACGCCGTCCTGGCGCGGCTGGCACCGGCCAGCGGCCCGGCTCTCGGCTCGGACGTGGCCACACGGCGGCGCGCTTCGCCGGGGCGAAGCTAATGCCCATGTCGCGGCGCGTGACCATCAAGACCTTGCTGGTCAATCACCAGCGGGCCAGCCCGCAATCGCTCGCCAAGCACCTGCGCTACATCGAGCGCGACGGCGCGGGTCGCGATGGCGAACCGGGCCGGGGCTACGGGCCACAGGCCGACGAAGCCGATCTGGACGCCTTCAAGGAACGCTGCGCCGACGACCGGCACCATTTCCGCTTCATCGTCTCGCCCGAGGACGGGGCCGAGCTGGACGACCTGCGCACCTACACCCGGCATCTGGTGAGCCGCATGGAAGCCGACCTGGGCACGCGGCTGGATTGGGTGGCGGTGGATCACTGGAACACCGACAACCCGCACACCCACCTGATCGTGCGCGGGCGCGACGACACCGGCAAAGACCTCATCATCGCGGGTGACTACATCGCCCACGGCTTCCGCCATCGCGCCGCCGAGCTGGCGACCGAGTGGCTGGGGCCGCGCACCGAACTGGAGATTCAGCAGACCTTGAGGCGCGAGGTGGAACAGGAGCGGTGGACGAGCCTGGATCGCACCTTGCAGCGCGAGACCGGCGAGGATGGCCGGGTGCATGTCGAACGGCTCAACGAGCCGAGGTTGCAACGCCAGCGCCTGCTGCTGATCGGCCGCCTGCAACGCTTGCAGCGCCTGGGCCTAGCCGACGAGGTGCAGCCCGGCACCTGGGCCATTCATGCCGATGCCGAGAAGACCTTGCGTGCCCTGGGTGAGCGTGGCGACATCATCCGAACGATGCAGCGGGCCATGAGCGGCCAGCCGCGTGAGCTGGCGGTGTTCGAGCCGGGCGACGATGGTCGCAGCCTCATCGGCCGCGTGGCCGCGAAGGGGCTTGCCGATGAGTTGCACGACCGAGGCTATCTGATCATCGACGGCACGGACGGTAAGGCCCACTACGTTGCACTGAACGCCCGCGACGAACTGGCGAACTATCCCACGGGCGCTGTGGTAGAGGTGAAGGGTTCGACTGAGGTGCGCACGGCCGACAAGAACATCGCCTCGCTGGCGAGCGATGGCCTGTACCGCACCGATCATCACCTGGTAATCGAGCAGGGCCGGGCTACGCCCGGACGCGACCCGCAGGAAGTCGTCGCCGCTCATGTCCGGCGGCTGGAAGCCCTGCGCCGGGCTTGCATCGTGGAGCGCGTGGCCGAAGGGCTATGGAAGGTACCGGACGACCTGGCCGAGCGTGGCCGCCAATACGACGCGCAACGGCTGGGCGATGTAGCCGTAGAGCTGAAATCACACCTTCCTATTGAACGGCAGGCCCGCGTCATCGGCGCGACTTGGCTTGACCAGCAACTGATCGGCGGTGGCCGTGGGCTGGGCAACTTGGGCTTTGGCGGTGATACCAAGCAGGCCATACAGCAGCGAGCCGATTTCCTCGAAGAACAGGGGCTGGCACAGCGCCGCGGGCAGCGCGTCATCCTCGCGCGCAACCTGCTGGGCACGCTACGCAATCGGGAACTAGTGCAGGCCGCGAAAGACATTGCGGCGGAAACCGGCCTAGAGCATCGCCCGGTGGCCGACGGGCAGCGCGTAGCCGGTATCTACCGGCGTTCCATTATGCTCGCCAGCGGGCGCTACGCGATGCTCGATGACGGCATGGGGTTCAGCCTTGTGCCGTGGCGGCCGGTAATTGAGCCGCGACTGGGACAACAGCTTGCCGCAAAGGTTATCGGCGGAAGTGCCTCTTGGGAACTTGGACGAAAGCCCAGTATCGGTATCAGTTAGATATCAAGGGAAGCTGAGTACCAGGCGCAGTCTGCTTGGCTGCTGTGATTCTTCTTAGAGATTCAATCAATGCCATAAACTCCTTGGATTGCCTCAGTGCTTCGCCTCCCGCAGTTTGCAGGTCCAAGACATCCGTAGCCTCGATCGTGAAGGCTGTGGGCACGCGCAGCAGCGAATGCCGGATCTTGTCGTCCGGCACGTCGTTCAGACTTACGCTTACTACGTAGATTTCTGCGTCGGCCGCAAAGGGGCTGTCCGCTTGGCCACGGGTGCGGACAATCTCGGAACGCCAGTGTTGCAGGTCGTCGTTAAGCATGGCCAGCGTCACCTGGGTCTCGCGAGCGCCGGCACCGAAGATCAGCGACTCAAGTACTTGCGTCGTGCTGGGAACTCGGTCGCTACTGTCCACTCTCTCGCTCAGTCCTCGTTCGGAGTTCACCGTCACCAACACGAGTCGGCGCAAGCTTCCGGGCTTGACCTCCGAGAAATTGGCGCTCATTGAGCCCGAAGCTACTAGCCGGTCTAGCATCAGACGTACGCCGAGGTTGTCGGAGACACCACCGTCCACGAGGTGGATATAGGGCCGATCGTGCGCATTGAGGTAGCTGTCTATGCCGCTTTGCAGGATGCGTGATCTGTAATTTTGCCCTCTGACAGGCAAAGATCGGAGAGGCGGCGGACAGGTATTGGCGTTGTTTCGCACCGTTACGGGCGACAGCACCAGCGGTACTGCCGACGAGGCCGCCACCGCGAAAGACAGCGGCGTTGCATCGAGGTCGGAACAGATTAGCCGGAATTGCTCGGTGGTGAAATCGAAAGGGGCACCGGTCGTGAGGTCGGTTGCCGTGATCATCAGTTCGGGCGCGCCCGGTCGTCGGCGCACGTCACCAAAGGTGCGGCCTTCAAAAAGTTCGTCCAAGCGTTGAGCCAGGATCTGGCTGCGCCCAAACCAAGGTGAAGTTAGTCTATAAAGACGCTCAGGCCACAGAGCTTCACGTATGAGTCGCCCCTCAAAAGGCACAAGCAGAAAATCCGGCTCGAAACGAGTCAGCGTGGCATCGCCGAAGGCCGCGAAGTGCGCGGCAAGGATGCTGCCCCCCGACACTCCGCTGACCAGGAACACCTGATCCAACAGAGTGGTCTCCTGGCCCTCTAGCGCGAAGCGTGTGGCCTTGAGTTCGCGCAGCACGCCCAGGCCGAAGGCCGCCGCCCGAGCGCCCCCGCCTGACAGTGTCACCGCTACAACCACCGGTTGGTTGACCTCCGACGGCCTGATGCGTTGGTCGTTCTCGGCGAGAGACATTAAGGCGGCGTCGGAAAGTGTCGGGTTGATCCAAGGACGGTAAGTGGAACACCCTGTCAGAACTACCGTTGCCAGCACACCGGCCAAACTCCATCGTGTGAATTTACACACCTCCAGGCGCTTTACCTCTGCAAGCAGCACCACGCAGCGTTTCGAATAGACAAGAACGAGAAACGCCGGCAATTTTGCGACGAAGCAGAGCCACTCCAGAATGCTGCAGACGTTACAAGAACGGCACCCTACGAATCCCCTTGATGAGGCTCCTCGCGATCCGCGCGAAGTTATGGAATAGCAGCTATTCACGAGCCAGCACTTCTCCAAGCGCTATTGATCCGTTCAAGGCAGGTGGTGATTGCAGACTTTGCATGCCCGAGCAGTGTGTAGGAGCCTTTGAAATCCGCGAGAGCGTTGCCGTGCTCGAAGCAGCTAGCAGCAGCCACCCGACGATCTGTTTGTTCATCTACTGCCTCAAACTCCAAACTAGCTCCCCCAGTTGTCACTGGTCCAACAAGCAACGTCGTTAGGGTGTTGACTGCTCTATTGGGCGTCTCAATGGTCGTAATTGCCACACGCACACGTATGCGGCCTGACGATGCGGGAGCTTCGGACTTAGTTTGGAGATGTCGCAGTTCACTGTTGACGTGATCGAGAAGCTCTCGCACTTGCTCAGCTTCAAGCCCACCTATGCGTCCAGTTGCCGTCACTACCTGAGCATCCTCGACTAATATTTCCCGGTAACGACTGGGTTCAAAGCCTGGCGCCTTGAAGAGCAGAACATTTTCGTACTTCGTTTTTCCCAATACATCGTAATCACCAAGAAACCCTGATCGAGTCATTCCGTTTGAAGCACAGCCAGATAAGGTTGCCGTGAGGCCTGCCAGCAGCACAAAATGGATTAATGAAATAGGGCGTTTCATATATATTTTCATTTATCCCATTTTCAGACAGACGATGCCAGCAACAACCAGCGCAATTCCAACCCAACGTATCAAGGAGGCGGTATCGCCGAACACATACACGCCCACGAAAAACGCGCCCAGCGAACCGATGCCGGTCCAGACCGCATAAGCTGTTCCTATGGGGATCTGTTTAAGAGATAACCATAGGAAAAAGCCGCTGGCTGCCATACAGGCAACTGCAATCGCCGGCCCCACGTAGCGCATCGCTGCATTGGCCGCACCCATCTTGAGGCCTAGTGGCCAACCGATTTCGAACAGGCCGGCAATCAGTAGAACCAACCATGGATTCCATGACAACGGGTTCATATATTTCTCCAAATCTATTCAGTGAAAATTGATTATCAAAGCATCAAAGCATCAAAGAATAGGCAGTAGGCGGTCAATTCGCTCTGCTTCTGATTTCTTCTTAAACTCTCTGATGGCGAGAATCTGTCTCCCCGATCTCTCCGGCCACGAGAGAGATCGGGGGAAGCGTGTGGACAGTTACGCTGAGGGATCAGACCGGTTGCACTGGTTGTTGTACCGCCTCGTGACTCCGTTTGCTGCCCGGCCACTTCATTCCGAACAGCACCTCGTAGAGCAACGGAATCAGGCCAAGCGTCACGAGCGTGCCAAGTGCGAGACCACCGATCATGCCGATGGCCATGCCCTTCCACAGCGGCCCCGCAAACAACATCAGGGGCACGAGACCCGCGATACAGGTCACCTTGGTCATCACGATTGGACGCAGCCGCTGCATCGCAGCTCCCACCAGGGCTTCATGTCGGGCGAGACCTTCCGAGAGGCCGTGTTCAATTTGTTCGAGCAGAAGAACGGCGTTGTTGACGATGATTCCGAACAGCGCAAGCACCCCGAATGTCGCCATGAAGCTGAAAGGAGTGCCTGTTGCCTTCAGTGCAATCACGACCCCAATCAACGTGAAGGGAATCGTTGCGAGAATCACGATCAGCTTGCGGAAGGAGTTGAACTGCCAGATGAATAGCAGCAACATCGCCAGAAGAGCGAACGGCATGTAGTGCGTGAGCGATGCATTCGATTCAGCCGATTCCTCAATTTCTCCACCAAGCTCTATGGCATAGCCTGCAGGTAGTTCAATTGCGGCGATCCGAGGTGCGAGGTGATCCACGATCTCTTGCGCGGTGTATGCGGTGTTCTGCCCCTGAACTGTGACTGTACGAATGAGATTGCGGCGCTGGATCACAGACGGCTCGCTAGCGAGCGTGACATCGGCCACTTGCGCCAGGGAAACCGGCTGGCCACCCGACGCTGGATAGATGGTCGTCGAACCAACGTCCGCAGTGCTGCGCCGATCATTGGACGTCCCGCGCATCACGATTGGCACGCTGGTATCGCCATCTCGGATCACAGAGATCGACTGGCCGATGTAGCGGGTGCCAAGCCAGGCAGCTATGTCGTCGGTGGTGACGCCAGCACGTCGCGCACGATCTTGATCGACCCGAACATCGAGACGGCCGACACGGGTATCCCAGTTGTTCTTGATGTTGGCCGTACCTGGCAGCTCCCGTAGCGCGGACTCAATTTTCGCCGCCGCATTCATCAGCACCTCATGATCCGGCCCACTGACCCGGTAGACGGCTGTGCCGGCTTCGGTAGTGCCTAGCGAGAACCGCTGAGGCTCTGCGCGTACATCTCCATGATGCTGCGCGAAGTAAGCCCGAGTTCGGGCAATCACGACGTCAATGTTGGTGCCTGCCTTGACCGTCACGACAAAGTACGCGATGTTCGATGCTGGCAATGGGGGATTGAGCCCAAGGATGAAGCGCGGCCCACCGTCAGCGACGTAGCCAATGTGATCCGTGATTTCGGGGTTGATTTCTTGATCACCGAGCCAGCCGCTCACTTCCTTCACTTTGGCAAGAGTGAGCCGTGAATCCGTTCCAGGGGCGAGCTGCACCGGTATTTGGAATTGAACTCGGTCGGACTTCGGCAAGAAGTCGTATGGCAGTGTCGTGAATCCGTACAGAGCTACGGCCAATGCACCCGTCATCACACCAACGTAGATCGCCTTGTGGTCAAGCACCCACTCAAGCAACTTGCGATAGCCGCGATAGAAGCGTGTGTTGTAGGTTTGCGCGTCATTCGCCGGTTGATGATGCACTTTGGTGAAGTGGTAGCACAGCAGTGGAGTGACGGTCAGACACAACAGCCAAGATCCGAGTAACGTGAGCGCGAGGACAATGACGAGAGAGCGCAGATACTCACTCGTCGCACTCTGGCCGAAGAAGAACGGGGAGAAGGCGATGACGATAACCAATGAGGACGTCAGCAGCGGCAGTGCGAGGGTACGACCCGCTTCGAGACAAGCCTGTTTGCGGTCTTCACCGGCTGCCAAGCGCCGTTCAATGTCTTCGGCAATCACGATGCCGTTGTCTACCAAGAGCCCCAAAGCGATGATGATGGCTGCCATCGAAACACTTTGCAGCTCGATGTTCAGCGCGCGCATCACGATCAGTGCCCCCAGAATGGTAAGCGGCACGATCATCCCGACGATGAATCCTGTGCGCCATCCCAGGAAAAGGACGACGACGCCGAGCACGATGACAATCGTTTCGATCATCACCTGGTTCATCTTGCCCATTTCACGTTTGACGACGTCTGCCTGGAATGTCACATAGGAGAGCTCGAAACCTGCGGGCAGAAGTTTCTCAAGCTCGGCCACACGGGATTTGAGGGCTACGCCGAATTGCTCCACGTTCTGGCCCGAGGTCATGGACACTGCCATCACTACGGCAGGCTGGCCCTTATAGACTGCAGCAGACTCGGGAGGATCTGCAGGTTGTACCTGCACGCGCGCAAGCTCTCCCAGTGAGATTGAAGGAGCAGGCGAAGCACCGCGCGCACCCTGAGCTTGCGCCATCATGATCGGCAACGCGCGCAGCGAAGCGGCGTCGCGAACCTCTCCACTAACAGCCAGCGAAGCGTTGATGCCACCGATGGCGATTTGCCCGCCTGAAAGCACGACGTTTTGTTTAACGAGTTGATCGATCACCCCTTGTGGGGTCAATCCAAGCTGGGCTAGTTTTGGTCGATCAAATTCGAGATAGACGCGCTCTTCCTGCAAGCCGTAGAAGCTGATGCGATCAACGCCGGGAAGCGCGTATAGGCGATCGCGCATCTCTTTCAACGACACACGCATTTCGCCCATGGAGTAGCCCGGCGCGGTCACCGCAATGGAGGCCACGGCAACACGGCCGAAGTCGTCGTTGACAAATGGCCCCAACGTACCCTGTGGAAGCAGAGGCTGAGCATCGGCAACCTTCGCGCGAACGCGCTGCCATATGGGGGCTAGGTCGGTGTACCGCTCCCAGATCGTGACCTGTATGACGGCCCCGCCCGCGCGAACGGTTGTGGTTACACGCTTGACCTCGGCCAGCTCCCGCAAACGCTCCTCGATCGGACGCGCGATCAACTGCTCAACACGTTCGGCTGGCATGCCAGGGTTCAGAACGGCAACAACCGCATCTCGAATCGTGACCGATGGCTCTTCCTGCGAAGGGAAATTGAGAAACGTGGCAATGCCGGCAACAAGAATGATGACCGCGGCAAGGTAGGTGAGTCTGCTGGCGCGCAGCGCCATTTCTGTGATCTTCATAGCGAAGTCTTCCTGTAGCGGGTCAGCGTCCGGCCAATTGGGTCGTGGCCTTGAGTGGGGTGACTTGTTGCTCGTTCGTCAGCCAACTCGCGCCAGCCGCGACTACCATCTCGCCGCGCTTCAGGCCGCCCACAACGCGAACGTTGTCGCCGCCTGGCTCGCTCTGGAATTGCACTTCCCGGCGGTGCACCTTCTTTCCGGTCACGTCATATACAAACACTGCGGCTTGTCCTGCTTTCTCACTGAGCACCAGTGCCGAATAGGGAAGCATCAGACGATCTGGTGAGGCATCCTTCGCTTCCGGTGCCTTCAGCAATACTTGAACGGCAGACCCGGGTCGAAGACTGCGCGCAAGAGTAGCATCTTGAGGAACGAGCACGACAGGTAAAAGTGAGCCATTTTCAGCACGCAAGCCGATGCGTTGTACCGAAGCACGAACGGGACTTGCTGACTCGCTCAGGCGCAGTTCGGCGACCTGCCCAATTTTGATATTTGCCGCCTGGGTCGTCGATGCAGTCGCAAGGACTTCTACGCCGCTGCGTAGTCCATCCACTTGAAGCACCGGCGCTCCGGCTGCAATATCTGTGAACGGCAGAGCGAGTTTCTCCGCGACGACGCCGTCGAATGGCGCATGAATGGCGGCCCCCCTTCGCGCACGCTCGGCAAGGCCGAATGCGGCCTTTGCATTGCGCACCTGGCCTTCAGCTGCAACCAACTGTGCTTTCACACTCTCGAATGCAGCCGGGGAGATTACGTTGCCCTCAAGCAGCCCCCTTTGCTGCGTTGTCTGCACGATTCTGTCTGCCAATGCGGCTTCCGCAGCAGCGAGTGTCGCCCGAGCCTGTTCTAGGCGGAGTTGCTCGGGCTGAACATCCAACTCAGCCAGAAGCTGTCCGCGAGAGAAGCGATCTCCCACGTCCACATGAAGCTTGCTGATACGCCCGCCAGTCTCGAACCCCAAGGTACTCCGCTCACTGGAGCGAGCTAGACCACTCAATTCAATGCGATTGGCCACAGAACCTACATCCCCCACCGTGAGCAGCTTGACCGCTCGCGGTGGATCGGAAGCAGGCTCCTTCTGACTATCACAGCCGGCAAGCGATGCGAGCAGAACAAACGCGAGGCCGACTTTCTGCATTTGCCAGGACTGGGATTTAAAGGGAGTGCAAGACACGGGAAGGCCTTTCATCAGCGTTTATCAATAGGGGTGAGTTCCAGTTCGCCGCGGGCGAGCGCCTGGAGGGTGTGCATGAGTCGAGAAAGGTCTTCGGCAGCAAACGTCGGAAAACCCATCATTTCGGCGAGGAAGACTCCGTCCAAGGCAAATAGAACGATTCCGGCGATATCGGTGCCGCGTGGAGATTTGCTCGCGTTCTCGTACTGCCTGCGGTACCAGCCGCGCACAGGCTCAAGCAGCGTGGGGTCTTCAGCCACGGCCGCCAGCAATGCAGCGCTCATCTTTTGCATCCCGCCGTCAGGCATAGCCGAGACCTGGCTGGATAGCCAAGGGTCTGGATCGCCGACGAATGGCAGCTCTCGCTCTTCCTGCCCGCCATCAAACGCCGAGACCTGGTCATCAATCATCGTGAGGAGCAGATCGCGCTTGGTCTTGAAGTGGTACAGGAACGCACCTTTGCTCATTCCTGCCCGTGCAACGACCGCGTCAAGCGTTAGGTGCCCGGCACCTCCCTCCATGACTACGTCACGCGCAGCTTGAAGGATGCGCTCCCGTGTTTGTTGCGCTTTCTTAGAGATGGAGGGGGCTTCAGCGCCGTTGTCCGCCGAATGCGACTCCTCTGGGCTTGATTTCATACGAGTTGCCATGGTGAAACTCCAAAGATGCTTGATTTTTGAATCGTCTGGACGGTATAGTACACGCCATGAACTATGCCCGTCAAGACGGCCTCCTCAATTCACAACCTAGTGGCTCAACATGTCCGATCCCTACGCCCGCCGCGGCCTTACTGCTGTTGCATTCCTATCGATCACGCTTCTCGCCGCGTGCAGCCACTCGCCTCACAGGGTGGAGACATCACGCGTTGAGGTTCCGGCCAAATTCATGAACGAAGCGGGTCTGGCTGTGCAAGCAGGTGCCAGCACAAGCACTCCCGGCCGAGTGGTGGACGGCGTACGGTGATCCGCTGATTGACGCGCTGGTGCGCAACGCGCTGGAGCACAACACCGATCTCGCTATTGCAAGAGCGCGGATTGATGAAGCTGTGGCGATCACCCGACGTACACGCGCTTCAATGTTCCCTAGCTTGGCGCTCACGCCCCAAGCAACGCGCGCGCGCGACTTTTCTTTGGCACCGACCATCAGCAGCGATGCCAGGCTTCCGCTGTCGGCTTCATGGGAAGTTGATCTAGCGGGCCGCCTCTCGCATGCCGCTGATGGCGCACGGATGGACGCAGTTGCTGTCGAACAGAACTGGTTCGCGACACGTTGGCAGATCGCCTTTGAGACAGTGTCCGCTGCACTGCAGCAGCGGCAGGCGGCAGAGCTGGAAGATCTGGCAAAAGAGCGACTTCAAGTCGCCGAGCGCCTTGAGCGTCTGACAGAGCAGAAGTTCAAGGCAGGTCAAGCTACGGGCTTTGACATTGAACGCACGCGTTCCGAGGTCATCGCCCTCCGGGTGGAGCAAGAGCAGTTGCGACGCGTACGCGGCGAAGCAACGCATGCCTTGGATGTGCTCGTTGGCCGGATTCCGGGGGCGCTTGGCAGCGGTCCTGCGCTTGCCTCTCTCACCATGCCCGATTGGACTCCCAGAAGCGTGCCAGGCGAATTGCTGCAGCAGCGCCCCGACGTCAGAGCCGCGCAGGCGCGTCTTGCAGCGGCGACGGCGCGATGGAACGCAGCAGAAGGCGAGCGGCTCCCCAAACTTGTGCTCGATTTGAGTGGTGGGCGCCAACGCTTCGAGAACAACGGAACACGTGTGGCAGGGAACATTTTCTCTCTGGGCTTGGGTGTGACGCTTCCGATCTTTGACGGTGGAGCAATACAAGCGGGAATCGACGAGGGCTCAGCACGCAGTCGCGGCGCACAGGCTGACCTGGAACGCACGGTTTTGCTTGCGCTTCAGGATGTGGAGAACGCTTATCTGGGCTGGCAGACCCAGCGGACTTCTCTGCAGCATCAGGTCGATGGTCTTGTCGTCGCTGATCGACTCCTTGACCGCAGTCGACGCCTCTTTGAGGCGGGACAGGTGGATGCGACCGTTGTTGCAGAAGCGGAGCGTGGCACCTTGTCCCAGCGAGCGGCTCTGGTCCGTGCTCGCGCCGACGCAGCCGTGCAATGGGGTGTTCTCGCTAAAGCGCTTTCTGGTTCGCCAGAGCATGTGAATCTGCAATCTTCACCCTGAGTCCTTGAGTTGGAAGAACGCAGCATGGCAGCGAGTTTTAAATACTGAATAGATCGACGATTAGTAGGGGACGCATGGAAATTCGACATCTACGTTGTTTTATGGCGCTCGCCGAGGAACTTCACTTCGCTCGCGCCGCTGCGAAACTGCATATTGAGCAGTCCCCACTGTCTCGCACGATCAAAGAACTCGAAGAGGAGTTAGGAGCACAGCTCTTTATTCGGAACACGAGAAGCACGCGTTTGACACGAGCTGGGTTGATGCTCATGGAGCACGCACCTCGGGTGTTCGCATCCTTGCAACAGGCGCGGGACTGCGTGAAGGCAGCAAAAAATGGCTTTCATGGACAACTCCGCGTCGCCTTGTCAGACGGCGCAACACTACTGTGCTTACCAGCCCTATTGGCGTTGTGTCGCGAGGAGGAGCCCGAGGTTGAGATTCGCTTTTTTGAGGTGCCACTATCCCAACAAATCAAAGGATTGCACGACGACCTGTATGACGTCGGCTTTGCACAGTCCGACGACGTAGGTGATGGAATCGTCGCACTTCCCGCGTGGACTGACACGCTTATGGTGGCGCTGCCAGCTCGGCATCCGTTGCTGGCTCTTAAGCGAATTCCATTGGATGAACTGCTGCGCTACCCGCTAGTGCTATCTGATCCTCAAGTGTGCGAGGGCCACGCCAAGCACATTGAGCGAGTACTTAGCCGGGCTGAAATGCAGCCTCTAGTTGCCGAGCGGGTTACCACTTTCGACCTGATGATGGCGTTGGTATCTGCCGGTTTTGCACTCGGACTTACAGGGGCTGCACACATTGCAGCCTCCCGAGAGCCAGGAGTCGTGGCGAGGCCGCTTTCGACACGCGTACCACCTTTGACGACCTATCTACTCAGACTTGAAGGCGATCCGTTTGACGAGCTTGCGCGCTTCATTCAGCGAGTACAGGCCATCGAATTGCCAGAGTTTCTCAGGTCAACAAAAAGCCGAAATCCCGATCTTCCGGAGGAATTGATGCCATGAGACTCGCCATCACGCTCGTCGCTGCAATGCTAGTCGCATGCGGTCAATCTGATAAACCGCACAAAGCCACTAGTGCAGAAAAGAAAACCCCGACAGTAGAAGAGCTGGTGGCAGACCCGGAACAGCTCAAGAAGTTGCGCCAGCAATGCAAGACGGATCGGCCTACTTTGGGCGAACTGCTTTGCAACCGGGTAGCGGAGGCAACACGTAAGCGGTTCTACGGTGACGGAAAAACGCCATACACACCGCCCAAAGAATCCCCCAAATTCTGAAATTCAGCAATTCAGCAATTCAGCAATTCAGCAATTCAGCAATTCAGCAATTCAGCAATTCGCTAGTCTGCCTGAATCTTCTGTTCGGCACGCTGATATTCGCCGGCGCTTACGGAGTCACTCCCTGGCTAGACACAGCGCGAATTCATTCTTTCTTATCGACCTTTCTGCCCCAAACGGTCTTTGACCGGCACTAAGCCAGCACCGATCCTGACGCCTGCGGCACATTTCTAAGCCGCGTTTCCCAAGGGAATCAGCGTAGGAGAGATTGGAGGCGGGGCTATGCAAGGTACGAATGTGCTGTTCGGTCAGATAGCCGTGGTATTCGGCATCGTGATCGCGGGTGTGTGGGGCGCCACACAATGGACGGCAGCAGCCCTTGGCTATCAGGTACGCCTTGGCTCCCCCTGGTTTGATTTCCTCGGCACACCGATCTACCTCCCGTGGAAGCTGTTTGAGTGGTGGTTCTTCTTCGATGCCTACGCGCCACGCGTTTTCGACACGGGCGGTGCCATAGCGGGTGGCAGTGGCTTGCTGGCGGTGGTGGTCGCAGTCTGCATGTCGATCTGGCGCTCTCGTCAATCACGCCTAGTCACGACCTATGGCTCGGCACGCTGGGCAAGTACGGAGGACATTCGCAAAGCCGGCCTTACGCAGCCGATCGGCGTGTTCCTCGGTCAGCACGATGGCAAGTACCTTCGGCATGAAGGCCCGGAACACATCCTCACTTTCGCGCCCACGCGCTCAGGCAAAGGCGTCGGCCTTGTGGTGCCGACGCTGCTTTCTTGGCCTGCATCCGCCGTAGTCCACGACATCAAGGGCGAGAATTGGCAGATCACCGCAGGTTGGCGCTCACGCTACTCACACTGCCTGCTGTTCAATCCGACCGATGCGAAGTCGGCGGCCTACAACCCGCTGCTAGAAGTTCGGCGCGGCGCACATGAAGTGCGTGACGTACAGAACATAGCCGACATTCTGGTCGATCCAGAAGGCGCGCTTGAGAAGCGCAACCATTGGGAGAAGACTTCGCACGCGCTGCTGGTCGGGGCCATCCTGCATGTGCTCTACGCGGGCGAGGACAAGACGCTGCGCGGCGTCGCCAATTTCCTCTCCGATCCGGCCAGCCCCTTCGAGCTGACCTTGCACCGGATGATGACCACACAGCACCTCGTGAACGTGGAAGGTGGTGGCCCGCATCCAGTCGTCGCTTCGGCGGCGCGCGAAGTGCTCAACAAGTCGGACAACGAGCGTTCCGGCGTGTTGAGCACCGCCATGTCGTTCCTGGGCCTCTACCGCGACCCCACGGTGGCCGAAGTCACCTCGCGCTGCGACTGGCGTATCGCCGACCTGATCGCGTCCGAGCATCCGGTGTCGCTTTATCTGGTAGTGCCACCTTCGGATATTTCGCGGACGAAACCGCTCATTCGCCTGATCCTCAACCAGATCGGCCGACGGCTCACCGAATCGCTCGACGGCAGCGACGGCATCGAACGCCGCCACAAGCTGCTGCTGATGCTCGATGAGTTCCCGGCGCTGGGCCGCCTGGACTTCTTCGAGACGGCGCTTGCCTTCATGGCGGGCTACGGAATCCGCAGTTTTCTTATCGCCCAATCGCTCAACCAGATCGACAAAGCCTACGGCCAGAACCATTCGATTCTGGATAACTGCCATGTCCGCGTGACGTTCGCCACCAACGATGAACGCACTGCGAAACGGATCTCCGAAACGCTTGGCACCGCTACCGAACTGCGCGCGCAGCGCAACTATGCCGGGCACAGATTGGCACCGTGGCTGGGGCACCTCATGGTGTCGCGGCAGGAGACGGCCCGCCCGCTACTGACGCCCGGTGAAGTGATGCAGCTTCCGACTGAGGAAGCTGTGGTGATGGTGTCCAGCGTGGCACCGATCAAGGCCAAGAAGCTGCGCTACTACGCCGACGCGAATTTCAAGAACCGCGTTTTACCGCCGCCTGTGCTCGCGGCCGGGCAATACGCGGACGCGCCACCGGCCCGGCCCGACGACTGGAGCGGCCTATCGATCCCAGCCGTGTCAACGGTCCGGGCTGCGGGCCTGTCCGGCGATGGCACAGGCACCGCCGATGACGGCGGCCCACGCCGACAGCCGGAGCTATCCGAAGTCAGCGAATACAGCCCCGAACCGCTGCTCGCCGGCCATGACCTGACTCTGCTCGATGACGACGACGACCTGCCGCTGCCGCTTCCCGGCCAGCTCGACCCGGCCATGCAGCGCACGGCCCGGCTGGCTTCCCTCGACCCCAACGACGGAATCGACTTATGAGCCAATACCGCCTCAATCTGTTCATTCAGCCCGAGCACGCCAAGCGTCTCGAAGAACTGGCCGCCAAGAAAGGCGTGTCCAAGTCGTCCATTGTCGCGGCGGCGCTCGCGTCGTGGCTATCGCCCGATGCTGGCGACCAGCGCGAGGCGGCCATCGCCAAGCGGCTCGATCGCCTGTCGCGGCAGGCCGAGCGCATGGAGCGCGACCAGAACATCCAGATCGAAACACTGGCGCTGTTCATCCGCTACTTCCTGACCGTCAGCACCCCGATTCCCGAAGCCCATCAGGACGCAGCTCGCGCCCAAGGCAAAGCGCGTTTCGAGCAATTCGTGGAGCGGCTCGGCCGCCACCTGCTGCGTGGCCGCAGCCTGGTGCGCGACGTTGTGGAAGAACTGCACCCAGACCCGGCGCGAATGGATGACGCGGAGGCACTGGCTGAAGCGCAGGAGCGTGCCTCATGAGCGCCATTCCGCAAACCCCGCCCGAACTCTCATCCGCCGCAACCTCTCTGGATCGCCGTATCCAGATGCTGCGCACGGCAATGGGGCCAGTCATCGCCGCTGCGCTGGCCGACCCCGACGTGGTGGAAATCATGCTCAACCCCGACCGCACCCTATGGGTGGATCGGTTGTCATCGGGCCGCATGCCGCTGGGCGTGGAGCTGTCCCAAGACGATGGCGAACGCATCATCCGGCTGGTGGCTGCGCACGTCGGCGCAGAGGTGCATCGCGGGCGGCCGCTGCTGACCGCCGAGCTGCCCGAAACCGGCGAGCGGTTCGAGGGCATCTTGCCGCCCGCAGCGCCCGGCCCAGCCTTCGCGCTGCGCAAGCGCGCCGTGAGCATCATCGGGCTGGATCGCTATGTGGCCGACGGCATCTTGACCACAGGCCAGGCCGAGTTCCTGCGCCGCGCCGTGCGTGAGCGCCAGAACATCCTGATCGCCGGGGCGACGAGCAGCGGCAAAACCACACTCGCCAATGCCTTGCTTGCGGAGATCGCCGCCACGGGCGACCGCGTGCTTGTGCTCGAAGACACCATCGAGCTGCAATGCGCAGCCCGCGACCATGTGCCGCTGCGCACCCGCGCTGGCGTCGTGTCTATGACCGAGCTGGTGCGGGCCACGATGCGCCTGCGCCCCGACCGCGTGATCGTCGGCGAGGTACGCGGCGGCGAAGCCCTGGACTTGGTTAAGGTGTGGGGCACCGGCCACCCCGGCGGCATCGCCACCATCCACGCCGGTTCCGCGCTGGGCGCGCTGCTGCGCCTCGAACAGTTGATTCTTGAAGTGGCGGTGAACCCACCGCGTGCGCTGATCGCCGAGGCGGTCAACGTCGTGATCCACATCGCCGGGCGTGGCCGCAAGCGCCGCGTCGAAAGCATCGCCCGTGTCGTCGGTTTCGACGGCACCGGCTATCGCCTGGCGGACGCGCTGGAAACACCGTTTCCCGAGCTGATGCCGGTTCCTCTCGCAGCCGATGCCGCTGCGCCTTCCTCGTCCCTTGACCTACCTGGAGAACTGCCATGACGCAGATGCACGTTCACGCTTTCCGTAATTCCGTAAATCCGGTTTCAACCATCGCACGCCTGCGGCGGCTGGCCGGCCCCGCGCACCACGGCCTGCTGCTGGCCGCAGTCATGCTGATGACGGCGGGCACGGCGAAGGCATCCGGCTCCTCGATGCCGTGGGAAGGCCCGCTGCAATCCATTCTGGAGTCGATTCAGGGGCCGGTGGCACGCATCGTCGCGGTCATCATCATCATCGCCACGGGCCTCGCGCTCGCCTTCGGCGACACGTCGGGCGGCTTTCGCAAGCTGATCCAGATCGTGTTCGGTTTGAGCATCGCGTTCGCCGCGTCCTCGTTCTTCCTGTCGTTCTTCAGCTTCTCCGGCGGGGCTGTCGTATGAGTGGCCCGGATAGCTTCGCGGCCGGCTTCGAGGTGCCGCTACATCGCTCGCTGACCGAGCCGCTCTTGATGGGCGGCGCACCGCGCACGGTGGCGATTGCCAACGGCACGCTAGCCGCTGCCGTCGGGCTGGGCCTGCAACTCTGGATTCCTGGCGTAGTGCTCTGGATCGTCGGTCACTCGCTGGCCGTGTGGGGCGCGAGGGTCGATCCGCAGTTCATGCAGGTCTTCGCCCGGCACATCAAGCACAAGCCGCTGCTGGACGTGTAGGAGACGCCGCCATGCTTAACCTTGCCGAATACCGCCAGCGGCCCGCCTTGCTGGCCGACTGGCTTCCCTGGGCTGGGCTGATCGCGCCGGGCGTGGTGCTGAACAAGGATGGCTCGTTTCAGCGCACGGCGCGCTTTCGCGGGCCTGATCTGGACAGCGCCACGCAGGGCGAATTGATCGCCACGACGGCACGGCTAAACAACGCGTTGCGCCGGCTGGGTTCGGGCTGGGCGCTGTTCGTGGAAGCCGAGCGCCAGTCGGCCGCGGACTATCCGCATTCCGACTTTCCCGAACCGCTGTCCTGGCTGGTGGACGAAGAACGCCGCGCTGCCTTTGAGGAATCGGGGAACCACTACGAAAGCAGCTATCACCTGACGCTAGCCTATCTGCCGCCGGAGGAATCCCGCGCTCGTGCAGCCAAGCTGCTCTACGAGCACGCGCCGGGCGATGGTGTGGACTGGCGCGGTCGGCTTGACGCCTTCCTGGCAGAAACGGATCGGGTTTTCGACCTGCTCGATGGCGTGATGCCAGAAATCGTCTGGTTGGACGATGCCGCGACGCTGACTTATCTTCACGCCACGGTGTCCACGCGGCGCTACCGGCTGGCCGTGCCCGAGGTGCCTTTCCACCTCGACGCACTGCTGGCCGATTCCGCCCTAGTCGGCGGCCTTGCGCCCATGCTGGGTGACCAGCATCTGCGCGTGGTGTCGGTGCGGGGCTTTCCGACCTCGACCTGGCCGGGCCTGCTGGACGACCTCAATCGCCTGGGCTTTGCCTATCGCTGGAGTACCCGGTTTCTCTGCCTCGATAAAGCCGAGGCGGAAAAGGAGCTGGGCCGCCTGCGTCGCCAGTGGTTTGCGAAACGGAAGAATGTCATTGCGCTACTGCGCGAAACCATCTTCCAGCAGGAATCGCCGCTGGTGGACACGGATGCCAGCAACAAGGCGGCCGACGCGGATGCCGCCTTGCAAGAGCTTGGCAGCGATCAAGTCGCCTTCGGCTACCTCACCGCCACGGTGACGGTGTTCGATGACGACCCTGCCGTAGCCGACGAAAAGCTGCGCATGGTGGAACGTGTCATCCAAGGACGTGGCTTCGTCACCATCCCCGAAACCTTAAATGCAGTCGATGCGTGGCTGTCGTCCATACCAGGCAATGCCTATGCCAACGTGCGCCAGCCCATCGTCTCGACGCTGAATCTGGCGCACATGATGCCGGTGTCCGCCGTGTGGGCTGGGCCGGAGAAAAACGCCCATCTCGACGGCCCGCCGCTGATCGTCACGCGCACGGATGGCGCGACGCCGTTCCGGCTGGTGACGCACATCGGCGACGTGGGGCATACGCTGGTCGCGGGGCCGACGGGCATGGGAAAATCTGTCCTGCTGGCGATGCTCGCCTTGCAGTTCCGCCGCTATGGCGGCTCGCGCATCTTCGCCTTCGACATGGGGCGATCCATGCGGGCGACGGTGCTGGGCCTGGGCGGCGAACACTACGACCTCGGCGCGGACGGCGCCATTGCCTTTCAGCCCTTGGCCCGTATCGACAGCGAAGGCTATCGCACCTGGGCCGCCGAGTGGATCGAAGGCCGCCTGCTGCATGAAGGCGTGACCGTCGGCCCCGACGAGAAAGCCGCCATTTGGTCGGCGCTCGGCAGCCTCGCTGGTGCGCCGGTGGAGCAGCGCACGATGACCGGGCTTTCGGTGCTGCTGCAATCGAACGCGCTGCGGCAGGCATTGTCGCCGTATGTGCTGGGCGGCGCGCACGGCAAGCTACTGGATGCCGACCGCGACCGGCTCGGCAGCGGCGACGTGCAGGGCTTTGAGATGGAAGAGCTAATGCACAGCCCCGCCGCCGTGCAAGCGGTGCTGCGCTACTTGTTCGCCCGCTTCGATGCACGTTTCGACGGTGCTCCCACGCTGCTGATTCTCGATGAAGCCTGGCTATTCCTTGATGAACCGTCCTTCGCGGCACGCATCCGGCAATGGTTGAAAACTCTGCGCAAGAAAAACGTGTCGGTGATCTTCGCCACGCAGTCGCTTGCCGACATCAAGGATTCGACCATCGCGCCCGCGATCATCGAAAGCTGCGCGAGCCGGATTTTCTTGCCCAACCCGCAGGCGACCGAGCCGCAGATTCGCACGGTCTACGAGGGCTTTGGCCTCAACAGTCGGCAAATCGAAATCGTCGCCACCGCGCAGCCCAAGCGCGACTACTACTACCAATCGCGCCTGGGCAATCGTCTGTTCGACCTCGACCTGGGGCCAGCCGCGCTCGCCTTCTCGGGCGCATCCACACCGCAAGACCAACGCGACATTGACCGAGTGCTGACGCAGGCCGGCGCTCCCGGCTTCGCCGGTGCGTGGCTACGCCATCGCGGCCTCGATTGGGCCGCCGACCTGCTGCCGTCCTCGCCGTCGGCGGCTTCTTTCCTCGCTACTCAACCCCTGGAGATTTCGCCATGAAGACCCGTGTACTTTCCGTTTCGCTCGCCGCCGCGCTGGCCGGCTCGCTGATGCTCGCTCAGCCAGCGGCGGCGCTCACTTTCGTTGATCCCGTCAACTTGGTGCAGAACACGCTGACTGCCATCCGCACGCTGGAGCAGATCAACAACCAGATCAACCAGCTCCAGAACGAAGCGCAGATGTTGATGAACCAGGCGCGCAACCTGGCGAATCTCGACTTCAACATCGTCAACCGGCTGCGCTCGACGCTCGCCACGACTGAACGCCTGATTGCCGAGGCGCAAGGGCTGGCCTACGACGTGCAGAGCATGGATGCCACGTTCTCGCGCCTGTACCCGGAGCAGTACGCCGCCACCATCAGCGGCGACCGCATGGCACAGGACGCACGCGAACGCTGGAAGAACACGCTCGACGGCCTGCACACCGCGATGCGGATGCAGGCGCAGGTGTCGCAGAACCTGACGCAAGACGAAAGCGCGCTGGCCGACCTCGTGAGCCAAAGCCAATCGGCCACGGGTGCGCTGCAAGCGATGCAGGCAACGAACCAGCTTCTCGCCTTGCAGGCCAAGCAGTCCATCCAGGCCCAGCAGCTCCAGATCACACAAGACAGGGCGGCCTCGCTGGAGCTGGCGCGGCAGGCAGCGGCCACCGAGCGCGCCCGCGAAGTGCGGCGGCGCTTCCTGGGCACCGGCACGCCGTACACACCGCAGTCCGTCAACTTCTACAACAACTGACGGGAGGCGGCCATGCGATGCGTTCCTGTCCTGCTGGCCGTGCTGCTGACCGCATGCGGCCAGCAGCCGGCTGAAGACCTGACCGCCACCTTGGCCGCCGATCCCGTGCGGCTCAAGGCGCTGCGCGCCCAATGCGCAGCCGACCGGCAAACCGCAGGCGAAGACACCTGTCGCGCCGCTGCCGAAGCCTTCCGGCGGCGCTTCTTCACCGGCCAGACTGGGCCGGACGAATACCGGACGCTGGCAGAACTGCCGCCGATTCCGGCGAGTTTCGACACGCCAACCGACGACGCGCCGGAAGGTGATGCGTCGCTCGCCGCTGCGGAGGACACGCCATGAACGACGTAACGATCATCGACAGATTCCTCGATACCTTCTCGCGCTACATCGACTCCGGTTTCGGTCTGCTGCAAGGCGAAGTCGCGTTCCTGACGGCCACTCTCATTGTCATCGACATGACCATTGCCGGTCTGTATTGGGCCATGAGCCATGCGACCGGCCAGGGCGAGGACGTGATCGCCAAGCTGCTGCGCAAGGTGCTTTACGTCGGTGCCTTCGCCTACATCATCGGTAACTTCAATTGGCTGTCGAGCATCGTGTTCCGCTCGTTCGCCGGGCTAGGCATCACCGCCACTGGCTCGGCCATAACGATGGAGAACTTCTTGCAGCCGGGTCGGCTTGCCAAGACCGGCATCGACGCCGCTGCGCCGATCCTCGACCAGATCGGTGACATGGCCGGCTTCCCCGAAGTGTTCGTGAACCTCGACCCCATCGTGGTGCTGTTCATCGCTTGGCTGGTGGTGATCCTCTGTTTCTTCGTGCTCGCGGTTCAGCTTTTCATCACGTTGATCGAGTTCAAGCTGACCACGCTTGCCGGCTTCGTCTTGATCCCGTTTGCGCTCTGGAACAAAACCTCGTTCCTCGCGGAAAAGGTGCTCGGCAATGTGGTTTCGTCAGGCATCAAGGTCTTGGTGCTGGCGGTAATCGTCGGCATCGGCTCGGGCCTGTTCGCGGAGTTCCAGGTTCATCCCGACGAGCCTTCCATCGACCATGCGCTTGTCGTGATGCTGGCTTCGCTTGCCTTGCTGGCGCTGGGCATCTTCGGCCCCGGCATCGCCACGGGCCTTGTGTCCGGTGCGCCGCAGCTCGGCGCGGGTGCGATGGCGGGCGCTGCCGTCGGCGCGGTAGGCACGGGTGTTGCCATCGGTGCCGCCGCGACCGGCGTGGGCGGTGCCGTCATGGCGGGCGCACGCATGGCCCCGGCCGCCGCAAAGCTGGCCGGGAGCGGCGCACGCGCCGCCACGTCGGCGGCCAGCAGCGCCAAGTCCGCATTCCAGGCCGGTTCCGCCGCTGCGGGCGGCGGGGCTAAAGGCGCGGCTGCGGGCCTCGGCAATGTCGCCAAGACCGGCGCGCAAGCGGCAGGCCGCCGAGCTGCATCGGGCGCTTCCGCTGCCGGTCAGAAGGTGGCCGACTCCTTCCGGGCAGGATGGAACGGTGCGGATGTCGGCGCTGCCGGTTCCGGCCAGGCCGCCGCAGGCGAAGGCGCAGCCAGCGCGCCGAAGCAAGAGCAACCCGCCTGGGCAAAGCGGATGCACCGCCGCCAGCAGATCACCCATGCCGCAACCACCGCAGCCCACACGCTGCGCAGTGGCGACGGCGGCGGCTCAGGGCAAGGCCCAAGCCTGCGCCCCGATGCGTGACCCGATACCTGACCACCAAGGAGAACCCTATGCGATTCAAACGCCCGCAGGTGCGCTATGCCGACACGCCGCAGCCTGCCACCCCGTACCAATCCGCCGCGCAGGTGTGGGACGAGCGCATCGGCTCGGCCCGCGTCCAGGCCAAGAACTGGCGTTTTATGGCCTTCGGCTGCCTCACGCTTGCGCTGCTGATGGCCGGTGGCCTGGTGTGGCGCTCGGCGCAGTCCATCGTCACCCCTTACGTCATCGAGGTCGATCAGTCGGGGCAGGTGCGCGCCGTCGGCGAAGCCGCCACGCCGTACCGGCCCGCCGATGCGCAGATCGCGCACCACCTGGCGCGCTTCGTGACGCTGGTGCGCTCGCTGTCTATCGATCCCATCGTGGTGCGGCAAAACTGGCTGGACGCCTACGACTACACCACCGACAAAGGCGCGGCGGTGCTCAACGACTACGCCAGCAAGAACGATCCTTTCGCCCGTGTTGGCCGCGAGTCGGTGACGGTGCAGATCACCAGCGTGGTACGCGCCAGCGATGCCTCGTTCAACGTCCGTTGGACGGAGCAACGGTTCATCAACGGTGCCCCCGCCGGGACCGAGCGATGGAACGCGGTGCTTTCCACCGTCCTGCAAACCCCGCGCACCGAACAGCGCCTGCGCAAGAACCCGCTGGGTATCTACGTCAACGGCCTGTCGTGGAGCCGCGAACTGGATTCTTCTGAAGGAGCCAAGCCATGAACCTGTCTTTCCGCTTATACGCTTTCGCGCTGACCGTGGTGGCCCTGTCGGGCTGCGCTTCGCAGGGCAAGCCGCCTCCGTCCATTTCGCTCGATGAGCCGGTGCAGGCACAGCCGCTGCCGGAGCCGCCTGCTCCAGTGGAAGTCGTCGCCATGCCCGAGCCGCTGGCGCTGCCAGCGCAGTTGAAGCCGCTGCACGAGTTGGACGCGGCCCCGGCTAAGCCGGAGCCGGCCGATGAGAAGGTGCGCGTTTCCCGTGCCAATGCCGAGGCGCGCATCGCGCCCACGCGCGAGGGCTACGTCAATGCGATTCAGGTGTGGCCCTTCACCGATGGTGCGCTCTACCAAGTCTATGCCGCGCCGGGACGCGTGACCGTGGTTTCCTTGCAGCCGGGCGAGGAACTAGTGACGGTCGCAGCCGGCGATACCGTGCGCTGGATCGTCGGTGACACGTCCAGCGGCAGCGGCGACGCGATGCGTATCAATGTGCTGGTCAAGCCCATCCGCTCAGGCCTCAAGACGAATTTGGTCATCACCACCAGTCGCAGAACATACCTGCTGGAACTGACCTCGACGGAAAAGGCATGGATGGCGTCGGTGTCCTGGGACTACCCAAAAGACCGGATGTTGGCCTTGCAGCGCCAGTCGCAGGCGGCTAGCGCCGCCGCACCGGTCGATACCGGACTGTCGCTGGAGAAGATCCGCTTCCGATATTCCGTCTCAGGCAGCAATCCGCCGTGGAAGCCGCTGCGCGCCTTCGACGATGGCGAGAAGGTCTATATCCAGTTCCCGCCGGGAATCGCCCAAGGCGAGCTGCCACCGCTGTTCGTCATCGGCGCGCAGGGCGACGGACAACTGGTGAATTACCGTTTTCGCTCGCCTTACTACATCGTGGATCGGCTGTTCGGCGCGGCCGAACTGCGCCTGGGCGGCGACAAGGGTGACGTGGTGCGTATCGAACGCACGGATGGCTTGGCGCGGAGGAACTGACCATGAGCCAGGACGACACTCCCGACCTCGCCACGCCGCATGCGGGCAAGGTGGCACCCGAGGCAGTTGCGCTGCGCGCCCAACCGCGCCCGGTCACGCGCCTGAACCGGCGCACGCTGGCCATCCTCGTCGGCGGTCTCTCGGTCGCTGTGCTCGGCGCGCTGATGTGGTCGCTGCAACCGCAGCGGCGCGGTGCAGGCGAGCAGACCGAGCTTTACAACGTCGATCGCGTCTCGAAGTCCGAAGGGTTGGACGCGCTGCCGGCGGACTACTCGAAGCTGCCGCCCCCCTTGGCGGCATCCGTGCCGGAGTTGGGGCCGCCGCTGCCAGGCGATCTTGGCCCGGCCATTGTGAAGTCGCAGCAGCCGGTGACGGCCGCCTACGCGGCCCCCGGCAACGACCCCAACGACGCGTTGCGCAAGGAAGCCGAAGCAGCAGCGGCATCGGCGGTGTTCTTCCGCTCTGGTTCGCAGAAGGCCGCGCCGGTGGCGCAGACACAGGTAGCCGCTGCGCCGGGCTTCACCGCCAATGCGGCCTTCGACCCGCTGGCGGCCGGGCCTGCGTCGACGGCGGCCCAGCCCGCCGACCCGACCGCCGTGCAGAACCGGCAAGACCAGAAAGAGGCATTCCAGAAAGCCGGAACCACGGAAGCCCGTGATTCCGGCAACCTGACGCTGCCGGCGTCGCCGTATCAGGTCATGGCCGGAACGGTGGTCGCCGGGGCGCTGGTGACGGGCATCAAGTCGGACTTGCCGGGCGATGTGATCGCCACAGTGACGGAGCCGGTCTATGACACGGCTACCGGCAAGTTCCTGCTGATCCCGCAGGGGTCACGCATCCTGGGCAAATACAACAGCCAGGTCAGCTACGGGCAGAGCCGCGTGCAAGTGGTGTGGAACCGGATCATCCTGCCCGACACGTCTTCGCTCAAGCTCGACAACTTGGCCGGCACCGATCCGGCCGGCTACGCCGGCTTGGAAGATGATGTGGATTGGCATTGGGATCGCGTCTTTGCCGGTGCGGCACTGACGACGCTACTGGGCATCGGTGCCGAACTGGCTGCGCCGGAGAACCGGCAGGACGGTGATCGCGTCATCATCGCCGGCCGCGATAGCGCCCAGGACAGCATCAATCAGGTCGGTCAGGAGATGACCCGGCGCAACCTCAACATCCAGCCCACCTTGACGGAGCGCCCCGGCTTGCCGGTTCGCATCATCGTCAACCGCGATCTGGTGCTGCGGCCGTACCAGCCACTTTTCTTCAACAGGGGGACTTCGCGATGACGACGCGCAAGCTACGGCTCGGGCCGCTGCCGAAAACGGAATCCACGAAGCTGACTTTTGCTTGCCCGGCCAGCCTGAAAGCCGACCTCGACCGCTACGCTACGCTGCACGCGCAGACCTACGGCGAGGCGGTCGATGCCACGGTGCTAATTCCGCACATGCTAGAAGCCTTCATGGTCGGAGATCGGGGATTCAGGAAGGGAGGCGCGGGCAAGGCCGCGCCGCCGAAGCCAAGCTGATGATGCCGGTTTCCGCTGGCGGCCATCCCTCAAACGCGCAGCCCAAGGCTGCGCGTTCTTCATTCTGGAGGACGGCGACCGATTGGGCTATGAAGACCAAACGCGGCTACCGCCTGCAGGCAACCGCCCCCGATGCAGCACGCTCGGGCTTTCTACCGCGAAGCTCCTATGTGGCTCCCAGCCCACAACGCCACAGCCCCGCAAGGCGGCCCGAAGTAGAGCCAAACCCGCACCCCATATAGACTTCCGGCCATCAGGCTGATTTCAACAATCGCTTGACTGCGGACATTTTTTATTGCTGCGCTGCGCTCCAGGCGTCCAGTTCTTCCTTCGTTTCGAACGACACAACTACTACAGCATCATGATCAGGGCGTTGCGGCTGTCGCACCATCTGAAAAGGCGGCTCAAAGGTCATATAGTAAATAGGCTGTTCCCGGCGTGCCACCCACTCAGCTTGTTTCCGTTCTGCCAGTTCACAGGCCTCATCATACGTGTCAGCCTGAGCCAGCCATGTCGGCCTATCCCACGCCCCGCCGTTCAGACAGTACACGTGAAATTTCTCGTTATGGGTGACGCAGTAAGGATGATCCCACCAGGCATCGAGCTGGGCCTTGCTGCGCTTCTCGTTAGGCGTAATGTCGAAATTCTTCGGAAGTGTAGGGTTGTTCGGGATCTGGTTAGGCATCATGCGCCTCCTGTTCATACACGCCACGGGGAAGCGCCCGCATGTCATCAGTAATGACAAAAAGCGATTCTGAAATCGTGTTGCCTGTTGGGCGCCCGTCCCCGCAAATTACCACGGCATCATTGCCTGGGTAGCGAGCCGACTCAATGACGGCGAATTCTATGCCATCTGCACGGCGAAACCAGTACAGGCTTTCACCTTCCGGTGATGTTTCAATAGTCTTGCGGAAAAACGTTCCTTCCAGTGTTTCGGGGATGTAAGGCATAAACACTCCTTGTGTACGAAAAAGACCACAAGTTGTTACCCCTGCGGCCTGATCGGGCGAATGCTGCCATTAAGACGGTTAATCGCCCTTGTAAGGTGAGGCAACAAAATGGATTCTAACGCTGTAGCTAACATTCCAGTAGGAATAATTATCCCCGCGAACGCGGATCTAAAACTGATCATCTTTGACTTTCCCAGCATCCGTCCGCTGGGCCAGCAGCAGCAAACACGGGTTCAGCAAGGCGATACACTGTACCGGGTACTGTAAACCCCTGTCCTGCCTATGTCGGTCAGCAGGACTGGAGGCGTGAAGTTCACGTGCTGTGGCCATATACAGACTGGTCTTCCCATGACTCACTGTCATGTTCAAGGGGGCCGGTGATCCATTGTGCGGTGCGTGAAGCTCGGGAGCGAAAAGCCCATGTTTCGTCAGGGCCGATAGTGACGTTTTCCTCCGTCAATGAGGCGTTTTCTGGCATTACAGGTAACTTGCGGGTATCACGATCACCGCTTCCCAGCCAGTGTTCTACTTGCGCCTGGGTCTGAAACAAAAAAGCATGCATATGGCAGGCTGTACCGTCATTGATACCGTACATCCGAAGTCCATCATCAAACTCAGCTATAAAAATATTGTGTGACATACATTAACCTCATGGAATTCGCTTTTTCAGGGGCGAATCCTGGTGCCTTAATTAAAGGGTAAAAAGGTAAACGCTCACCAATGGTACAATATAAAAAACCAATAACGTCATCCACGAACCTTTTTTGAGGCCGTAGATGATTTTAAACGTAGTATCTCTAAACTCGTACAAAATGGAGCATCAAAATAATGAAAATAAACATGGGTAGTCTGAAAAGCGCTGCACCGCTCTTTGTTCTTATTGGCTTGATGATCGCGTTTTCGGCCTATGTGAAATCATGGGCATTGTTATACACGTTGCTGGCGTCATCAGTCATGCTCACAGTCATGATATCGTTGCCATTTCTTGTCTCGCCTTTACAGCATTCAAAATTCATAGTCCTGCGAATTTTACGTTTACTGGTTATTACGCTCTGGGCGGTTGGCCTTGTCGGCGTACTCTTTTCAGTTGTGGAACGCCTTGTATGGGTTAATGCTGACAGCTATCCGTCATGGCTGGCGAAGGAACTGGATTCCCCGACCATCACGGATGGTGAAACTTTTATTAAAGCTACAGAGTCTTTTGAGAAGACCTGCGGTAAAAATAAAGGTTCTCTCAGCGTTGTCGCAAGGCATAACGGCATGTTTATGCGCTGCGATGATAGCGTCTCTTTCGACACCTGGTGGAAGGGGGTTTACCAACTTAAAACACCTGAGACTCGATGATGCATTTCTTTAGTGCAGCAACAGAATGGCCGTATTGTGGTTAAGACATTTTCGACGATATCAGCTACTCCACTGTGGCGGGAAAAGATTCCCCTCTCAGCCACCGGGTACGCAATCTTAGTGGCTCCACTATACCGGGTACAGTTTCCACTTCAGCCTCATCGTGCTATCAGGGCCGTTCACCCTTCACGAACCACTTTATCGGGTATATCTTCCTTCCCGTGACATCACGCCATCCGGGGCGGAGGCAGTAACGGGCTCCACTATACCGGGTAAAACTTGCCAACCAGTGCCGCCACATTTCCGGTGCCTGGTTCGCAAGGGGCCTTATCCACTATACCGGGTATGGATCACATTTTCGTGGCTCCACTGTACCGGGTATAGTTCACATTTTGGTTGAAAAACACACAGAATCGTCAGGGTAAGGCTGAAGAGAAAGGGCTGCATCGGAGTTTTAGGGCTGACATTACCCGGTGTAGTGGAGATCCACTGTACCGGGTAAAAACAGAGCGGAAAGGAGAAGAATATCCACTATTCCGGGTAATGCAGCCACCCACGCGGCAGGCAGCTGCATTATCCGGCATCTATCATGGCTTCATGTTTCTTTTCAGAATATTCAGTACATAATCGCCGTTTTCTTTGTCTATGGAGTATTCCAGAAAACCGATCTCTTTAAGCTGGCCCAGCGCCTTTTTAACTGTGGCATTCTGGTTGCCAAGATGTGAGGACAGTTGCAGGCGTTCACGCAGCCGGTCAAATCCGATACGGTAAAAGGTGCTCGGTAACTCAGCCAGATACAGATACAGGGCCTGTGCGGACTCCTTACGGGCCAGTTTCTGCAACGTCTTCAGGTAGAGTCGGGTTTTACCGTCGACGCGATACAGCGTATTGAGCTTCGAATTTGGCTTGATGACGATTTTCCCGGTGGAACTGTCGTAGTACGTGGATTCCACGAGGTGCATGTTTATCGTTATCTGATCGTCTGTACCGGGTATTTTCTTAATGAACGAGATACTGGTTCGGGCAATACGCGTCAATGAAGCATCAAAACGCTCTTTCAATTGCCTATCAATGCGCTTAGTGTCAAAACCGCAGAACTTAGCAAACTCCGGGAAATTCAGCTCCAGCTGACCTTCCGAGTCGAGCGGACGGTTAGACAATGCATAAACGATCCCACACCATGATTTGAAGTCAGAGTCCATGTCGAGGCGCGGGCCATAAATTTGGATCTGGCTGTAGCCTTCACCCTCGACAATGGATAGTCTCGAAAGGGGTTCGGTGGCATCGATGCGGTGACTCTTCCGGCCACCCTTATCCGTGGATTTCAGTGTTGGCACAAACACACCCAGACGGAGTAAAACTTTCGGCTGAATGGTCTGTCTTAGCGTGGGAAGCAGTTGGATAACTTCCCCGGAATCTTTTAGGGACTCTTCAATGACAAGAGATAACTTGTTGTTATTACTAGACATATAGAAAGATCCGTTTTGTGCATAAGATCTACATCCTACCCGGTATAGTGTATCGAATCCACCCGGTATAGTGGATTATGCACCCTGTATAGTGGATGGATTACCCGACATAGTGTATTTCGCCCCCTGTACAGTGGATGGCGATCCGCTGAGAGCCCCGATATTACTGGCCTGCGAGGATCGTTATTCCTTTTTGATCTGCTATTGATCCTATATTGATCTTTATTATTATTCTATCCTGTTGATAACTATGCACAGAGACGTCATGAAGCATTACGATCGAAATGTGAGTAAATTCCGATCCGTTCTAAGAACCGCACTAGCACACTTCTTCCCTTGTAGAAAAAGTTACTTTTTTGACGCAAGCGGCTACAGAGTTATGAGGAGAGAGAGCGGAGAAAATGCAGGAAATGGCGTCACGAAAAAAAGCCGCCAGAGTGACTGACGGCTTTTTATGGTTACTTCAGCTCATCAATTTGGATCATAAACTCAGCGGCTCCGGTCTTGCCGTTCTCTGATGGATAAACCGGCATGAGAAGATTATCACCCATACCCATGTCGATATTAACATTTACAGACTCCCCAGGAGCTGCCTCCGCTCCATTAAACACTATCCCGAAGTTGGCATCCTTACGTACTGAGAGGGTCGCGTTCTGTAAGCCTTTGGCTATTTCACCGTTAGTCTTGCGGAGCATGTTTGTAGACAGATAGGCAAGTGGCACGTTATCAGAGGTTTTGAGCGCCGACTTTACTGCAAGGGTTCGAAGGTTATGCAGCTGTACCAAGTTATTCGGGAGATAACTGAACTTCTGTGTGTAAGTTTTTGTGTTGGACTGGCTGTCCGACACTGTCACACTGAGAGCATAGTTTTCAGAGGGCTCGAAATTCGGGAATATGCGCGGATATTCCGGCGAGTATATGTCTTTACCAGCAGGTGACCAACTGAGTTCAACATTGTCTGATGTCGGTCCGCCAGTTAGCTGGAGACGAGTAATGCGAGGTGTGGTCAGGTTATCGCTCAGTGCAATGCGCAGATTTTCCAGACCATAGACGACGGTGTCATCCTTTACCGGCTTCCCTTCGAAGGTAATAGCAACCGTTGGGGGTGTGGCATCGAGAGCTATCACGCCATAGGTTTTGTTTGTCTGGTTACCGAAACGATCCTGAATATTCACTTCAACGTTGTATTGCCCTTCAGACTGCCGGGAAAGGTCATACTCAATCGTGTAGTTACCCGCGTTTCTGGACTTTTCGACTCCCACAGGCGTCATGCGCTGTTTGGAGTTCTTATCGGTAAGATAGAATCCGAGGAGTCTGAATCCGTCGAACCAATCATTATCTCTGTTGAGATGAGCTTCAACAGTCAGTATCTTAGATGTCGGGCTGTAGGTGATCTCACCAATTTCTGGGACGATTTGATTGTTCCAGCGTGTCATAACCCACTGCTCGGAACGAAGAATAGGGTTCGCGACACTGCGTACATAATAAAGTGTACGGTTATAACCCTGAGTCCCTACCGCCATATCAAAATTCTCAGGAGCTTCGCAACTTGTCTGGCCAACCGGAATGCGGCAGGTTAGGCGTCCCCCAACTTCCTGCTCAAACGGTCTGGCTTCTACATTAAATCTTGCCCGGACGATTTTAATCGGCAATCTGGAAGACAGAACTGTCTCGAAGTCCTTCGACTTATACCAGGTGCCATTGCTATCCTGAAAATCCTCCCAGGTGCCAGTAAAAGCAGGCGTCTTGTTTGCGTTCGGGTTGAGCGTCATCGTGTAGGTCGGGAAGTATCCTGCCCACTGTCCAAAGTTGGCCATACGAGCCATATCCCCATTGAAGGCACCAAATGGCAGCGTCATTTCGACATAGCTGTAGGTGGCATCAGAAGCGATTTCTTTTGCAGCCGAATAAAGGTTAATAAATTCCAGTCCACCCTCTGCATATGCCCGGTAGTTAGATCTCGGGATTTTATACACCAGCCTGATAGGGTTTTCGTTAACCACCATACCGGCTTTATAGGCCGGGTAGTTTTTCACGCCGGGAACGACGCTGGTTGCATCATTTGGATCATGAACAGCGAAAAGGGATATCTCACCAATTGTATTATCAAACCGAAATTTTTGGGTCGGTAACGTGCGGATATTCCCGGCGGTGTCGTAAATTTTGGCTTTTGCCTGAAATTCTTCGTCAAGGTTGCTATCAGGGATGCCCGGTTGCTTCACACTTGCGAAGGTGTAGGGCAGGTACATCGTCTTGTCACCGACGTTGTATTTCATTGGCGTTGAGCTGAAAAGGGTTCCATTAGCGCGATAGATTTCAAATATGCCTTTATCTATTCCAACCGCATCAGCGATGCCCGTTGATAAAAAGCTGTATTGCGCCACAGCTTCAAGACCTAATTTAAATACCGCTCCAGTTCCAGTGCCCAGTGATGTGGTTGCTGTAAGGGCATTTGCAGCCGGAGGTGTGGTGTCTATTGTCCAGTTGTAGTTATACGTAGCTACCACTGACTGATTCAGATCCAAAATGTTGACCTGGACGATCAGTTTTCCTTCCCCGAGAGCGGGTAAAGTTACTTTCTTCCCGTAAAATTCACTGCCGTCGGCTGCTTTTAGCCGATCAGCCACACCGGTACGGGTAGTGGTGGTATTGTACAACTGCGCCCCGGTTTCCCGGGTCACTTTAACGTTTACAAAGCGATCCAATCCAGAAATAAGCGTCAGCGTTACGGTAGAAGCCGGATTGAGTAGCATCCGGGTTGAAGGCGCGTGTACTTCAATGCCATTGGTATCTGTAAAGCTGGATTCATAAATCTGAGCTGTTACCGGAACTGAGACGCCGAGCAAAACCATAGCCAAAGTTATAGTCTGATATTTCATTCAGTATTCCCCTATTGTTTTGTCGTTATTTTAAACGATTCACCTCCGGCACTTTTTCGTTAAGCAGAGTATTTCTGGGCCGTTAATCAGCGGATATTGTCACTTTCGCTGGCCTGGCAAAAGGCGCACAAACGGGCGTTGTTTTACTGAATAATTACACCTCTTATCACCCGGGTGATGAAAACGTTTCGGGTAAAATTTCCTGGCCAACCAGGAGAACATAAATGAAATTTTACAGAGGTCCGTTGATCGCCGCCGTCTATGCGGCACTGCTGTTCCCACTTTGCGGCCAGGCTCAGCTGTACAACTATTCGTACACCGACACACGTGGTACGAAAGTGAATGCTGAACCCTCCAGAGCGTATCTCAACCCAGGTAGCGCAATTACGCTGAACTTGATATCTGGTCTCGACCGCTACGAGCGCGTTACCGTGACACGATCATCAGATAATGTGCAGATGTTCCAGAGTGTCACCGGCCTGGTGACAGTGGCCGACAGGATCACTGCCGCTGATGGTAGTGAGTACTACGGCAAATCCATGGCACTGCCGGTACTGGGCGAGGGGACTTTTGCCCTTAAATCCGAAACCCTCGACAATAAGTCGAATGTCGTGGCCACAACCAGCTACTCCTTCAGCATTGATACCCGCGTATCTTCCCCGCAACAGATGATGCAGATTCCTACGTGCTGACTGCCATAGCAATGGATGAAGCCGGAAACAGCACCACAAAGAGCAGCCGGTTCCGCTACGTACCGAACAACCTGATTGAATTTAATACCATCAAGACGCTGGCTGTGGGCATGGGGCTGAAGACATCAGATAACCAGCCACTGGCGTATCTGCGGACCAACAGCATCCGGAAGAAAGATGGTTCGCTGATCACAGGAGTGCAGACCGGCACGCTGACGGTCCGTAAAGATGCGGCCTTTGCGGTCAGTATGAATGGGGCGACTGTCATTCCCGGAGATTCGAAAGACATCACAATAGACTTCGGTCAAGGGGATGGCATCCTGATCCCGATCTTCCCGGCCACCAGCGGCAAAGTTGGCGAATCCCGCTTCATGATCGAGCTGCCGCAAATCCAATAAACACCACAGAACCGGCCCCGTCATACGGGGCCTTTTCATGGTGTCTTAACGTAGCCAGAAAGAAACGGAACAGGCTGATTTAGTCGAATGTCAGAGATTGCTGAGAAAACGTTTATCACGCATTTCGCTCCACTGGAGAGAATTTGCTATCGCGCTCCCCGGGTGCAGGGTCTCACGCCCGATCGCCATCAAATTCAAATGCAGCTCCAATTTTTGCGTCTTGGCGTCACCTGGTTACCACCCGCACTCGCCATGGCAGAACTGGAACACCTTCTTAAGGGGTATGACGCCGACCACTGTCGGCTACTGGAAAACGTCCTGGATACAGCCCACCGGCATTACCTGGAGTCCTGTGGACCGCTAAAGAGAGAAGGGGGCCGCGTCGGGAACCGCATATCAGGCACCCGCCACGACGAAGCACATTTGTGTGTACGGTTTATGTCAACACGCTATGAATTGGCCACTGAGCTTTGTGCCGCTTATGTGTGCAGCAGGTATGCTTATGGGTGATCGTACCGGTTACTTCTTGTCTTCCAACGAGGCCAAGCGGCTAATTTCTTTCATACCGAGACGAGCGGCCACGCCCATGGCGGAGGCTTCGAGTTCGGCCTTGCCGTGTGAGACGATTTTGTCCATGGATTCCTGCATCAACTGGGTGCTGAAGGCCAGATTAACCGGCAGGTTGGCGATTGCGCCGGACAGAGACTGATATACTTCTTCAAGCTCGCGCTTTCCTGCCTTGCCTTTTGCCACCAGCAAAGCCAGTGCTTTCAGCTTTTCATTCACTTTCGCCATCTCGCGCTCAGAGGCTTCCCGGATCTGACGCTCATAACGTTCGCGTGTCGACTCAATATAGCCAATCTCCGGCTGGCGCTCATAGTCGCCGCGAATCAAACTGTTAATGGTACACGGCACGCCGTCACTCATTCCGAACGATGTGATCATTGAGGCCCACTGAGCCGGAGACAGACTGACTTTCAGAAGTGGGGAACGGCGTCTGCCTTCCGCCAGCCGATGACGGATCACTCCATCGCGCTCAACCTGCTCTGATTCACTGAAGGTCAGCGTAATCACCTCTTTATGAATGAGGTCGGAGGCATACAAGCGCTGCCCCGTCGTTGTCGTGCGGCTTACCGATACCTGCCCGTATGCCGTGTGACGGGTGATCACCTCTTCCATCTCGTTTTCTGTTACCGTCGGTATTACTGTGTTTTCCATTGTCATGCCCTGAATCGAATTAATGTTGACAGCGTCTGGCGTAATACCGATGTGAGACCGGACTGCCTGGGAACTTTACCCGTATCACTCGCTAAATTGGACGCCCGCTGACCGGAGTAACTCTCTGACATCGTCTGCCAGGAAATACGTTTCTGTTGTGTTGCCCGGGCCATCAAAGAAACAGGTCTCGGGCAACTGAATTGCCTGCGACTGCTGCTGTATCTGTTCCCGGGACTCGTTACTTTCGACGATAGCATCGGCAATGACTTCTGTTGCCCAATCGCGATCAAAGCCAGGCATCGTATGGAGTGATGCCACCATGTCGCTGGGTAAGGCATCGATATAGTCCAGAGCCGCCTGAGCTACCGAAATCAGTTCTTTCATGGTTGTCACCTTACTGTTGTGCTCATTCACCGCGCTTAACTCGCGTGAGCCGATTCTTTACGTTTATTGATAAGAAACTCTTCACCGCACGTTCCGCATTTCAAAATGTATTCTGCGTGCCTGAGTTGCTTTAAGGACATTGCTTTGCAAACGGGGCAGGCAAGGTGTTCTGAAAGCCGACGCATCAGTTGATTAATTTCAGAGCATTGTTCTGGCGTTAACTTGTGGCGGGTTTCCCACTTATAGGTCGCTTCCCGCACGACACGAGCCACGATATTTTTACCCTTCATCACTCTTGTCCTCCGGTGCAGCCAGCCATCTTACTCACTTCCGTGCGCATGTCAGCGAATAATGACCAGGTCAGGACCAAAACTGAATCCATCGCCCATCCGGTCGGAATGCTTCGATACATACGATTTCCCGTACTTCTCCAGGTCTTGCAGGCTTGATTTTGCCAGATTCCATGAATACTCATGCCCCCAGATTTCCCCATCCCGATCAGCAAATCTTGCGGGTTTATAGTTGTCCTTGAGCAGAGCATAGACACGTTCGAGAGTTGGTAATTCTGGACTGGTCTTAACGTTAGATGCGTCAGCGTTCGTCATTATTATGTACTCATTCGAGTTGATGGATAGGGAAGGTTGCACGCGAACTGTGGCGCTCCCCGTTTTACTGATAACCTGTCGGTGCTCATGCACTACGAAATTAGAATGATTGAAGGCACGTCACGCTTCCCGAAAACCTTTTCCCGTTCCGGCGTTTAGGAAGCGAGTATTCGCCGTCAAACCGGTAGATGCCGACCTTAGAGCAGGGTCCTCCGTCTTTAACCAATTCCCAGATGAAATCGGCACGGTCACTGAAATAGCCAGGACCTTCGTCAAAGGATGAAAATTCACTATGCACAACACACAGATCGCCGTGCTGACCGTTGATAAAAACGAAGTGACCTTTATGCTTTTCGCCTGGCTTCGCATCGAGGTGTCCAAACGTTTGATACATTACGGAGGCTTGATGTTCTGCCCCTGTCTTTCCAAGTAATTCACGCATCTCACTCCCCCTTTGCAGTTGCGACCATTGCACGGTAAACATCTGCAAGACGCTGGCTCATTAATCGAGACATTTTTCCAGTGGCCGAAGTTATCTGCTTCCGGCCTGCAATTAGCTGTTCCATCGTGGGAACTACCGGGACGCGGGTCATACCTTCCACTTCTCCTGCGCCAGTAGTGGTAACTTGATCAACATACTGCTCAACCTGATGCTGCTCTTCGTCGGTCCTCCATTATGATTTCTTCAATCAGACGTCTTACAACCCAGTTACTTAGGTTGCTTTGTGACGGAAGGCGCTTATACCTTCCGCCTCGGCCATTTCGTTGCCCGCGCTGAGCATTCCAGCGTCGAAGTACGCCATCGTTAATTTTCGGTGGTAGTGTGGCAACATCGCCCATCTGCCTGACTCCTGTCCTGAATTATTTCACTCGGGGCCAAAATACCGCTGTGTTGTTTGCCAGGTTACACCCCTGGCACCAACAGGGACGGGCTGTTATAAGAAAAGCGGTCTACTGGAGCATCTTCAAATCCGTGGTTCGGCGCATCTGGTGTCAGAACAAGGCCGTCATGTGCCGCGTGAATATGCAGCAGTGAATCACTGCCCGTGTCGATGTGCAGCGTCGGTACACCCCGATCGATCTCAAAAATGAGGCCGAAACAAGTCGTGCCGGATTCATTCACCACTTCACACTGAATGTTTTTCTCTTCTAACAACACCTTCACCTGATAGGACTGACAGTCTTCTTCTGGCAGCTGGGTTTCACCCAGTTGCCAGTCCTGTAACGTCCGGATAATCTCTGAAGGCGTTGCCTGCGATTCCGGCGTCAGAAGCGCATACACCTGCTGGCGGAACTGCTGGCTCAACTCCTCCATCAGGGGATTGTCCTCGCCATCGAAATGTTCTTCCCAGCCATCAGGATCAGCGTGCATCCAAACGTTATGCGTCAGAGACGGTAGTGAGTCGTCAGGGTGTACGATGAGATATGGGGAGCTTTCTTTTGTTTCCAGATAGCGGACAGGCTGGCCATCCAGCAAAGCTTCATCAACTGCCGTACCATCGGTTTCCGGCAATGCGATTTCCGTGACATTGCCGCCGCAATGCTCTGCCACAACACGCCCCAGATCCTCCATCAGTGCGCGATGTTTTTCTGGAGAATCCAGCTCGCCCAATAATTCCGGTTTTACCAGTAATGCAGTAATAATTGTTGCCAGTTCACGAGTTGAAATTAATTTAGCCATGATAGTCATCCTTTCATCTGATGTGTTAATTCTAACAGTTTCGGTTTGCTGGCTAATAACCCGGCGTGAAGTTTTTTAAAAATATATTCGCCCTTTAAACAAAGAGCGAACAATGGAATTAAAAAAGGACAAATTTGTAATTAATGAATCAGGAGGCTGCTTTAACTAATAAGCCAGGGCGACCGTTGGTATACCTGTCAGGCGGCGAAATACCGAATTCATGATTCAGGGAGTCAGTTGAAAGGACCATGCCGCCGTGAGCAGCCTGGACGTGCAGAACTGAAGGATCAGTGTCACCCGCGTTTACATGGACCGAGGGAACACCATTTTCAATTAACAACGTCAGGGCCATTACCAGGCGTGATTCCACATCCTGTACTGCCAGCTGGGCATGACCGCCGAGCGCCATAGTAACGATAAACTCTGCTGAAGACCCGGGCTGTTCGTCGTCGAGGTTGCAGTAATCACGCATTCGTACCACCTGCGAGGGAAGATTAGCATGGTTGGTTTGTGTCTGAAGGAGCATCCGCTGGAGGGCGTAGCGGCGAACTGAGCACTCTTTATGCGTCGGCAATTCATCAGGGCTTTCTTCGTCGCTGCCTTTGATATGGTCAAGCCAGCCATCTCGGGCATGGTGACGCCAGACATTATCGGTGAGGGAGTGCATGTCCGCGCCGGGAGATACGACGAGATAAGGGGTTACATCCGGAGAGGTCAGATAATCGGCCTGGCTTGATTCATCGCGATCCACCGGCATGATCACACCGTCAATCTCTCCTCCGCAATGTTTCGCCACCAGCTCAGCGATATCCTGCATAAATGCTTTATGCGACTCCGGTGTTTTTAATTCATTCATTAATGTGGGTTGCACCAGTAATCCACAGACAATTTCCGCAAGCTCGGCAGGTAATAGACATTTTGGCATGGTTGGTTCTCCTCTTTTTTGAATGAGAACACTCTAACATTCCGGCTTATTTTCCAAATAAGTTGAAGGCATTTATTTTTTTAAAAATTCATATCCAAACTATAATTAAAATAGTCCATTTTAATCTCAGAAAAGTAACTTTTCTAAAGGCTTATCGGGAGGGCATTAACGAGTGTTTCGTAATCACATTTGTGCCAGTTGAAAGCCGGTGTGCATGACCATTGTTTCGTGACCTTAAACCCAGGAATCGTCGAGCGTCTGGGAGAAAGGCTGCGACACCTTCGGTTAAGATGGGTCTTGTGAGTGGGGAAGGGACGCTACAGCCGGAAGACAAACTGAATCTGCCATTTCAGCCCGCGAGTATCCCGACCCTGTGCCACCGTTTTATAGCTAACATTTCTCCTTTACTGTAGCATTCTGCCGTTTCGCCATCCTCTCGGAACTTCGGTATACCGCGAGCGGAATATTTGCCAGTCATATGGCCCTTACTGGTAACCGGAAAAAAGCTTCATGAAGGCGGATAGGAAGTTCCTTAGACGCATATGGTGTTTTTAAATTAACACATAAGCATTGCTACTCATAAGGATGTAAAATAACCATGCCCATTAAGGATGTAATTAAGACCTCATTGGTTTTTTTTTGGTATTTGTAAACAGACAATTCCGAAAATATTTCTCAGTAAAATTGAATCCTGCATATATAAACTGCCTTTAGCAGTGCTGCAAAATTATTTTTAAAAATCTTTCATTCAGGTTATTAGCCAGCGAGACCAATCTGTCATGATTACTTCAGACCAAACCTGAGGAATCAAAAATGGATAAATACTTTGACCAGAGCGGAATTGAAATCGACAACGCTAAGATTCAGTGTATTGATTCAGTAAAAGGCACCGGGGAATATATTTATCGGGTCACTTGCAATAAATGCAAAGGCCGTGGTGAGCGTAAACACTTTTATAGGAGCCGCTGCATGGCATGTAATGGTACGGGCTATAGCCTGGTCACAACCCGTACATGTTACACCCTTTCCGCGTTATATCGCACATACCCGGAAGCGGCACGCAAGATTTCAGCAGCTCAGGCAGTAGTGCGTCAGCGTGCTGTACAATCAAAGACTTCCGCGTTCAATCTGTGGTGTAAGAGCAATCAGGAACTGGTTGACGCCATCACACAGCAAGACGGGGAGAACAGCTTTCTGAACAGTCTGAAATCGACGTTATCACGGAAATATCCATTAAGTGATAAACAACTAACGGTCGCAGCCAGAATTCTCGGGATTTAATAAATCAGCTTCAGGCTTTTATAATTCTTATTTAATTTTACTCATTCCATTACGGAGGAAGATATGATCCATTCATTTAAAGACAGACGGCTGGAAAGCTTTTTCCGTAATGGAAAGTCCACAGCAGGTATTCCTGCTGATCTGTTAAATGCGATTTCATGCAGACTGAAAACGTTAAATAATGTAAAAAACGAACGCGAATTGTTATCAAGTAGTTTGCGTTACGAACGCTTAAGGATGACCGCAAACCGGTACTCTTCCATTCGAGTTAATTCAAAATATCGGTTATTCTTTGTGTGGAATGATGGCGTACATAACGTTCACCTGTCGGCGCATGATTATAAATCGCTAATCCATTAAGGTAAAAAATGAAACTTTTCGGTATTTTATCCAGGGATGCAGGCACGGATGCGATGTTTTATATTCAGACCAGCACTAAACAACAGGCAAGCTTCATATTTGATGCCCTTGTCCCCCGGCTGAATGCGCATTGCCAACTGATCGACCCACTGAATGAAACAATTATACCTTCACTAAGCCGGACGACACTTTCTTTACAGCCCTGGTCCCAGAATACCCAGACACGGACGAGTGAGCTGAAGATGACGACGCACGGTCTGACTCTCTCCGGGGCAGTGATGGTGGAACACTCCCGGCAGATCGTCGACTTCTGCGATAACCTGGGCCTGCGCCTCGATGCACCCACCGGGAAACCCAGCTGGACAGAACTGATCAATGCTGACCTTGAGCAGCTTAATTCCCCGCGTTTGTTCCCCGTCCTTACCCAATCTGGCACGGAAGGACAGTTTCAGATCTATGTCCCGGCACCGGCTGTCATTGACGCCGACGTAGTCATTGCAAGCGTGATCGGCGAGTGTTTTAGCGGCGTTACCCCGTACTGCGTGAACGGCACTCCATATCCGCTGACTGAAAAGCCGCTGATCCGGATGGAGGCACACGTTAGTGACATGCATACACGGGTTTTTGAGCTGACATTCGTCAGTTATAACCTGGCCCTTACTGCGACGGTATATGACAACAATCTGCGCCAGGTTCTGATGCTGTGTGAAGATTTTGGTGTCACCCTTCAGGGGCGAGCGGGTGCATCCTGTCATGCCTACATGCGTAACGAATACCGGCGGCTTGCACATGTAGGTGTTTGCTCACGCTCCGGGGCTGAAGACGATGTCCGCGCTTACAGCTCATATAAAGAGGAAACCCTGATCCGGCAGCTGCTGAATCAGGCGACGGCGGACAGCACATTGATCCCGGCGCGACACGGCCAGCAATTTAACGGTGTGCTGATGAATGCCACCCCGTCATCAGCAACCACCGGATTTATCTACCTGTCACAGGAATTCCCGCAAGGCCAGTTTATGATGACGGCGGAAGTGGTGAATGCCAGCAGCACGCCACGGGGGATCAGTTACATCGAAACGGTGGACGGTTACCGTTTTATTGTGACTGCATACGACACGAGAGCGATGAATTCCCTGACCGAATTTCTTGAAGTTAACGAGACCTATTTTACCCCATACCGCTGGGCGTAGCGCCAGCGCACCGGACAGCCAGGGAGGGCATCCGGAAAAGGTGATTTCACGCCATCAACAGAGCGCGAAACTCGCAGAAAAACAGACTGGCCCTATTTTAATACCCGATCACCGAAGCCAATTGCCTTCCGGGCAGAATGCCTGAGTATACCGGGTCTTAGCGACGTGGGATCAGGGCAGCCGGGAAAAGTAACTTTTGAAAAATTAGACGTGGTCAGTCGGCATGGTGTATTAAATTTCAAATCCTCTGGTTATATTCCTTCTTATAAACAATCCTCCTAATTTTTAAAGCTATCAATCACATCATCAACTATTCGGAAAAATTTTGCCGCAGGTTATTAGCCGTCGAGCGCGTCCTGGTATAATTGCCACATACCAACAGGAGACATCATGAATAAATTAGATATCATTTCCAGTCAGCTTAATTTCATTTCCCTTCTTAATGCTGTCGGTTATTCCGTATCTGATGTTGTATTTAAACGTCACGGTGCATCAACCGACTTTAATGCAGGTTTCTGGACGTTTGTCGCGGAGCAGAAAGATCGCTATATCGAAGTGTCGTGCAGCCTGTCACATCCTACCGCAGAAGGCACGCAGCATATCGATGTGCGCATTGATATGTTTGAAGACCCGATTGATGATGAGATCTCCCGGACTTTAGACACCAACACCTATGCCACGAATTATAAATATATTGAGCGAGTGCCGTTTACTGAATCCGTCAAAAGAGAATTTACCACCAGCCTTGGTGATATTATTTCAGAATAGTGCCAGCTTAATTCACGGCATGGATGCCTGAGATTTTCTTCAAAATATTCTCTTCCGGGTTATTAGGTTTTGAACCCAACCTGGTATTATATATCTACAGGCAATGCCAACAAATAATGAAGCGTCGGAGGCGATATGAGCATTCAGGAATTCGATTTTACCACCTGTGATTTATTTTCCATTCTGGACTCTCTGAATTATTCCCGCGAGGATATTAATGGTCTTACTCCGGCTATTTTCCGGGACGGCGAATTATCGAGAGTCTCTCTCTCTGTCGTCCAGTCTACCCGCTCGGCGGAAATCACGATCAGCCAGCGCGTGAGCACCGCCACAGGTCTCCGCTGCTATGTGCTGTTGATTGCGCAGCATGAAGACCGCATCCACAGTGAAGCCCTCAGCCAAGATGCTGAGGCGCAGTATCAGGTGAATCGCTTTATCCGCAAGATGGCTGAAGTCACGGATGCCAGCACCAAATCGATCAAGAAATGCTCTCAGATGATGAAAAAAATCATAAAGGAGCACCAGTTTAAAGCCAATCCTTCTTTCGGCCAGAGTTTCATCAAGGGTTGATTGAGTCTTGCCCCGGACGCCGGGGCAACGCTGAATAAACCCCTAACCAGCCGGGAGGCGCAGATGCCTGAAAAAAACTTCATTGTCAAAATTGTATGCCGGAATGGCGAGTATGAGCATTCCAGCGTGAAGCTTGTCGCCAGCGATACTGAGGCAAACGCCAGCCAGACGGCATTACTGAATGAGTGTCGCGACGAGGTCGAAGCACTGAGTTTTGAAGACGGCGGAGTGTATGATCTTGGCGGGGAATTCTTCTATCAAGTGAAGAGCTGCCAACAGCTGCCACCGGAGGATGCGGAGATCCTACTTCGTTACCTGTGAACCCGTGGACGGTTGCGTCAGCCGCCGTCCGTTGTAACGCGATCTTGCCTGCCCAGCCCGAGGGTTATGTGGTAATTTCCCGGCAACAGAATGATTCGAAATTAAGGTTATCAGTATGAAAAGTAAATTTGCTGAGCTGCCGGTGAAAAACGGGAAATCCGGTAACTGGACGCTGGACTCCTTTGTGATTACGCCAGAAAAAGCGCAGACCCTGAAGCTTCGCGCCGAATATACAAAGGATCAGGATGAATATATCCCGGCAGGCGTCTACCGGCGTTTGTCCTGTGATAACGAAGTGGTGATGTCCAATACGCCGATGGAGATCCGTACCTGTGAAGCTTTCATTGAGCGAGCAACTGGACGCATCCTGATTAACGGACTGGGGCTGGGAATGGTGCTGCACGCCATTCTTCAGAAGCCTGACGTGACCCACGTGACCGTCATTGAGAAGTCTCAGGATGTGATGAACCTGGTTTCCAAAGCATTTGCTCACGATCCCCGCGTTGAAATTATCCTTGCGGATGCTCTGAAATACTGCCCACCGGCAGGCGTTACCTTCAATGTGTGCTGGCATGATATCTGGCCAGATTTTTCGAGATCAAATCTTGATGAAATGGAAGCGCTCGAACGCAAATATCTCCACCTGTGCGACTGGCAGGACTCGTGGGGTAAAGAGCAGTGTGAAGCTGCCCTGATTCGTTTCGCGGCGCTGGAATCGTCACTGGAGTCCCTGATGCAGAAAGGGAAGTGACCTGCTTCACCGTCTTCCTGCGCCCACTTACGTTGAACTGAATCCATTTTAAGGATGACTGATGAAGAGTTGCTTTTCTAATTTACCTGTTAAAGATGGAACATCCGGTGCCTGGACACTGGACAGCTTCGAAATCTCCAAAGATAAGGCGGTTAGCCTTTTCCTCCGTGCCGCTACGGAGGATATCGACGCGGTTTTACAGCCCGGTAACTATCGCCGCCTTTCAAATGGCAGAAATGTGGTGATGACCAATTTGCCATACGAAATCCAACTCTGTCAGGAGTTCATAAAGCGAGCGACAGGGCACGTCCTGATCAACGGACTGGGGCTGGGGATGGTGCTGCACGCCATTCTTCAGAAGCCGGAAGTTAACAACGTGACTGTCATTGAGAAGTCGCAGGATGTGATTAACCTAGTTGCCGAGGCCTTTGCCCACGATCCCCGTGTTGAAATCATCCATGCGGATGCTCTGGAATACTGCCCACCGGCAGGCGTTACTTACGATGTGTGCTGGCACGACGTCTGGGCGGGATTATCGAGTTCAAATCTCGATGAAATGGAAGCACTCGAACGCAAATATCTCCACCTGTGCGACTGGCAGGACTCGTGGGGTAAAGAGCAGTGTGAAGCCGCCCTGGTCCGTTTTTCAAGGATGGCTGATGAGCAACCTTAACAGCGATTTGATTGCGCGGATCTATGCCGCGTCAGACACCCCGTTAACGAACGAAGAGCTGTATCGCGAGGTACAACGCGAAACGGGGATGTCGGATGCAGAACTACAGAAAATGAAGGCGTTCGGCTCGGACAAAATGCGAACCAGCGGCGTCAAGCATCAGGTTCGCTGGTATCAGCAGACGCTGCGGCAGGCCGGGGTGATCGAGCGTGTCCCGGAAAAGCGGGGCGTCTGGCGCTATGCCTTCAAAAATGACAAGAAGCTGCATGAGTCCTGGGACAAACTGTGCGTCGTTGGCTTCTCAACTTCGCTCGGGGCATCGGTCTTCGGGAATGCGTACGCGTTCTTCAGCAACATCAATGAGCAAATCCATCTCTGCCTTACGTCGCCCCCGTTCCTGCTGCGTAATGCCCGAAATTACGGGCACGGCGGCGGACGCGGTGAGCAGGCGTATATTGACTGGCTGCTGCGGATTCTTGAGCCTATCGTGAAGCAGCTCGTGCCGGGGGGCAGCGTGGCGCTCAATGTGACGCAGGACAGCTTTAATCCAGGCAGGCCATCGCGCTCTCTGTATCTGGAAAGACTGACACTGGCGCTGTGCGATAAGCTGGGTCTTGAGCTGATGGACAGACTGAACTGGGTGAACCGAGCGAAACCCCCGTCGCCGACTCACTGGGCGTGTAAACAGCGTGTTCAGCTCTGTTCGTCTTACGAGCCGGTGCTGTGGTTTACTAATGACGCGCAAAAGGTTCGTTCGAACAACATGCGCGTTCTCCAGCCTCATTCAGAGCAGCATCAGAAATTGCAGGCGTCCGGCGGCGAAAACCGCACTACATTTTACGGGGATGGCGCTTACCAGCTTAAAAATGGCGCCTTCGGCAATAAGACAGAAGGGACTATCTCCAAAAATACGCTTATGTTTGGCAATGCCTGCCCGGATACGCGGCTCTGCCATCGCATCGCCCGCGAACTGGGGTTTCCGCTGCACGGTGCAACGTCACCCACTCGACTCGCCGCATTCCTGATCGAGTTCCTCACCAGGCCTGGTGATCTGGTAGTTGAGCCATTTGCCGGTCTGCACAAAGTACCGGTTGCCGCTGAGCGGCTCGGCAGACGTTGGTATGCAACGGACAAAATAATGGAATGGCTCGGGATCTCGCGCAGCCTGTTTACAGAAATGCCGGGATACCAGAGCAGCCCGATACTCGATGACCTGGTTGCCCTTTACCGTGATGAACTGCGGGAAGGGGGATGAGCTGGGCGGTTTAGCCTGGCCAGCAGCCGGAAGTGACGCCAGCGGGGATGTCCTGCGGCGACGGCGCTGACAGAAAATGATTCAGCAACATACCGGCGTAATGGCCACCAGGATTCTTCTCCCGGATGCCTTAAAAACGACGGCGACAATTTTAATCACTGAAGGGAGTGTGAGCATGAAGAATTTGACTGAACAGGTTTCCCCCATTGAACTGCAAAAGGGCGACCGTGTTGAAGCGTACGGCGCATTAATGGAAGTGATGCACATCGTTGAATCCGGCTGTGATGTCCCCGGCGGCGTCCGCGTTGCCGCCTGCGTCTCGCGGGTTATCGGTGACACCACCGGTACTATTCCGCGTGGATGGCTGGAAACGCCCGAACAAATGTCGGAACGGGGGGCAACCTGGGCCGCAGAGCTTCCGGCTGGGCTGTACTGGAACATTCAGGGCAATGCCCATGCCAGAGTCAGCCGGGTGACGAACTGACGTTATGAGAAAGGTGAAAATATTGCCAGTAGTCACCCATATGGTATAATTGACATACCAAATGGGAGGGTCGGTTATGACTATGAAAGTTTTTTCTCCAGATTTATCCAAAATGAACCCGCACGGCTTATGGCAGGTGGTGGGTCTGGATAATGACGGCATTGCGCTGATGGACAAAATTAGCCACGGACTGGAAGGTAAAGTCGCTCATTCCATTTCTGAATGGGCGAACATCACGCCGTCGGAACTGCGCAAAATGTCCGGCATTCCGAACACCACCTTCAATCGCAGCGTAAAAGCCCGTTTCACTGCGGATCAGAGCGAACGTCTGGTGCGTATTATTCGCGTCATTGAACGGGCTGTAGAGCTGTTCGAAGGCGACAAAGAGGCAGCACAGAAATGGATGAACGAGCCAAACCGTGGCTTGAGCTGGAAGACTCCGGCAGATGTTGTCTCTTCGGAAACCGGCGCACTCGAAGTGATGCGCCTGATCACCCGTATTGAACACGGAGTCTATTCGTGATCCTGTATCGGATGACCAAGACCCGCTATATTACGACTGCATGGTCGGGATTAGGTGCGAAAGAAGCGGGAGGCCGCTGGAACAGTGTCGGCACAGCACTTGTCTATCTGTCCGAGACGGCCTCTCTGACCATGCTGGAGACGCTGGTGCATATCAATGCCCCGCAGCTTCTGGACGCTTACACGCTGCTGAGCATTGATGTCCCGGATGACCAGATCCAGGCCTTTGACTTGAACCTGCTGCCGCCGGGCTGGGCAAGTGAAGATGCGCCCGCAGAACTTGCCCTGTATGGCGATAACTGGGCTGAAAGTGGCTCTTCTGTTGCCCTGCGTATTCCCAGTGCATTATCTCCGGTGGAGTTTAACTACCTTTTAAATCCGGCTCATCCGGCGATTTTTGATCTGATGAAAACCGTCCAGAAAATTCCTTACCAGTACGACACACGGCTGAAATAGTTTCAGGTTTATATAACCTCCTGGATTGAGATGATAAATGATGACAAGCGAAAAAATCTTTAAAATCAGTGTATCGCTCGTTGTGTTATTTTCTTTCGTTTACTGGGGGCTTGATCCCGAATTTATCTGTAAATTTGCCAGTGACCCATCCAGTACCTGTGATTATTCTGAGCGTATTCCATTGCTTAACTTTATTTCTTCAGTATGGGCATTGATGCTGACTGTGACTCTGGCTGGCATTCTCGTTAAGTGGGTCAGAAAAAATTAGCCGCAGCTTTTGAACCGGGACAGGCTCTTCATAACGTCTTGTGTTCCGTCTGGTATTGCAACCGGGGCAGAGAGTATTTTACTTCAGATAATAACCTGAATATTTGAAATATACTTTTATACCAGACGATGCAGGTTCGTTGCGTACTTAATTCCGAATATGTCAAATGTGAAATGAATTGCAATCGGATAATGTGATTTTGCTGTTTCCAGATTTGTTCTCTTCCTGTTTTATTCCTCTATTTTTAAAAATTTCGCTTTGTACTTATTAGCCAGTGAACCGACTTTGCTAAAATATCCCTACAGCAACCCAACTGACGGTCGAGGTTAATAGTATGGAATCCGAACAGCTCATCACTAAAATTACTCAGACACTGAAACGCCCCGACGGCTCTGAAGTGCGTATTGTGGTGCAGCAGTCATTTGGCTTAGGCCTCACGCCTTCGCTGGGTGTGTATGTCCTGCGTCGCCCGACCACTGTCGACAACTGGCAGTTGTGCAAAAACACACCGCACAAGGACTGGCGCACCATGTCGGTGGATGAATACCAGAAACACGGGCGTTCTGAAATGCTGCGGTACGTCTCCATCGGCGAAATCCTTCGCCTAAGCGCCGCGATTGGCAAACCGATGAGCTACGTTGATACCTGTCCGGGTTTACAGGGCTGATGGTGTATTTTACCCGTAGCAGAACTGACAAATTTAAAAATTGCAGACGGAGAAAAATGATGATTAACAAACAGGGCAACGCTGTAAATCTCCCGGACTTAAGCCGACTGTATATTATCTCAGGCCGCATGATGTTTGATGATGAGGAAGAAGTGATGCTGGTTGAAGCCGACTCCTCCGGTGAAGCAGAAGCGGCATTCCGGCGACATATCGCCGACAGAGAGGCACACATTGAAAAGGCACTTGTCATTTCGTCGGCGTCCCTTCAATCACTGTTACCAGACCGGATCATTGTTTCCGCCCTGACACATACCTTATAACTGAATCTTTCCCATTTAATAAATGCCGCCCTTGTGGCGGTTTTTTATTTTTTCCGCATAATTACTTAATGCCGTCCTCTAAATAATGGCTGGATTAATAAATATGGCGCCTGTCTTCTCTATAAAAACTTCGAAAATATTTCATTTCGGGTTATTAGGTGCGGGTATCTGTTTTGATATTATCTATTCACAGACAGCAATCACACTTAATTAAATAAGGAGTTATGCAATGGCAAATAATTACACTCAGGCATCCTTCACAATTCTCTGTTCACAGGAACAGGCTCAGATGGCTCTGGACGCGATTGCGTATGTTACGGACACGGATGTGTCGGAAGGTGATCACCTGCTGTCTAAACCTGCTTCAGAGTGTTCCCTCACTGAACTGCTGGTCCTGGGTATTATTCAGAACCACCCGGAGTGCGATCCGTTTGAGCCGACTTTTGGTCAGCCGGAGTCACCAGAAGACAATTACGAGCTGGAACTCAAAGCGGAAATCACCGGTAGCGGTCTGGCAATCAGCCATGATGAAAGCATTAACCTCGACCACGCAATCGCGGTAACAACTGCCGTGTTGTCGGTGTTTAACCTGCCTGAAATGGTCACAATCAATGCCGCTTTCGTCTGCGACCGACCACGCGAAAACGAGTTCGGCGGTGCGACAATCGTGGTGACTAAAGATACACACCACTATGAGGAAGGCTTTAATTTTTCCCGCCTGATGAACGAAGCCCATGATGCCGGTGTTCAGTATGCGTTGGTGAAAGTGAACCAGTATAACCACGAAAACACATACACAGAATGCTATCTGATGAGCTGCAAAGCGTCTGAATCGCCTTATGACGTTGCACGCCACCGCCTGGCCTCGGACGAGAGTACTTCTGACGATCCTGATGAGGATGGAGTCATCATTCTCAGCGAAGAAGACAACACCAGCATGGCGCTTCACAGCGTCACCGAACTGACGCCCGTCGTGTACGACAGCCTGAGCAAATTGCTGCCTTCGCTGGACGTATTGTGCCCCGTGACTGCCTGATAACCCTAGATTGCCACCGGGACAGCCGGTGGCATGGAGAGCTGAAATGTTCAATAAACTTTTGATTGCGTCCGCTAGCTGCATCAATGAATTTGCGAGTGAAGTCCCGCAAAGCGTCTTCTTTTCCATTGATACATCGCTGGCTCAGCGTATCCGTGAACTGGCGGCATACGTGAAAGAGAATGATTTGTACGTTGCAGAGTTTTTCTTCTATGACTGCCTCTGGTCCGAAACATCGGAAGAGGACATTGAGGAACTCATGGCGAAGGCTGCATTTATTGAAAGTGACAGTAACGGGCAGGAAACCATGCTCCGGGACGTCATGCCGTCCTCTCGCACGGAAACAACTTCCATCCGGGTCATGAAAGAATCATTTCAACTGACGGCTGTACCCCGCCATTGCGGTGATGACATGATGCTCAATACCCCCAGAATTCCGTTGGCAGAGCTGGAATCAAATACGACGGTTTTAATTACCCAGCAGTATTCGTGAGAGCGTGGTAAAGATAATATATTTATTGCCGCGTAATTCTATTTATTCAGTGCTATTTAGTTAAATTGGCATAATTCCAATTTAACTAAATTTATCTTCACATATTGCACTGAAGATATTAGATGGGTTTAATAAATAACGCGATAATGCAGCGAAAGCCAAAATTCAGGAAATAATATGTATATCGAAATAAAAGAAACATTCCTTGAATTACCCTCAGAAATTCAATTTTCTGAGGCGGCTAACGCTGCCATTCTGACGCAGGATAAATGGGGCGATGTCTGGCAAACACTGAAGACCGATGCGGATCTGAATTATACCGATGCCGGTGAGCCGGTCAGTCTCGCATCGCGCGTGACGACGGCAACCAGTGCCATTTATCATGCGATTACCGAAGGCTGGACCATGTGCGTCGGCTACAGCGGCGGGAAAGACTCCCACTCGCTACTGCACCTGTTCCTCATGGCCCTGATCCGTGCCGTACGGAACGGGTCGAACGTCAGCCAGCACCACTTCATTCAGATCTCCAACACCCTGATTGAAAACCCTGAGATGCATCATCAGTCCACGCAGGTTCTCAGCCAGCTCCGAGCCTTTATTGCCGAACAGCAACTGCCCGTGACCGTCCTGGTGGCCCACCCGTCCATGACCCAGAGCTGGGTCGGACGCATTCTGACCGGGCGCGGACTTCCGACCTGGACAAATTCCAATACGCGTCAATGCTCTACAGATCTCAAACGCTCTCCACTGCGCCAGGCCAAAGCCCGTTATTTAAAAAATGCACCAGCTTCCGTCCGCAACAAAGTGTGCCTGATGCTGGGTTCCCGCGATGATGAGAGCGCCCGTCGGGCAGGCAACATCCTCAGAATGGGCGGGCAGTCGGACAGCGTCTCGCTCACGGAGCTCGGCGGCGAACTGTACCCGGTGAAAGAGTGGCGGACACAGGATATCTGGTCATTTCTGATGGCCTGTGGTTCGCTGGCGCGATTTCCGCTGCCAAGCTTTTTGCCGGACAACTTCAGCCTCGCCACGCTTTACAAAGACGCGACCGGGGAATGTATCTGGACGCCGGAGAAATACACGGCCCGGTCTTCTGCCTGCGGCGCTCGCTATGGATGCTCGCTATGCTGCGCCGTCGGCATTGACCACTCGATGGAAACCTTACTCCGCACTGATCCTGAGAAGTACGGCTACCAGGCTGGTCTAAACCGCCTTCAGCGTTTCCTGACCAAAATCCAGTACGACTGGAGCCTTCGGGATTATATCGGCCGCAAAGTGTTTGAGGGCGGGTATGTGCGTCTTCAGCCCAATGTTTTCTCGTCGTCCCTGACCGAACGACTGTTCCATATCTGTTGCAGCCTCGATTACGTGGAGGCCCAGCGGGCCGCAGCGGTGCGGGAAAAGTTACTTTCTGGCGAGGTCGAAGATACGGCGCATAACCGCCGCATGGCGGAGCCGCAGTTTCGACTGGTGCAGGAAGCCAACGTGCTGCATATCGACTTTCTCTGGTCACTGCATTGCTTTAACCCGCGACCATTTCGCGCCATCGAACTTTACCGCCAGGTGTGGGAAGGGGGGGCACTGGATCTGCTCGACGATGAGCCAGCTATGCAACCCGTACCCCGCACGCCGATGCCAGCACCACGCTGGATGAAGTTGCCGGAAGGCCGTATCGGGACGTCATTTGACGGGCTGTCTGATCCGTCTGCCGAAATGGCCTATTTTGACGGTCGGGAGGATGACCGTGCTTCCCGCAGCCTGCTGAGCAGCGGGGAAAGCCTGAACATCGTTGCATTCGAAGAAGAGGATGAGCTGACGGTCGATGAAGACACTGCGTCCTGGATTATCTGGCATGAATATGACGGATTACGCCAGCGTGTGTCTGACGGTGAGTTTACCCCCGTGGCGGCGGCACAGTACCTGCTTAGATACGGCGCCGTCCGAATTTCCCGGGGGAAAGGTGCGGTGTACCACCGCCTCGCTCAACGCGGGCAGGCCTTTTCACGTCTTGGCATTAACGACCAGACGCCGCTGCCGTCCCTGCTCGTCAGCCACCGTTTCAAGATCCTGACCGACTGCGATTACCGCCTGCTCGTTGCCCGTAAACTGCGGGGGCAGCGGCAGAAACTGCGCTTCTGGTGCTGTGTTGCGGCCTGTGTGGCGCTGCACACCCACAACCGAACGCCTCTTGGGGCATGGATCACGACGCAACTGGAGAACGAACGCCAGCAACATCTGGCCCGGACGGGTGACGAACTGAAAGCCGGTCTGCTCGACGCTGTACTGACTCTCTGTAACCTGCGGATTAAGCCTCAATCAATGCAACCGGAGGAACGGTTGTATTACCGGGCTGTCAGAAAACGCTTTCTGACGACGTTAGCCAGGTGTATTTCCCAGGAGTACGACGAAACCTTACGGGAGGTTATTTGGGCGCTGAGGATGCTGTCCGGTCCCCAGTCTTCGAAAAAGACGGGATTCCGGCATGTGGATGATTGCCGGGAGAGTACTGCGGCACTGTTAAGGCCTCTGCTGAATCGTCTGGTCCGCCTGCTGGCGTGAGGCAATTAGCACAATCAGACAGACCTAAAAAAGCGTGAAAATAGCCCCGTTAACGGAAAAATAGATGAAATGTGTGTGGTGTAATGCTCGCAGGGGTGAAGTCCGTTACGGTGCGGGTTTGAAAAGTAACTTTTTTCATCAGACTAACAACATCCATTTTAAAACTATTAGGGACTGATATATGACCGATAAAGAGGATAAAAAAAGGAACTTAAGGAAGATAAGGGGCATTTCAATCAACTGGGAATTTAATAAGCCCACTGGTAAGGAACACCTGCTATTAATTATTGCCATAGTGGCATGTATTTTCCCTAGTCAGATTTTTTTCAATTCCTCTCTATGGAGCGGCTTCCTGTATTTAATTTGTGTTGCGGGTAGTTATGCATACCTGGCTATACCTCATTTTAAACATCGTAAGGAAATCTGGAAGGGATGGCTTGACCAGTCGCTGAAAGAGTACCAGCCGCTTGATCTGCAAGCTTGGGAGGTTTTTAAGGCCCGCGTTAGTGAGGAAGGCATGACTTATGTTGCTTTTGAATCATGGATGAATACTGAGGCTAGTGCTTTATATAAAGAACCCAAACAAGAATGGTCATTTGTCGACAAAACACCGGTCGGAGAAAATGATCAGTCAGAACCTGTTCAACAGATTTCAGTAAGTAATAAAAAAGAATAGATAATTTTAATCGAAAACCGTCCTGAAAACAGGGCTAATTATCCAGAGGATTGCACTATGACTATTCAAGAAAAAAATACCGTTTTCATTTTTAATGCCTGCCACGCTGACAAGGCCACTGCCTCCAGCGCCAATGCACTTTACAGCCTGGAAGTTGAATATCCGATGACCCTGAATGATTTGTCATTGCTGTGTGAGTCTGTCGCGAAAGCGTTGGATGCACCTGGTTGCGTGAAATATGAAATTACGACCGAGCCGGTAGTGGAAGCGGATGAAGATTAATTCGGGGTGTGTACACCACGTTTTCAGGAAGGGATGTAGAGTCCCGCGACCGTGTAACGACTGTCGTTTCCAGGGATGGGCGAATAAAGATGGATAGGCTTCTCAATGTGTGAACCATGTGTGAAAGGAGAAACCACAGTGAAGACACGTGGAATGCTTTTTAAAGATGAAATGGTCAGGGCAATTCTGGCAAACCAGAAAACACAGACGCGGCGGATTATAGAGCCTCAGTACAGTTCACCTGAATGGTCGGTAAGGCCTGCGCAAACACCGCGACATCGTGGGCATACGCATGACTGGTGGCTTCCAACAGGAACTCAGCCAAATTCGGCGCTTCGCGCCTGTCCGTACGGTGTAGTTGGCGACCGTATTACTGTACGTGAAGCGTTTTCCTTGCTCGGGAATGAAGATGCGTGCGCGGTGGACTGGAATGACAACATTGTGATGGACAGATCTGAAGCAGCCCGCATTTACCGTGCGAGCTGTGAACAGCGTTCGGGGGATTATGGGCTGTGGTCGATCCCTGATGAGGCCGACTGGAAGCCCCGTACAGAAAATATGAAGTTCGAAGGTGCGTGGACACCTTCTATCCATATGCCTCGCTGGGCCAGCCGTATAGTACTGGAAATCACCGATTTGCGAGTAGAGCGGTTAAACAGCATCAGCGAAGAGGATGCGAAAGCTGAAGGAGCCCCAACCGAATGTTGTGTTATTGGCGATAAGCATTTTCTTGGCTTCCGCAGCCTTTGGAAAGACACCTATGGAGAAGACAGTTGGCAGGCCAACCCGTGGGTGTGGGTAATCAATTTTGAGCGCATTGCTGGGGAAGTCGCATGAATAATGAGGTGAGTTCGCTGGGTACGGAAAAACCCGAAGGTCCTTTTGTTCTTCTGACGTTAGTCGGTGATGGTTTTATCTTCGATGAGCGGCACGAGATTATCAGGATAAATGGAAGACCAAAGCAGGTCGGAGTAAAGCGAAATTATTTTGAATCTGATCTGGGGGAAGGGAAGGCGAAATACTGGACAGTGGATATTAATGAGGCCCATGTATTCCCCACTCTGGATGCCGCGACCGAACAGCTATGTAAATTAAGCCGACCACACCTGATTAAAATCCGAAAACTAATTCAGGAAATTTAATAAAAAACCGTCTTAATATGGTTGGGAGGTCCGGTGAAAGTTCTAAATAACAAAGGCTCAGTAATCGAATTACCCAATTTTTCAGAACTCCTCCCGAAGGTTAAATCTGATGATGGGCGATTTTCAAAGCCCAAAAATAAAATATCCAAAGAGCAACGAGCCGAACTGCGTTTGAAATTTGGTGGTCGGTGTGCCTATTGCGGCTGTACTCTGCCGGAAAAAGGCTGGCATGCCGATCATGTTGAACCGGTGAGGCGGGATTTTGAAATGGTCAGAGCCCCCGCTGGAAGTCGAGTGACACACCAGGCTCGAAGTACCGGTAAGGTCATGCATCCTGAACTGCATGCAATCGAAAATCTTTTTCCGGCTTGCGCCCCCTGCAATCTCTTTAAAGGTGCATTGAGTGTTGAAGGAATGCGGAAAGAAATAAGCCGCCAGGTAGAACGCGCCAGGGCATACAGCGTCAACTTCAGGACCGCAGAGCGATTTGGATTAATTGAAGTCACGGAGAAGCCGATTGTCTTCTGGTTCGAAATGTATCAAGCGACACCGAAATAATTGAAACCATAATAAACGAGGATAATGACGATGTTTTTACACCTGGTACCTAAAATCCTGCATCCGATGGGAAATCTCTGCACGCTGGATTCCGTGAGCGTCACGGAACTGTCGCTTCACCTGACAGGAAATGACCTGGTTGCGATGCGCCCTTATCCGAACAAGCAATACCTGGTGGGTATGCTGAAGGGTCGCAAGGCATTGAATGGATTTCTGGTCAAAATTCCCCGAGCGTTAGAAGAGTTTACGATGGTCTCCGTCTGGAATATTGAAGGATACGGCAAAATAACGCACACCCTGAAGACCTTTGTCGAAGATACGGAATATGACCTGGTTTCCCATGACGTGCTGCTGGCGCAAGGGAGCTACCGGGCACAGGCGTCTGAAGAGTATCGTGTTCACCCTGTCTATAAAAACATTGCGCCGGTACACATCGAACCGAAGATGGAGTCCCTGCTGTCGACCGAACCCAATTTAGAGAACGATGTCTGTGAAACCTATTCGTGGGGGATGCTGGTGCGTACGCGGGAAGAGGGGTTTAAGGCAATGACGATGCCATCAGCCCGTCTCAGGGAGTCTGAGGCACTGCGGGGGGATCGCCAGCCACAACCGGAGCAGGCCATTGTTATTAGCGGGTGAGTGGCGATCAGCCTGATGTCGTTGCACAGGCTGACAGACTCTCAATGGATATACCGGGGAAGTTGATTTTCCAACCTGTAGGTTATTCGGTTCGTACCCCGATTCGGTATAATTAGTTAAATCATAGTTAGTTTATTATGTGTAAGGACATAAACATGGATGAATATCTGGCGCTGGACAAGGCACTCATCGAAGTTCTAACCCCGGTTCCTAAGCCGTTCGCGACATTATTTGCCGGAGAAATCAAAGCAGAGTGTCACAGGATTGCCGCTAGGGAAAGCAATCCGCAACCATTGCGGATTCTTGACCGCCGTTTGCAATCGCTAATTAAGGACGGTCGCATTTCTTATACAACCGGAAAAGGTTGGCTTAAATGTGGTGGCACCGTATAACGGTATTTTCAATACAAAAAATTGGAAAGAATCATGACCAGCAATCGCTCCCGTGAAATAAAAACACCGCCTGTGCATATTATTGCGGATTACGTTCTTCGCTTCATGAAGAACAATAAAGAAGCAAAATTGTACGAAGCAATGAGCCGTCTTGAAAGTAAAATCAAACTCTTTGTTGCTGACGGCCATGATGAGCAGCATATCCGGACACAGTTAAATCAGGCCACACAATGTCATACCAAAGAAACACTGAAACGGGCCTGTGAACGGATTTGTATTTAACCTCATGTTATACATTCTGCGAGTGGTAGGCTGGCCTTTGACATCGTAGCCAGATTCTACCACTGAAAGAGGGACGCAATTTTAATGAAATTTATCCTGTTGTTTTTCATTTTAGTCATTCTGATCTGGGGGTTTACAGGTCTGGCTTTTAAAGAAGCCATTATATTTACGTCCGTCGGACTGAGCATTTCGGTTGTGGCTTTGTCTGCTCTCCTTGTGGTAGTTCTGACATTTGTAATGGCTGCAATGTATGCAACTCAGGAACTGGGTGCGCTGGGAAAAATGATTATCGCTCAGGTTGTACTGACCGGATTATGGAACCTGGCTTTTTCTATTATCCCGGACGGAAAGTTACTTTCTTTTTTCGGCGTAAATATCTGGCAATCCGGCTCATACCTGGTTTACTTCATGGCAGTGTTGATAGCTGTTTTCGCGACGTTCGTCGCGTTCCAGAAGCAGCAGTATTTTTTACCTGATGCACCATAAGCCTTCCGATATGGAAGGTTTTTTCCTTCAGTGCTGAGTTTATTTATAGCGGGTCTGTCTTTACACCTTTTTAAACTAAATTCTGTCCTATCTAATTTATCTATTTTTTTTTTTTGCTCTTTGGGTTATTAGCCGGGAGAGTCGGTTTGTTATATTGGGTTTACACCAACCGAGGGCAAAAAAATGCAGATTAATAAAGTCATGTCTTTTCTTGATATTCTTTCTAGCTGGCTTGAAGACAATATTAATATGGAGTCTGAGCTGGTCTTCGATAATGATGTAGACAATACCACCTCAGAAGCCCTGTATCCCGCAGTGGAAAAAGCTAACGCGGTATTGAGCAAACTTGCATCTCTGTCGTCTGATACGATTCAGGCGACGCGTCAGCGTTTACAGGACGCTGTCGAAGGCAATGGGGAGGTTTCTCCTGCTGACGTCAAAGAGCTGCTCTTGGCAACCAAGCATTTGATGCTAGCGCCGGATTGCGGAGAATAATCAGATGAGCAGATTAACATTCGAGATTTCAGGGGTAAAAAAACTGCTTAAAGAAATCCAGTCAGCGGATCAATTCCTTGCAACCGTTGATCAGCTTTTTGAGCCAACAAATTATCCGGGGGGGGTGCCTCTTAACGAAGCTGGTAAGACGGAAAAAGAAGCTTGCCTGGCAGGGGAAGTTTTCTGGCCATCGCCAAAGCATATGGTTCAGACCCGTCTGACCCCTCAGATTACTCTGGTAAAAGGCCATGGCGTCTGTCTGATTACCAATGCTTCTCTGGATGGAAGTCCTGTCTCCCGAGATACAGCTATCTATGCCCGTGGAATGAATCCGTCGCTTGATGAAGATTGGAATTATGAGTCTGATCAGATTATGGGAGGAGATGATAGTACAGTTACAGTACCGCTTGAGTGGTTTGAACTCGCAATCGAAAAGAAACTTAAGGCTTTTAGTCTCAAAGTATCCCCTACAAAAATAACGCTGGTGAATGGATAAACGAGTCACAGGCTGTATCGGTCTAACATGGTCTGTCCCTGATCTTTCAGCCAGCCGAACAGACCCACCTTAAAAGGAGTATTATGGCTGACACAAAGCGACCTATTTCCCCGCTTACACAGGCCCAAATCTATGTGTTGCATCGTCTGGCAAGCGGAACGCAGTATGAGATCTGCGGTGAATTTCGTCGGGCCCGGGAATGCCGGATGTATAGGGGGGCATCGGATGATGTGCGATGCCGTAGCACCCCGGTCCTCTTTCGGCTTGGGTTGGTTGAGCTGGCCAATCCGTCCCAGCGGCCTTTACCGGGAAGTTATTATCAGGTCAAGCTGAGCGCCACTGGGAGTGATCTCCTGAGGTCCATCGAACGCGACTAAATTTTTCAATTGGAACCGTTTTTCTCTCTGATATCAGGACGGGATGACCACAGGTACCTCGAAAAGAACCTCGCCATTGCCAACCCTGAGGCGCTATTTTTTTCTGGTCAAAATAGGCCCGTTAGCGAAAAAAAAACGGTATCTGATGTGGTGTAATGCTGTTGTCATTTCACCCCAGAAGGATAGCTACTGATGAAATTGTTTTATAGCAAACCAGTTCGCTTTATCGTCATTATCTGTGTATTTCTCCTCGGCGTTGATAACTTGAGCGATATGTTCGCCGATGTTTCCCGATCTGTATTCTACGGCGGTCTCGCTGCTCTCCTTGCAATTGCCGTCGTCATTGCCCGAGTTGGTTACACCAAAAATGCGGACAAGGCCAGCCAGGCGCAGTAACTTTTACTCAGCCACCTTTCGGTGGCTTTTTTTTCATAAGGACTGACTCATGCACAACATTGAAATTTCTACCGTCGCCATTTTCAGCGCCCAGTTTAAAAACATCGAAGACGCCGAGAATGCCGGGGCCCTATATTCAGTCGACATCGAATATCCGATGACGCTGAATGACCTGTCGCTGCTGTGTGAATCCGTAGCAAAAGCCGTTGGTGTCCCTAATGGAGTAAAGTACCAGTTTGTCACTCAGCCGCAACCGGAAGAAAGTGATTATTAACGCTTATGGCGACTGGCTGAACAGGAGAAGAACATTGCCCCATGTTGATCACACCCGGACGCTCCGGGTCCAGCTGTACGATGCCAGCCGCTTTCATGATGGCGCGACGGCGGAACAAGCTGGCGAACTGCATACTGTCGCATTCAGTAAACCCGCGATTACCGATGATATTCAGAAAATTGTGGATACCACTGCCGAGGTGCTCGGTAGACGCTACAGCGTTAACGTATTCTCAAACTGAGCGCCGGAGAAGGAGGTGTCCAGGTGACCTCCTTCTACCTTTTTTTAAATCAAAGACCGTCAAATTTAATTCCCCTGTCAGACGTCATCGGCACACTTAAAATAAAACCCGTCCTTTTCCCGGTTGCCATTTTCACTTTTCAGATATTCGTCAAAATATTTCACCACGGGTTATTTGGGCCAGAGGCCGTATTGATATAATGAGTTCACATTTCTGAAAGGAGTTTTAGATGAATAAGTCTCTGGTCAGCTTTGCGGAATTATCCGGCGATGCTATTAATCTTGCGCGACAGTCGGTTATCGAGATGGAAATGACCGCTGCCCGGGAAAAGATTGGAAAGGCTCGTTCGTTATTCCGCTCAGGTATTCATCGTGCTGTTAATGGCTATCCGCTGATTCAGTCGGCGGCTAACCAGATGAGCGTCATTAAACGACTCCAGAGCGACACAGAATATCTCGATGCCTGTATTACTGAGAATCTTTGTATGTTCTCGACAGAGGGTTATCTGTACCTGTTTATGCAACGCCGCTTCATTAATGAACCCGTGTCTGAAGGCCGGGAACTGAACAATATTTCCATTTAAAGGTGACATTATGAAACCATTTGGACTTGCCGGAAAACCGCAGCCTGAGCCCTGTGGCTGCTGCTGGTACTACCCGGAGGATTGCCGTTATGCTGCTGCGAAACCGCTTTACCGCCGCAGCCAGCGTAAGGCTGAGCGTCAGCGTCAGCGTGCGACTATTACCCGCACACTGGCCGAATCACGATAGCCGTAAGGACTGCTCATGCCTGGGCTGACAGTACCCTGTTACCTGGCGGCATTATCCGCTGTGAGTGATTATGATTAAATACGTCACCACGTCGACTTCCCCGATATCACCGGAGCAAAGATGAAACTCAGTCAGTTGGAGGCGGGGATGACCGTTTGGTCACTCTTCCGAACCAAAATGGGCAATACCACCATTAAGACAGTAACTCTTCATTCTGTCGTTATTCAGGAGGTTTACGATAACCACGTTATCGCCAGCTGGAACCGCAATGCGCCGCGTCGGTTCGGGGAAACGGCGATAAGTAGCTGGAAAAAAGATAAGCCGCTACTCATCCGCGACCGTTCCGGAAGTGCCCGTTTGGCGACGCGGGAAGAAAAATCCCGAATATTGGAATCAAAATAGCGCCCGTCCATCTTATCGGTTTGGCCCGTTCCGTTCTCAGCGTATTCCGGTGATGGCAGTTTCCCCCCCCCACTTAACTGTAGGGAAACAAAACAGCTCATTGCATCCCACCTTCCTGCTGTCATTTCCCTCTTTAATCCCGTTTTTTTCGAGCCCTTAACCCGCAAACTAGCTCCCGTTCACCGGGTATGATCAGCGTGTCTGTGACCATTAATTTTCAGAGTGAGGAGAGGGTACATGAACCAAACTGAATCGGACCCGTCCGGATATACCGCAACAACGGTCGATGAAGAACGCATGGCCATCAGGGAACTGATCGGCGAAGTGGTCGGCCGCTACCGTAGACAGGTACCGCCTGATCGCGTCCAGAAAGCTACTTTTGAGGTGAATGGCGGGCTGCTCATGGGGCTTTTGCTTGCTCTGCTGATGCTGGTATGTATTATCCAGCGTGTGGCAACTGGCGACCGACTGATGAGCTTTACCGGAGAGCCTGACGTCCGGGATATTCAGTTTACCCTGATGCTGGTCATGGAGCTCGCACTTGGCATTGTTGTCTGGTTCCTGATTGCGACGGGGGACTATTCGCGTCCCTGGCTCTATCGTCTTACTCCGGCAAAACCCGTCTGGCTTTTTGATGAAGTGGAGGACTCCGATTTGGTGCTGCTTTCCAGCAATCCCTTTATCAAACGCTGGCTTCACGAGGAACTAACGAAAATCAGGCGACTGACGTATACCCGCCTCGATGAGAAACTGGAGAAAATCGCCCATTACCCGGATAGCCTAATGCACAGTTGTGTTCGTGCTCACCGTTTGTCACTGATCGCGGGTTCGAAGACTGACTGATTACAGCCGGAAAGAAGCGGGGGACCGGACGGGCTGGCGGCGTTGAGTGTAGAGATTTGCATCCGTCTGTTTCGTCAGCGATTACGTCAGCCGTCCGCTGTTACGGCCTGCGAGGCAGCAAAACCTGAAATACTTACTTATTAAATATTTAGGCGGTCGACCTGTTCGTTTGAAGGGGGCTGGGTGGTATAATGGCTTCGGTGCTGGAGGCTTTTGCCCCAGCCAGCAGAATCACTGTTTGACTGTGGTAAAAAGCAGAAAGCCCCGAGTAATTTTTTCAAATTAACCCGAGGCCCCTGATGCTAGTCACATTAAAGGTTAGCCTCTTACCTGCAAAAATGCAAGGAGAAGAAGCCATGTGTTAACACCAAGCTGTAATGTCCCCTTTGAACCATTCTAAAATGTCCCCAGACAATTCTCTGGGGGATTTTTCATGATCAAAGAGACTGTTACGATGAGTCATAAGGAACTCGACCGACTTCACATTATTCAGGAGTCACTTAATCGCCATATTACTCAGGAACAAGCTGCGGCACGCATTGGCATTTCTATTCGGCAGGTTAAACGTCTGGTGCAACGGTATAGAAATGAAGGGCCTTCTGGTCTAGTTTCCCGCCGACGTGGAAAGCGTCCCAATAATTCCTTTTCTACCGAATTCAGAGCAACAGTAATTTCACTCCTCAAAGGCCGCTACGCTGATTTTGGACCTACGCTTGCGTGCGAAAAATTGCGCGAGATACACGGCTTGTGTTTATCCATTGAAACTCTCAGGAAGTGGATGGTAGAGGAGGGCATATGGCGCGAACGTCGTCGTAAGTTTGCCCGAATTTATCAGCGCCGGATGCGGCGCCCATCCTACGGTGAACTCATCCAGATTGATGGCTCGCCTCATGACTGGTTTGAAGGTCGGGGCCCCAAATGCACACTGATAGTCTTTATCGATGATGCTACCAGCGCTCTGATGGCGCTACGATTCGCTCCTGCAGAAACAACCCGGGCTTACATGGAAACCCTCCGGGGTTACCTTAATGATCATGGCGTACCACTGGCTCTCTATTCTGACAGACACAGTATATTCAGAGTAAATAACCCGGAGCGGGAAGGAGAGTTGACTCAGTTCACACGTGCGATAAAGACACTGGGCATCGAGCCAATCCATGCCAACAGCCCGCAGGCAAAAGGGCGGGTAGAGCGTGCCAATCAGACACTGCAGGACAGGCTGGTCAAAGAAATGCGGCTTCAGGGTATCAGTGATATTGAAACAGCAAACGCATGGTTGCCGACCTTTATTGAAGCCTATAACAACCGGTTTGCTACGCCGCCTCGTATTGCTGATAACGCCCATCTTGATGTACACCATTCTGAAGAGGAACTGGGTTATATCTTCAGCCTCCAGGCGAAGCGCGTTCTCTCCAAAAATCTCACTTTCCAGTACAAAAGCAGTGCGTTTCAGATTCGCAGTGAAGGCCGGGGATATCGACTTCGGCATTCGGTTGTCACGGTATGCGAAAGCTTTAACGGTGAAATTAAGGTTCTGTATGATGGGAAAGCGTTGGGATGGGAAAAATATGTTGATGGCCCGGAGCCTATACCACTGGATGATGAAAAAAGTGTCCATGAACGTGTGGATAATGCCCGTTTTGATTTACGCTCAAAATTCTACGTAAAACCTAAAGCTGACCATCCTTGGCTCACGCGCCGCACGCAAAGTAATCAGCAAGTGAAGCCCCCTAAATTACCCAGAAAGAAGGCTGATCCCGATAAAATGGACTGAAACCAGGCGTTATTCAGTTGAGTGCATATCCAGTCATAGGATAGATTCTTACGTAGCGTTTCTGGCGTGCATTTTCGGGTGGTTTGTTACTGTTTTTAACGGGGACACGTCAGAAACGCGCTCAGGCCGTCTGAGCGGTACGCGTAATGCGGCGTTATGGTAAATAGCCTATGCTAATGTCCGCTAAGAGCGAGATATAGTCATTCGCACCCTGAGAATTACACTTTAAGTGATTCAGGGTATGCGCTTACTGGTTACGAATATTGAGCGAGAATCACGTGATGATCGCCGCTTTTCTTTCGAGCCAGTGGGTGCTCCACGTTCGCTAACGAATACTCAGGGCATGCAGATAAACTGCTGGCTATATTTCTTTCGAAGAGCGTGGAATGCATACCAATCCCCGATAAAAAGGAGTTGGTGATGACTGCGACTAATCAATTTGCTGCGCACGTTGGTCTGGACTGGGCAGATAAAAAGCACGATGTCTGTGTTCAGTTTAAAAACGGTGAACGCACATTCCATGTGATTGAACATACGCCGGAAGCACTTGATGTCTGGCTTACCGAGTTACACCAGAAGGTAAAAGGCAGGATCGCTATCGCCGTTGAGCTGAAGAAAGGTCCCGTGGTGTATGCTCTTCAGAAATATCCATTTATCACCGTTTTCCCCGTCCACGCTTTGTCCCTGGCTCGTTACCGGCAGGCCTTCTCGCCCAGCGGCGCTAAAGATGACCCGCAGGATGCCGAGCTGGCATTAGAGTTAATGCTGCGTTATCCCCAAAAGATAAAAGCCATTGAACCCGACAATGCGGATATCCGGTTACTCCAGCAACTGGTTGAGCAGCGCCGTCAGCTGGTTGAAGATAAACGCCGTTTTGTGAACCGGATAATCAACACACTTAAACAGTATTATCCTCAGCCACTGGAGTGGTTCTCACATCGGGGTAGCTTACTATTGTGTGAGCTGATTATCCGGTGGCCCAGTCTGCAACAACTGAAACGAGCGAGGCGCGACACGATCCGCAACTTTCTGAATGCCAAAGGTGGCCGCGCAATGGCTCTTACCGAGCAACGTGTTGCGAGTATTGATAACGCGATCCCATTGACTACAGACCCGAGCGTTATAGAGGCTAATGCTTTGATGGCAACAGCACTGGCGACACAAATTAAAGTCGTGAGTGAAATCATCAAAACCTATGACGAACGAATCGAAGCGTTGTTTGACACATTGCCAGATGCGGAGCTGTTCAAATCACTTCCGGGCATGGGGCCGTGTATGGGCCCACGAATGCTTGCTGCACTTGGTGATAACCGTGACCGGTTTAACAGCGCTGAAGAAATTCAAAACTACGCAGGTATTGCACCGGTGACAGAACGAAGTGGCCAGAAATCCTGGGTTCACTGGCGATGGCAGTGTGCCAAGTTCGTCAGGCAAACCTTTGTTGAATGGGCTGCCAAGACGGTTAATTCATCATACTGGGCCAGACTGTATTATCAGGGCCTCAGAGAGAAGGGCAAATCTCATCAGTCTGCGATCCGGGCACTGGCGTTCAAATGGATAAGGATCATTTACCGCTGCTGGAAGGCCAGAACCCAGTACGATGAAGCAAAATATTTGCTGGCTCTCGAAGCGCGCCACTCGCCCTTACTGAAGCCATAAAAAGCTTGTCGAATGTCTCAGGGCGTGAAGCGGACATTGCAGACTGCCCAGTAGAAAAAGTGCTATCAGAATTATCTAAAGGAAGATCGTATTTACCATGTCTCATTCTAACTGTTTAATAAATTACAAAAATTAAAATTTCCATTTAATATCATCGCGTTAAGCAAGAGAATTAAACCTCTCATTTAATTTATGATTCTTATTTAATTCATGAGTTGGTGTAAAAATAGGTTGCCGCACTATAGAAAGACACATATTTAAACCCAGCAGGAAATCATATTTGAAAGTAATGTGTTTAAGGGGCTGCGTAACAAGAACAGCAAGTAAACACATAGTAATAACAGTTACCATTCCCATTTCGCAAGTGGCCATATCAGAGGTGAACTAATGCCTGCTGCAATTTTAAGAATTAAGGTTATCCTAATAATTCTTTTGTATGATTAAGATCATCGATAAATTTACTAAGGACTCATTAATGAAATTGCGACTCTGGAATCTATTACCCCATGATTACGCTCCTTTTTTTCGTATTCTTCACATCATTGTGGCATTTCTAATATTATCACAAATTATTAACTCTAATCTGACAGAGACCGAAGCAATTGGTGAACATAGTCTTGAAGGAGTTATAACCTGGATGCACATTATTTCAGGGTTAGGACTGATTATTTGTGGTTTTATTATGTTAAGTTGGATGCTTACTCAAAGAGGTTTTACTTATTATTTTTCATGGGTAGGGCTTGACTTTAGTGGTATTAAGCAAGATATAAAAACGTTGACTAGTTTCCGACTGCCCGATGCACATTCGGGAGGTATTGCCAGTACAATCCAAGGATTTGGAGTTCTAGCATTGCTAATTGTAGCACTTTCAGGTGGCCTATGGTTCTTGTTGAATACCATGCAGTCAAATCTGGCTGAAACAGTAATCCACTGGCATAAGTTCTTTACTACTTTCATTGAGGTCTATTTTTATGCACATGGTGCAATGGGAGTTTTGCATATTTTAATTGAAAAATATAAAAGCCGCTCAGTTAACCTAAGTGACTAATCTGTTGTGAGATAATATTACTTCAAGTTGAAGAAAACCCTAAAAATAAAATTTAGTTTACTAGAAGATGAAACAGCACTTGCAGAGACTTTTTAATTAAATTTAATAAAAACGAAAAAATATTCATGGCGAAATGATTGTTTAATTATCTATCATGGATAGAAATGTGAGTTAGTCGTCCTATTTTAGGAAGTTAATAATGACTAAAACAAAAGGGTTACCTCGTCCGCTGACGCACTACGCTTGGCTTTCCATTGCCACGGCTATTGCCACTATCGGACTCAAAGGTGTGGCGTGGAAAATGACCGGTTCGGTCGGTCTGCTATCTGATGCCATCGAATCCGTAGTTAACCTCGCAGGAGCCCTAATGGCGCTCTGGATGCTGACCTTGGCTGCGCTTCCGGTCGATGAGAACCATGCATATGGGCACGGCAAAGCCGAATATTTCTCGAGTGCTTTCGAAGGATTTCTGATCCTATTGGCGGCAGCCAGTATCGCCTATACCGCAGTTGAGCGGATGTTAACTCCACAGCCGCTTGAGGAGATTGGTCTCGGATTACTGGTTTCAACAGTCGCATCAATCCTTAATTTTGTGACGGCTCGCATTTTGTTAAGGGCTGGCAGGCAGCACAACTCTATCACTCTTGAGGCAGATGCTCATCACCTGCTGACCGATGTCTGGACGTCGGTCGGTGTCATTTTTGGTGTCGGACTGGTTTATCTGACCGGCTGGTTTTGGGTCGATCCGATCGTTGCATTGCTGGTCGCAGCCAACATCGTTTGGACTGGTTATCAGCTTATGAGTCGTTCAGCTGCAGGTCTGATGGACGTATCGCTACCCACGGAAGAACTCAAAAAAATCGAGTCACTGCTGGCAGGATATCGTGAACAGGGGCTTGATTTCCATGCACTACGTACACGCCAGGCTGGCGGGCGGGCGTTTATGACAATGCACATCCTAGTTCCTGGGCGATGGACTGTTCAATATGGGCACGACTGGGCCGAGCGTATAGAGAATGATATCCGCACCGCACTGCCTTTTATCCATATCACCACTCATGTGGAACCGTTGGAAGATCCCGCGTCAATGAACGACCAAACGCTCGACATTTCTGATCACTAAACTAACCACATGTCGCTGGTCGGGCAGGGTAACAAACCTCGCTCTACAAAAATTTCAGGTATTCTCTATAATTCTGAGGGTACTTGATGTGACCTGCGCCCAATTGTTGGGCACGCAATATTTTTAAAAAGTCCGCTTCTGGCACAAAGCGGACAGTGATCACCGTTCTTACGACTACTTTCTGACTTACTTCGTGACTTGCCCTAAGCATGTTGTAGTGCGATACTTGTAATGACATTTGTAATTACAAGGGGTGTAAGACATGGGTAGCATTAACCTACGTATTGACGATGAACTTAAAGCGCGTTCTTACGCCGCGCTTGAAAAAATGGGCGTAACTCCTTCTGAAGCGCTTCGTCTCATGCTCGAGTATATCGCTGACAATGAACGCTTGCCGTTCAAACAGACACTCCTGAGTGATGAAGATGCTGAACTTGTGGAGATAGTGAAAGAACGACTTCGTAATCCTAAGCCAGTACGTGTGACGCTGGATGAACTCTGATGGCGTATTTTCTGGATTTTGACGAGCGGGCACTAAAGGAATGGCGAAAGCTGGGCTCGACGGTACGTGAACAGTTGAAAAAGAAGCTGGTTGAAGTACTTGAGTCACCCCGGATTGAAGCAAACAAGCTCCGTGGTATGCCTGATTGTTACAAGATTAAGCTCCGGTCTTCAGGCTATCGCCTTGTATACCAGGTTATAGACGAGAAAGTTGTCGTTTTCGTGATTTCTGTTGGGAAAAGAGAACGCTCGGAAGTATATAGCGAGGCGGTCAAACGCATTCTCTGAACCAAAGCATGACATCTCTGTTTCGCACCGATGGTGACACTTCTGCTTTGCGTTGACAGGAGAAGAAGCCATGAAACTGCCGAACCAACCCGTTGTTTTGTGCGTATTGATAGTATGTCTTACGCTGTTGATATTCACCTGGCTTACGCGCAATTCGCTCTGCGAACTGCGGCTGAAAGACTGTACGCGGGAAGTGTCGGCTGTGATGGACTACGAATCCGGTAAGTAGCTGAAAGAGGGGGGGTAACCCCCCTCGATTCAGATGTGGCCAGCAAGCCAATAGCACCTTTAGAAAAGGGTTTCTCCGGTCGGGGAAACCCTTTTTTCCTTCCGTTCGGTGGCAGACCGCCACTCAATTACCCAAGGCATTCAACAGTCTCAGTGGAATACCGTCGGATTAAAATTCTCCCCAGAACGGCTGCGGCTCGCACTGGGTACCTCCTCCTGCGTCCTGTTTAATTCTCAACGCCTCAATTTTTCGAGGACCCGCCGCAATTTCCGAACCTGGCTGGTCGTGGAGAGAGTACTGGTTTGTGGATGACATGCACTGGTCTTCTCATTGGGCTGTAGCTCATAGGACATAGCCAGTGCGGTCAGTGCTTCTTCAGCATCCAGCAGAGCTTTAATGGCCGTCTGGCGCATCTCTGCACGGCGTTCAATTATGGTCATGTTTGTCCTTGCTGCATCCGGTAAAATGACGCCGGGTATTCAGTCTTTCACGTTTTTCAGAATGGCCTGGCGGCAGGCATTCCAGATCGTCTGGGCATTCGCATCGCAGTCCACGAACCCGCCGCATTCCTGATAGATGACCTGGTAGACGCTGTCTGGGATCTTCTCCGGTACAACCGGGGAAAAGATGCTGACGGATGCCTTTCCTTCGGCGGCGTCACAGACGGCGTCCAGATGATTCGCCATCCATTCGGTTAAATTCAGATCCTCCTGAATTGCCTGCGCCTTATAGCGTTCTTTTCTTGTTACAGTGGCACGCATCTGAATTTGTACGCTCGCAGGCTCTTCGCCCTTCATCGCATTCTGAAGTGCAGATTTGGGCTGTTTCATCTTCGTTTTCATTTTCAATCGCACTATTTGGAAAGCGGCTTGTCTTCAGTGGGCTGAACCGGGGCTGTCTCCCCCGGCGTAACCAGCACACCAGCTTCACTCAGCACATGTCTCCACTGCTCATCCCGGTAGGCCGTTGCGGCGTCGGCAGAATCAAAGCATTGGTCGCAGGGCGGACAATTTACGGTAACCAGGCTCACTACCGGCTTAACGTAGTACGCTCTTCCCCGTGGATAATCTTTTCCACAAGGGGCATAGAGCTCCTCGTCCCCACCAACACGGCGGAGGTGGAATTCTGGTTGCTGGCTGGCCTGCTCGGACAGCTTCACGGATGCCGTCTGCCAAGCTGCGATAGCCCGGGTCATGTCGCTTTCATGCCTGGCAAGATCTGCATCCCGGCGAGCCAGTAGGTGCGCGATAATATTGGCTTCATCGTAATTGATGACCGCCATTAGTTGACGGGTCGCTTCATCCCAGTCCTGTACTGCGGAGCCATCCAGTGGATTAGCGAGGTGCGCCTGGTATGTCGTACGGTAATTTGCGGCAGCACCTTCCAGCTGGTGCAGTTTTTCATCCGATAGTTGTTCGGTCATTGCACAGTTCCTTTTAGATGCAGGCTCAACGCTTGCATTAAAATTCATGCCGTCTGTTTGGCTGCGGCTTTACGCTGGGCGGCGATATGGGCGGCAATCTGCTTTTTGAGGCGCTTATAGTCAGCCCTGAAGCGTGCCACGTCATCGATCTCAATCATGTACCCGCAGCTGTAACCGGCATGCCCAAACGCATCGTCATCTTCGTAGTTTGGACAGTGATCGCTTTCCCAACCCGCTGCATCCAGCAATTCATCAATAGCGACGAGGTGTGCCCTGGGCGCATTCTCAATGATGAAGTAGAGCGAGCGACCCCAGAAGTGGCTGCGGGTACCTTCGATAACAGCAGTGTCGTTCGTGGTCTGGCGGGAAAGTTTCATTGGATACTCCTTTGCCCGGAGCCGCCGGGGCGGGGGTGTGATGTTCACACCTTGTGTTTGCAGTATGCGGTCCTTTTCAGGCAACCGGGAAAGTAACTTTTCGCTGCTGCTGGTGGACTGTCGCCTATTGCTCGCCAGCCTTTTTCTTTAGATAGTTTACGTCTGACTCATCACATACCTGATCCATATGACGCTGAATCCATGCCGAGATAGTCAGGCCATTACGCTTCGCCTCACGGACATAGCGTGATTTTTTCTCCGGGGTCATACGCATCTGGACCAGTGCCGTTGCTTTGTCGGCCTCATCTTTTTTCGCGTTATCGTTGCCCTTCATATGGATCGCGTTAACGTGCTTTTCATTGTTATCGGTCATAGTGTTCTCGGTCAAACAGAGCCGCGTAGTGCGGCTCCCAGGGGGAGAGTGCAGCCGTGTCATGTCGCTGTTGAAACCGTCGGGTCAGGGGCCAGTCCTGTGGCGAGGTTTACGGAAACGTTCTGCACGTTAGAATGAATTGTCTGGTCAGGCTGTTGGTCTGTATTATGGACGACGGTGTCTGATGGATTGTCAGCCATTCGAACAAGATCACCGGCCATAACTTCGTGCCGATGATCAAGCATGACTACGCCAGTCCGTGCCTGGGCACGGGGTGTGCCGTTAGCGCTGCGGATGAATGCACTTCGAAATCCCGTCACGGTACGAACAGTACCCTTGTCCAGGACCCGCTGGCCCGACTCCAGAGTCTCAGCTGCGGCCGCATGAAATTCCGCCACGGCAGCAGCAAACCACTTTTCGAAACGGGGAGCAATGGTCTTCACGGCAAGCGAGGTACAGGAATAGACCTGTTCAACCTGCTTAGAACCGTTTTTATCGGTAAAGGCGATAATGCCGATTCGGCCACAGTTAACGGTGTAGAAGGTTGGTCTGAAGCCGTTGGTGAGGAGTGATTTAACAGCTGAGAAGAAAGCGGATTTAAGCATCGGTTTCATGGGGTTATCCTGTATGCCCGGAAACGCCGGGGCGTGCGGCCAGAGTGCCGCTGTGTGATTAAATATACAGAATCAGAGTTGTTTTGTCAATACAAAACAACGGGTGCTTTTTCCACCTGATAGCTGTATTTATTTTTTAAATCAGACTGTTAAAGTTGTAATGCGCAGTGCAGCAGCGGGCTGAGTCAGCCCACCGAGATCACCGCCGTTGTGGCTAACTCCTGCCCACGCCCGGTCAGCCGTACGCGATAGAAACAGCTCTGTTCTAACCCACTTTTCAGAGTGAACTCAATCAGGCCCAGCCGGAAGAGGGGCGGCAGACTGGGGGCATTAACCGGAAAATATCCCAGCGTACTGAGGCAATCTGGACGCTGCTCCATCCCTTTCTTTCCGTTGCCCTGCATCAGGTAGCGGGTTCCGGTATTCAGCCGACGCAGAGTATAAATTTGGGCGTTAGTCAGCGTCATGATCATCGCCCTCTTCAGTGGAAGAGCTGACCGGCTGTTTCCAGCCGCAGTGACAGTCCTGTAGCGTTCCATCCCCCCCTTCAAGGTACGCCAGGCACTCGGGGCAATACAGCTTCATTACCACGGGACCACCTCGACATGTTCACCCAGCCAGGCCAGCTTCTCGCGAAGCAGTTCGGCGGCATTCATCTGGTCTTCGGCCCAGAATGGAGCGAGTCCCATAAATTCGCACCAGTACGCCAGACCGGATTTTCCGTCGTCCCGGTAAGTCCAGACCGCCTGGCCGTGACCCACGCCGGAGTCGACGGTTACATACAGCCCGGGCATGCATTCACAGGGCTCCTCGCAGTCGCAGGTGCCACTCTGGACCACGCGTACTCGTCTCAGCTTCACTGCGGTACGCAGGCGCAGGAGCTCCTCCAGCGCATCAGCGTCGAATTTCGTCGTGCTGACAAGGGTGTTTGCACTGGTTTTACGCAGCGCCTGAATACGGGTGCGAAGCGCATCGTTGCTGATAGTAGCCTTAATCATCATTATTCCCCCATCTCACCCAGCTGCTTGCGGATTGAAACGCTTTCCGCACGGAGTTCATCTTGTTTTGCCAGCAGGAAACGTTTTACAAGCGCCATCGCGTCCAGAAATTCAGTGGGCTCACATTCAACCCGTTCGCACACGCTCTGAACGGCTTCCGTCACCAGCGGCATTACGTCCAGCGCTGTCTGCATTTCCGAAATCACAGAGGAGTTGCCTGCGTAACGGGTTGCCAGTGACAGAGTCTCTTTGCTCATGGATCGCTCCTTATGCCGAGACCGGACGGACAAACAAGTCATGCGCCCCATCTGCCAGCGGCTCGCAGTAATCACCGAAACCGTCTGGCACAATGCTGCCATCGGCCACGATGCAGGAAGCCACCGGTTTCTGTGCCCGGTACGCTGCCAGTTCGGCTGCGTCGACTTTCGCGCCATCGGTCAGGTCAAAATGCAGATCGTCATACGCAGAGCCGTTCAGCTCTTCTTCCAGACTGATAGCCGCATTCAAGGTAGCCAGCGCATCAGCGACGTCACGTGAGTTGATTTTTGCGTCGCGCAGCTCTAGCTCAAAGGCCAGTTGCAGGCGGCGTACAGCGACGATGTGGGACTTATGCTGGGACAGACGAATGAGGGTGTCGATATCGTGGGTCATGATGCTTACCTTATGCCCGGAAACGCCGGGGCGTTGGTGCGGATGCCGCGCCATGGGATTACTATGATCTTCTGAACTTCTATTGTCAATACAATAGAAAACAACGTTTTGAGGATTTTTTATACAGGACGGATGCTGCGGTAAATTCAGTTGCACACAGTCATTAGCCCCTGCATTTACAGAAGATGGAGGCGGTTTAATCCAGGAGCTGACATCTTGATATGGACGCCAGCCGTCACAGCATGATTCTGCCCGGGGACACCGCGCCGAGTGTGACCTCCCGCAGACGGAAGAAGAGCGGGGGAGAATGTGCCCCTTCTCCCTGCGGTGGTCGCTGGGTTCAATATAGGATTGAAATTCCCCGCTTATCGACCAGATGTGGCATGCGAACAGGGTAGAATACTATTCCGGATTCACGAATTATCAGCGCCAGCCGGTGACCCGCTGACGTACCCGCTGCAACCTGTGCCGAAGGTGTCGACATGATTAAAAAGGAATGTATGAAAGAACGTACACAATCCCCGGGTGAGTCGTTTGCTCACGCTGAGTTTATGGAGAAAGTCTTTACCAACTTACGGATGTTTTGTGACGCCGAATACCGACGGTTAGCCACAGGTGAGAAAGAAACCCAACAGTCGCAACCGGAAAAGACCATACATTCGCATTATCTCGTGTAAGACCCATGCCGCCGTATCCTTTCCCGATGGCCGGGCAGATTTAGCCTGGCCCGATTTTAATTCCCTCATTCTACCTGCCCCGCGTTGAGATGTTCGACAGTGATCCCGGTTATTCTTTTATAGCGATAGATAGATTGCCATTCCATATTTTGGAAAAGTAACTTTAGATGCCTTGTGACGCCGCAGTTCCCCTCTTACTCATCTTCCCTTCAGCGCATGTAACACCTTTCATGCTGACGGTTCTGCATTATTGTGGGTTCTTGCAGACGGAAAAGTAACTTTTTCGATAAATTCCGGCTTTTTGGTACCCGATTTCACACTAAAGTTAAATTTGGCCTCCTTAGCGAAAAATTAAAACGGACGGATCACGTACTATTACCACGGGAAAAAAAGTTACTTTTTTTTTCGCCTCAGGTTATTAGGAAATGAATCGAACCTGGTATTGTTGTGTTGTAGCGAACAACCACCCTAAACGAAAATTTAAAAGGAAGGCCACAATGTCCACTATCGAAAATGATGTAAAAACCGCTAACAACGATATCAGCCTGCGCACTTACCTGGAGCGTTCCGGTAACGGCGCACGCAAAAGCAATGGTCTGGTCATCAACCCGGCAGTGGTCGAAGAGGAAGAAGGTTTTAACACCCGTACCGCTGGCATGGGAGAAAGCTACTACTCCTTACCCCACGTGGTAGCCCACCTGAACAGTCTTAAAGAGTCCTATAAGTCTGAGCCTTTAAGCGTACCAGCTATCGTCGTGCAGGTTCTGAATGGTCGTCCTGTTCTGCGTCAGGGGGCATGTCGTATCCGCGCCGCCGCTATGGCAAACATCGAGCTGGCAGAGGAAGGGCGTGAACTGATTTCGTTAATTCGCTGCGAGGAGTTTCGCGGTAGCCGCGCCAGTGCCGAACAGTTTACGCTGGACGGTAACTCTAATCTGGCTCTGTCTGTCGTGGCTGAGGCGCTCTCCATCAAACGGATGGTCGAAGATGCTGAAGAACCTAAAACGTTCGCAGAACTGGCCAAGCGTCGCGGTAAAACAGAACAGCACCTGCGTCAGATGGTTCGCGTCCTGGACCTGCCTGAAGCCCTCCAGGTTATGCTGGTGACAGGGGAAGTGAGCATGTATGTCGCGCTGGATGAATATCTCTACAGCGGCGATAAGGCCGTGAATAATATCACCAAAGCCATCGACGTCTATGGCAAGGCTACGGCCAAAACCCTTAAATTCGTCAAAGCTGGCAACATTGATGCAGCCATGCAGCCGAAAGCGCCGGTCGTGCAGGAAACGAACGCAAACACCCCTGAAACCACCGTGACGGAACAAACATCCGTCGAAGGTACTACGGATGAGACCACCCCGCCGCAGCTGGTGGACGGGAATGTTGGGACCAACCCGGAGCCAACTCCGGAAAACACCCCGGAGCCGAAGGCGAAAGATCCGATCAAAACGCCAGAGCCTAAAACTGTATCGGTCTCCAGCGTACTCAACAAAAAGACCGTGACGACGATTGCGGACACGGCAATCCCGCTTTTTTCGCGTATTGCGGAAGAAGCAGAACAACGTGCCGCTAAGAACCTCAGCGACGATACGTACACCTTAGTGCTGACCAATGATGAGATGAATGCCATCTGTGAAGCCCACGGCAATCTCACGCAGTACCTGCGTAAGCATGCCGAAAAGCAGCAACAGGGCCAGGCATGATTTTCTGACCGACCCTCCACCCGGTAGGGTCGGTTACCACCACAGGTCAAGGAGAAACAGGGTAATGAAGAATATCGCGATCAACGTCAGCACGAAGGCACCATTGCAGACAGTTAAGGACCCTGTGACCCGGGTCAGCATTCAGTGTACGGCGAAGGATGAGAAGGGCGAAGACGTGGAAGTGAATATTCTCGATCTGGAGCAGCACCACACCACCAACGAAATTAAAGTGACTTTTGGCGGCTCCCCCTCCCAGGCGCTGACCATGCTCAGCCGGGTGATGGACGTGCTGCAACAGCAGGCGGACGCAGAGCTGCAACTGAATTCTTACGCTCGTTTGCAGTAAACGTAAAAGGTGAATGATCCGTTTTAATAAGTACCTGCAAACCCCATGGATACCGATTTGACGAATGGCACACCCATTTATAAATCTTAACCGCCACTGAACAGGCAATAAACAGAGTTATTGTGAACTTACATCCGAGGGAAAATAGGTGGCTACCAGCTTTTAGGATGGTGATATTCAAATAACTGCAAAATTACGAATTAGCAAGCGTATTGTAGGGAATACATAATGGTAGAATAAGATATGGTTTTAATAATTTACAACGCTTAAATCCACATTCGTCCATATTTAATATTTATGGGAATTTAAAAATATATTCAGTGTAGGTTATTAGCTAGCAGGTCGAATTTTATATAATACCAAAAAACAGGAGGTATTATGAAAACCAGTCTGGCTTACGCATCTAATTGTTCCGACGCTCTCTATTCCTTTATTTACAAGGCACTGCAACAACGCTCAGGTGCCGAAAATGAAAGTCTCTATCAGCAGGCTATTTCAGCGTGCCGTACTCCGAAGCAAAAAAAGAAAATGGCCGGTTACTACGCCGGTCCGTGGCAGATGCTGTTTAACGCCTGGTGTTACAACCGCCTACCCAACATTGCCGTACTGCCCGTGTTGGCACAGCAGTGCTTATCCTTTTTGCAGTGCGAAGAACTGATCGCCGACTGGCACTAATCACATTATGTCCTGCTGGTGGATGCTGGCAGGTCTGGAGTACCTTTAAATGTACAGATATGACAGGAACCGGCAGTCGTTCAACCTGGTCAATGCGCTTCAGCCGGTCTATCGCAACAACGGTGGCGGTTTGTTTGAGTTCGACCGCAGGAAGCAACATGAAACGGCTGATCTCATCTTCGAGGCACTGACGTTTTCCCAGGCGCCCGAACTGGAGCTGGCGAAATTTGTCCGTCTTAAATCTGTGCGCCGAATTGCACAGTTTGACGACGGTGAAGTGCGCTATGGCGTTCACGTTGAACTGGCCGACGCTGTTGATAATAATTCCTTCAGAATTTTCAAAGATGATAATACAGGTGGATTTGATTTTTATTTATTTTCTACTTCAAATAATGAAGCAGAGCTTGTCCGCTTTAATCTGGATGTCTGTGGTATTCATTTACAGGACATTTTTGAACGGTCAACCGGCTTGTGTCTGTCGTACTGAATTATTTATTAAATATTTCACTTCAGGTTATTAGCCACGAAACCGGTTGTGGAATAATAATAAAAAACGACGAGGTGAAATATGAAAAATCTTAATATTCAGATTAACGACATCGCAGCAATTAACACACTTGGTGGATCAATGCTGGCGGATATCATCGCCACCCAATATAAAGTAATTGGTGATAACAAAGACACTGCGGAAATGCCTATGCCGTGTATTGCTTACGGGCAGACCCCTGCAAATATCGACCCAGGCGTCTTCATCAACCGTGTGTACTGCTTGGACAGTCAATCGCTAAGTGCCAGCCTGCGTTACGAGCTGTTTAACGGACTTGCGAACCAGGCGTTTACCTTCTTCTGCCAGTCGGGCTGGTACGGTGCATTCCGGGTGGTGTCTTTCCGTGATAACGGACCTGCCGGACTCCTTAATATCGGCATTGTCCATGAGAAGGTGTTAAACGAATTTTGCGCCGATTTTCCCCGGGCTAATGTCAGCGAAACCGGCTTTAACTGCGGCATGACATTTGACCAGATCCGGATGTTTATTTCAGACCGGGCCTATCAGATGCCGCTCTACAACAACCAAGATCACTTCGTTAAACTCGCGAAACGCCTTGTGGCCTGACACCCAGTGCCAGGCTCAGGCCTGGCCATTATGAAGGAAATGCCCATGAGCGGATTTTTCAGCAACGAATCACCGTTATCACTGGCTCAAGCCCGCGCCGTTGCCGCCGGTTACCAGAACGTCTTTATCGAAAACCTCCAGCCAGCAGGCCATTTCCAGATTGCCATCCGTAATCATCGCGACCACGATCGCCAGCTGATCTGGCGTAACTGGAATTATGAACCCGATGCCTATGATGCGCTCAATAGCCACCTGCAAAGCCACGGACTGAAGGCCAGCTGATCAGCACAAGAACCCGGTAACTCCGGGTTTCTTTTTATGGACTCAGCTGTCAGTGCTGGCAAACGGGGAAGGGAGTCTGGGTCTGCCCGGGGCCCACAGCTGGTGGTATAAGTCTGACCCGCATGCAGATGGTTTCGCCCGGTGCCGAGATGGCGCCGGGGAACTGAAAAGGTATCTTGCATCCGGAAAGAAATCGTCGTGACCTCCCGACCTGCGTGTAGATATGCCTGGCGGATGCCTGCGGTGTGTCGTCTGTAACTGAACTGAGCCATCTTAATTCGCGATCGAGAGAAAAGGGACGTGCTAGCAAAAATTAAGCGCGAGGGACTTTGATATAAATACTCAGACAATTAACGATGACTCACAGGATTTCACTGGTGCTTATGATTCTCCATATTGTTTTAACCCTCTATGTGGTTGTATGTCTTTTCTGCTGTCTATTTTTGAGAGCCCGTAATAAAAAGGCACTTTGCCATTCCCAGACCGAAGGGCGTCGGTATACGCAGGATAGTAAGAGAGGGGGGATTGCCGACGGAAATGGTTCCTTCTTTACCCCCGATACCTCAGGCGGTGATGGTGGATGTGGGGGTGGTGGTGACGCTGGTGGCGGATGTGGGGGTGGTGGTGATTGATGCTGTTCGCAGGCGTCCGCTGGTGGGGAGCTATCGACATTGGTAATTTTGACGGTTTTTTTCGTAAAGGTTGCGGCCGTGGGCTCTGGCTGGTGGGGCGTGAAGTCAGAGAATCTAAATTAAATCCGTCGTGCAGAAAAGTACCTTTTCTGAATCTGTCAGACGCATCCGGAAAGAAAATATCTCTCGGGGCAGCAAAGGCACGCCGGAGGTGATTTGCAGATTCAAGCGGGAAAGTCTATTTTTCATGCACCGAACCTATTTGGGCTGGGACGGAACCTGGTATAATGGACACATACAAAGGAGGGCATTATGAATACTTTTCTTTACGTACTGGTAGGCTGGATTGTCGTGCTGTATCTGGTTAATAAAGTGCGCGAAAAACGCAGCAAAGCGAAAGCGGTTAAAATCCTGGTGAAACGCAATGGCGTTTATCAAGAAGTGGATGCCGTAATGTTGCCCAAATACCAAGGCAGCGATGTGAGTACAGTTAAGACAGGCAATGAATCAGCCTCGCAATGGTTGAATAAAGAGGATGATATTACTGAACCGGAGTACTACAGTGGCGCTTCATTATTGAAGGCAACGAGAGATTTTGAAGCTCAACAAATGGAACAAAAATTCTAGCTACACTAGCCAGTTTTCACGACTAGGAACTGTTAGTTGAACCCTATTCATTCAGATTTAATAGGGTTGGACGGGAGGAGTTTAATAATGACAACGGCCAACGTAACCACCACTACTATCTACCGCTCCGATGATATTGTGCCTTTTCGTCGGCCACAGGGCGTTCTGGATAATCGTTATATGCCGCAGGCTTATGCTCTGGTACGGAACTGGGCCAGCAAACCAGCGGAGTACGGTTCTGGTGTTCTGGCAACCTACAGACAGGCGGTAGTTAATCTTGCGTATCAGGTTAAAGGGACTCGTGTGATTTTAATTCTGGTTCCCATTGAATGTGAGCCGGTTGGCGTAATCATGACTGACACAGTCTTATGGCCGTCGCTACCCATTGGGGAGGTCATGCAAATTATGCAGGAAGCATGGCAAAATATTCCGGTGTTGAATCCATAAAAAAGCCCCGCATAAATTAGCAGGGCTTTTTTTTACTTTGTCGAACCGAATATTTTACCCGGTAGATTCCGAAGAAAGCGCAAAAGGTTATAGGTAATACGCTGCTCCAATCGCATAGTTGTTTTGTATCTGGTGGTAACGTTGTGGATATGGTCCAGATCAGTATAAAGGCCAGGAGGCTTTCTCTTTAACTTCAGCTCCCCACGGATATAACTTACTGCCTCAGGCTTGAATACAGTTAACTGGCGCCGCTCAGTGACTTTCCGAACAAAATCACCCATACCCATGCAAAGCCAGTCTGGCTTCTCACCTTCAAACTTGCAGGGCCCGTTAATGATGACAACATTGATACACTCCAGTTCGCTGGCGCGTAATGTAGACTGAATGGCCTTGATGTGACCGTAGTTTTGCCTGAACGGGTTTTGTAACTTTAGTGTCCCTGACGATTTCCATTTTCGCCAGTGGCTTTCATCCAGCTTCCCATAGAGCTTTCCAGCATAGTTCTTCTGCTCGATGACGTAGAGCCCATGAGAGGCGATAAGGACGTGATCAATCTGCGTGGTGCCAGTGGCACTAACCGGCAGAGTTAAATCGCTCAGAAGGCCTTCTGCATCATCAGGAAGGTACGCTTCAATTTGCTTGGCCGTCCTGCGTTCAGCAATGGCTGACGATACGAATCCCATCAAGCAATAAAGCACAATGAGTACCAGGGCAATAATACTTATTGCTATCACCCGCCACGCCATCAGGATCACGTCCATCTTATTTCACCGTCGGATAGCTGGTGGCCTGAACAGAATCAAGTAACCGGGAGGTTGTGCCCGCCAGCGTTTCGATGTTGGTTGACAGGCTCATTAACATACCGAGCGCGGAGCGAAGCGATCGTTGCGGCTCGTTGTACGTTTTGAATGTAGTGGTCGAATACATTTGAGACAGACGCGAACGGACCTCGACTGGTGTCAGGTCACCGTCGATGAGACCGTACTGGATTGCTTGCTGCGTTGTCCATACCCGGCCGGAATACAGAGCGACAGCATTTGCCTCCGGGCGGCTAATTAGTTTGTTACCCCGGCCTTGCTCAACGTCCGAAATAAATTTTTCATGCATGGAATCCAGGATTTGCTTCTGCATAAAATCCCGGGTGGCCTCGGAAAGCGGATGATAAGGGTCGAGTGCAGCTTTAAATTCCCCTGCTGTGAGCGGCTCATTTTTAACACCGACCGTATCCATGACGCGGGACAGGTTCCAGTGATCCATTCGTATGCCGATCGAGCCGGTCAGAGCGCTGCTATCTGCATAAATGGCGTCAGCAGGGGACACGGCGTAGTAGCACGCTGAAGCACAAATGCCTTTGACGCTAACGATAATAGGCTTATAGCTGGTTTCCATATCGGCAATGAAACGGCCACTCCCGGCGGAGAGGACCTCCAGGGTATTGCGTTTCGATTGTTCGGCATTGATATCGTCCTGCGAGCGTGAAGCACTGGTATCACCCGTATTACGGGTCTTGCTTGCGGATTCCGCATGTGAAATACGTTCAATCTTCTGCTGGTGGCTTCGAAGTGCATTAATCTGGCGATAAATAATAATCGCGTCTGAAGGTCCGCCACCACCTGACTCCGCCTCGATAATGACAGCTTTGGCATGCGGGTTGTTGTACGCTTTTGCCAGTGCTGCGGCTATCACAGAACCGTCACCGGCCTCTGACCCGGTGCCCATTTCTCCCGATATGCGCACGACGGCAATATGATCCATTCGTCCTTCTGATTCCTGATACTTATCGTAAATATTAAAGGCCGAAACCCCTGCTGCTGCTAATGCCAGAAGGGAAATAACCACTTTTGAGGTGGTATGGATTCGGAACATCTTATAAAAACGGTCAGCGTTCTCATCAAGCGATTCTTTGATATTGGCAGGTGACTTCTTATTTTTACGGTTAAACATCTGACCACCTTATTACATAAGTTTTTGAAAGTTAGACCACAAGCGGTTGAGTGCAATTCCCAATATCAGCAATGCGACAGGGGGGAACAGTTGAGCGATATTGTTAAAAAGAGACATATTAGGCATTGAGAGGTAAACAAAGGTTAATGCACCAATTATCCAGAAGGCTCTGAACCAGATCCTGTAAAACTGAACGGTTACATTACCGAAAACGTAACGTTTTAATTTCCATTGATACATGCCGTCAGCGAGCATAGCAATTAAGTAAGGTGAAAACACAATCAGCCAGCCGAGTATCAGATTCCAGCGGAAAATGGACTGATAAATGAGCAAGGGGAGATTCTTTGCCACAGTGTAGTTTACCGATGACATCTTCTCTGCAACGTAATTCAGCCCACGCGCAGGTTTCGTCGTTTCCGGGATCAGTATCGTATTCAGATATTCGATCAGCTTATAGTCATTAATCAGAGTCGACAAAGTAGCTTCACTATTTGCAATAACCGACAACCACCGGTCATTAGAAATGAGGCTACGACTGGCGTTCACCTCCTGAGTGATTTGTTGCTTTAGATCGTCAGTATTCTGGAAGCCCAGACTATAAATAAGATAAAGCATCATCCCTAAAAAAAGCAGTCCTCTGATGAATACTGCCCGTGCAGAATTATCCGCAGCCATTTGCGTCCCTCCACTCCCTGAATAAGTCTAATCGGTCGCCATGGTCACGGTAGTGGCTTCGCCAGATTGTTGGCACACCCAGCAACCAGTGGTATTGCTGCGGGATTATGTGGTTGATCAGGCTGAACTCAGCCAGTTCCTTATGCTCCGGACTTTTCCAATGAATTTGACCGGGTTCAGGAACATAGACACAGGCTTTTTCCTTTGCAGCCTGACGGCTAAACTCAACAAAATTAATCCCCCAGGGCGTCCAGTGTCGGTATCTCCCGGTGATCCCTGTATTAAATACCGGGAGCGTTAGCATGGTGTCTGCGTAGGTTGAGATGACCTTTTTGCACACACAAGGGCTATCAATTTGCTCCCGGTCGAGGTGTGTTAATAGTGCCCGGTCCATAATGTGGTTGAACATATTGGCATACAGCCCGGTCGGGTCGGGCAGGCGGTCAATCGCCGAGATTAGTTTAAATTTGATACGAGAGAGAAACGCCGAGTCTTCTATGGTAAGAATGTGACTTAATGTGGTTTCAGGGTGAATGAGTGGCTTATTGCGTTGTACTTGTTTAAACGTGACGCTGTCAGGCAGCGTAATAAACGCCGATGCAGCACTCGTAAAATTGACAAAATAGGGAAGTAAATAACTCCCCAGCATTTTTGAATTTTTATCAACAAGGCGGCGGCGCTCTTCAGAATTGTCGAATGTAATGCGAAAACCAATAAATTTTCGCTGTCCGTCTTCGCTCGTAAGAAGAGACTGAACCCATTCATCACAAGGTCCCTGAGCTACGGACCAGTAACTTGTTTCATGGTCACCGTATTCATTGCTGGTGGACAGTTCCCCTTGGAGCAGAAAAAGCTCGGAAAGGATAATAGCCAGCGCTGATAAAGACTCAGCATCGTTGTCATGGCAAAATTGCCCCACAGATTTCAAAGCACCTTTTTCAATCCCTGCCAGACGGTCACGAACATCCTGCGAATCGGCAAACTTCAGGCCTAATGACTGCATACGCCGTTTAACAAGCGAACGGCTTTTACTGACTTTCAGAGATGAACTGAAAATTTGATTTTGTGTCAGAGTAATTTGCTCGTCCATCAATGCAATTTCCTTAGATGTTTATTTAAATAGTCTAAACCCACATTCTGACGCAAAGTTACTTTTCCGGCTGGTTTCAGGAACATCTCCAATAATGTTGTATTGGGTCTCATCGAGTTTTCACTTACGGCAATCGGGATCTGCCCGACGACTTTACGACCATCCTGAAGTCTGGCCACAATATGAAATTTTGGAACCTGGCCTAAAAGCTCTTTCGGAATACTTTCTTCCAGCGTTGTTTGCTTTCTTTCTGATATCGAACCAGAGAAGTTATTATGCGGCAAAGTGGTTTCTGATCCTGTCGTATACGTGACCATATTTGTACTAATTGGACTTTTACCAAAGTTTTCTACAACCAGCGTTTGCGTTGGGGTGTCGTTTACCCGCAGGCTAATGTAATTGTTACACAGACCCGTAATACGATTTGCAGTCTCAACGTTTGCTGCTGCAATAAAATCGGAAATGGTTTGCGTGCAAATAAACAATGCAATTTGTGCGGCACGACCCTGAGCGAGTAAGTTTATCATTGAATTGTTGATTGCGGAGTGTGCTTCGTCGACGAAAATACTGATCCTTGAATGTGAGGACATATCACCATCATCAGAGTTATAGCGACTACCCGCGCAGGACGTCAGGTCTGACATTATCAACTGCGAAATAGCCCGGGCGGATTCCGGGTTGGAAAGACCATCGAGCGAGATATAGAGAACACCTCCGGTACTGAATATTCCATCTGAAGTGACTATTTCACGCGAAGTGAGTGAATTAGGTGACGGCGAAAGCAATTCATTCAGTGGTTGTTCGGTCAGACGACTGAACAGCGGCATAATACCCGCTGTCATTTTTGACATGTGCTCAGGATCAGACAAAGAATAATCTACTAACCGGCCGACGGTATCAATCCAATCAATGGGCTCGGCACCTTCATAATTCAAGAAGTGGGCAGAAAACCATTCAACAAGGCGCTTAAAGCGGACTTGTAGAGTATCATTCGAAGAATATTTCACCTTTTCCATCCATACATCGGGCCCGTAGTGCCGTGCATAACAGCATTCCAGAACTTTTACGGTGAGGTTCAGGATTGCCATGTGGCTTTTCATGTTTTTATGAATGAGATATATCGACGGTTTTTTATCCGTGTAAGACAGACCGGTGATCACAGTTGAAACGAGAGCCTCGGCATATTGTACGAATGGGTTAACTTCCCCGGGAACCGAAACCAGACTAAGAAGGCGTGAGGTGAGGTCCGAAACATTGGTATAAGCGTTGCAGACATCAATACACACTGAAGAAGAAGGCTGGGCAGGGTGAAACTTATAAAATGGCAACCCAAGTTCCGCCGCTTCATCCATAAGTGACTGCCGCCAATCTGCGTCGTTCTTTGGATCAATAACCACAATGACGTGGCCTAAATGCAGCATACTGATGCTCAATAACCGCTGAAGGACTGTTTTACCGGTACCGACGTTTCCGGTAATGAGGGTATGGCCGAACCAGTTATCTTCGGTAACAAAAATTGGCGCCCGTTTATCAACAGCAAAAATGGCGTTACTGCCACCCATGGATCTGGCCATCGCCTCAAAATGCCGCGCTATGGGGTTTAGGGCAAATGGCAGGGCTATCTCTCTTTTATCGCTTGAGAGATTGGCAATTTGATACGCGCGATCTGCATGCTCGGGACCCCATTCAAAGCCGTTACAGAAGTAGGTTTTTCTGTCCGGTACCTGACGGTTGGATTTTTTATACTCTTGTACCAGCTGGCGGTACTTTCGCTCGTTAGAGAAAAAGTTACTTTTGTTGATCGACCTGAGCGATTTAAGGCTAATAAACATAATCTGGCGCTGAAACACGCGCCAGTGCGCCATCAAATAAGGGTATGCCGTTTTACAGCGGTACAAACAAACCAAAAGCATGAAGGCAGCGGTATACAAAATGATGGGGGCAATATTCAACCCATCTGATCGAAACCCCATAAACAGCATTATTATGGCGCAAATTAAAAGTACTGAGGCACTTCTGTACTCCAATATCGGCCTGTAAAAGTTTTCCTGGGCGTGCAGGTTGGTCCTTTTTGATTTTGCCATTATAGATTCCCTACATCTTTAAGTGTGTTAATGATTAACTCAATATCGACCTTTGCCCGGTCGGATGCGGCTACCAGAGTTGGCATGTTGAATGCGAAACATTTTGTATTGACTATGGCGCCGGAGGTGACCTGGTATTGAGGAAGCTGGTTAAAAAGCTCAGGCGCATTTAACTGCGTCCCGTATTTTTCAACACATGACTGGGTCAGAAAAAAGGTGTTCTGGGTCAAAACCATGAATCGGTTTTTCCGCTTTCTTTTAAACGACCCAGATAACTTAGTCAGAATGTGGTGAAGCATTGTGGCAATTTCGACGTATTCAAGTTCTGTAACTTCACCGCCACTTAGCAGGGTAAAATCTTCCAGTGTCTCCTTTTCTTCTGCACCAGGTTGGTCAACGGCAATAGGAGCCTGAACTGTGGCAGAGTTGGATCGATTAAAGGCTTCTTTCACTGGAGTCGTGACCGGCGGATTTTCATGCTTCTTCTCTGCTTGAGTGTTTACCGCAAACAGACGAGCCAGGGCCGGAGATAGATGGTTCGCTTTCTCCCCGGCGGGTTCCGATTTTATAGGGTCCTGTGATGACACAGGACTTGTTAAAATTACTTCTTTCCCGGTTGTATTGGGAGCTGGTGGCTCTCTGGTATCCTCAGGATCATTCAATTTACCGGGCGCAACGACCTGGTCTGTTTCATCATGGAATTCGGCGACATCGCTATTTTTCGCCTCAGGCTGGGGGGGTTCAACCACAGAGTTGTCGGCGACTATAAAGTCAGAATATGCCTCACTATCGCTATCTAGGGTTTCTTCCAGCAGGTGGCCATATTGCTCATACTCAGAAGCAGTGACGGTCTCCGGTTCGGAGTGGGCGTTAATCTGTTCAGCTACCGAATTGGCCTCTACAGCCTGGGGGGTATTCAGTCGCGCCGGAGGGAGATCAAGCGGTGTTTGTGGGGGCGAAACCGCTTCGTTTAATGATGGACTTTCAGGGATATCCAACGGCTGGTACATTGACGTATCAAAAAGCGACTTCAGCGTAGAAGTGGTTCGGGGTTCCGAGGTGCTCACCTGAATACCAGCACAGTTATCCCCCAGTTGTATCAGGCGTAGATTGTTTACGTCACGGACTATCCACATACCATCCAGTGATCCATCACGGTACGTCAGCTGGAAAAAGGGCCCATCACAAAATGCCGCCTCATCAATACCAGGGATTAACGCAATAGCAGCATCGAGATTAAGGTAAGGTACGGAATCAATATTAATGACTGCGTTGTGGGGCAGTGGGGCGCTCAGAAGCATTTCATGCAGCTGCTCGACCAGACGCATCTGACTCTGCTCTTCATGTTCCTCTACCCGTTCCTTTTCATCCAAGCCGCCTGTTCCGGCTGTATCTGTTGGCGTAGTAACCTGCGGATCAATAATATCGGTTGCTTTATCCGTGCCAGCCGCCTCCACACTTTCTGTGATGGCTTCAGTATTTTCACTGCTTTTACCGTTGACACTGTCGGCATCAGGGCCGTTCACGAGTTTGAGTCCGTATTGTGGAGTATCTTCAATGGCGTCGCTTACGGTGTCCGTTACTCTGGTAACAGACTCACGACCCGGGACCGGCCTTCTGTATTCTGTTACAGTTTTCTGTTCATCAATATAGATGAAATCTTTATTTGCATTAACGCTGAAGAGGCCCGGAACAGAATCCGGGATTTTATATGAGTCAAAAATTAACCCGATCCAGCGAAGTTTCAGGAGATTATAAAATTCCAGCTTACCGATACCGTTTCGGAAGATGCTGGCTATTTCATTTTCCGAGTATGTCCCGGGAATAAAATAATGAACCACACGCTCATCATCGTAAGGCTCAACATAACCCCGTTGAACCAGCGACTCTACTAGTACAGTTTTACCTGCATCCCCCTGTGGGAAGTTGAACTTGTGGGCCGCAAAATCACTAAGTACAAAGTCGAGGAAGGCGTTTTCATTGAGGTAAACTTCACCGTTTACAATAATGATGTGCATGGGTTTGGATTTATAGTTATTAATATTAATACTGGTGAAGTTATGCTTAATGGTACCTATTGCTCTTGCCGCAGCATCATTCGACCGCAGACCCATTATCGGGTCCCTCAATACATTAAGGTCAGTTCCCGTTGAATAATAATCTGAGGTTCTTACACATTTGGACAGAAAGTCATTGCCATCGTTATAGACATTCAGTGCCGTAACCATTTTTGCATAGACGCGCTCCTTTTTGACACGGTCGAGGAATGACATACAGACCGGATCTAATATTCTCTCAAGGAAAACGCTTGACCATATATTATGTTGGTTATGAATGCGTTTTCGCCAATGTATTTCATATTCGACAACATTGTTTTCACGTGCCCAGTCAAGCAGGCTTTGCGAGCTTGGCGCCCATGTTAAAGTTTCATTCAGATTCAGACTTACTATATCGAGGTCATATACCTTTCCGGCATCATGCACAAGGCCACAGATAAAAGCGGCATAGAGATATACTTTTCGGCGAATGACTTCTTCATCCTGATACCCAATTGGGCGCAATTCAGAATGATTGGCATTTTTTAAAGAAATCATTGCAACTTCCAGGCTATGTGACAACAATCCGCCAATACCATTATGGTGGTGGTTTTCTGAAGCAGGAAGTAAATGAATCCAACGGATGTATTCAATCAATGGTTTTAAAACCAGATTGGTGAAGGTAAAGGCATCCTCACGGATGTCTCCATCACTTATTGCCAGCATCATAGAGATTGAGTGCAGTTTATCTCTGTAAAGAGAAAGAATAGACTGCTCATTAAACGTTTGTATCCCAGCTGGCCGAGTTGGGTACTCAATGAATTTCAGGACTTCAAGATTCGGGTGATCCGGTACAGTGTATTTCTGATCCCCTATAATCTGAGCAAATGGTGAAAGACTCGAAACATCCTTCATCATTAACTCAGCCACATCATTCTCCCTACTGGAGAAGATGCCTAAAACTCTTTGTATACTTAGGAATAGCGCCCTGAAATTCATCAAATAATCCTTATTGGCGTTTACCAGATAGTTCCGCAGCAATATATGCCTGCACGCTTTTGTACTGTTTTACCTTTTCGATAAACTCATCAGGACTGTAAGAACCTTTTACACGGCGCGACACGTTAAGTGTTTTTTTGACCCGTTCGATATACATGTTGAGACTTCGGATAATATTGTGCGCCATTACGTTGTAATCGCTAACCGGCAGCTGACCCAGAGAGTTGAATTTATACATCTGGGTCAGAAGGTTGTTCATTTCAAAGATGTGCTTATAAAATCGCATCGTGTTCTGGTTGTTGAAGTTTAACTGGACAGATTCAAATCTGAACGGAGAAAACTCAGTTGATGAGAAGAATGGATCACTTTCATCAACCTTAATAGTGGCGATGTGGGCCTCCAGATTCTGCTTCATCAAATTGTTTTCGTCGTGCAATTCATTAAACCAGTCCTGAATTGCCTGCACCAATTCAGGGTGTTTTACCGCATTAACCGTCCTGAATAATGATGAAATAGCAATGCTAACATCATTAAAGCCTCTTATTACGGAACGATTCCGTGCCGTAAGAAATCGGTTAAAGTCTGGCGTGCCTGGAGTAATAGTTACTGTTGCCATGCCGTAATGTTCATTTTTACTTTGCGTGGCTCTTCGGCTATCTTCAGGAGTCTGAGAGGAGCGGGCATTTACATCAGGTGTCTTCTGCTTGCTTTCATTAATTGTTACGTCGGTCATTGTGCCACCTCTGATTTTGAGTATTTACGGATTTTGCGTCCCAGTTCGATATACGCAGTATGATAGAACTCAAGTAATTCTCTGTAGGGTTCTAGTACTCCCTCCGTTTTTTCGATCATTTCATATTCCCAGAAGGCATGATTAACAAAGCAGCTTTTCGAATATTTTCCGCTTTTCATCGCAGAAATCCGTTTCGACATATGACTGGGAGACCTGGTTTTAAACGGGCTGAACTTATGCCAGGTGATTGTAACTTTTTTGGCATTACCGATTAATTCAATTTTCGGCGCATACGAACCCAGATACTCACGCTTTAGCGTATTGTTAGGCCGGGGTAAATTAATCTCCAGATGATTCCGTTCTTTCCACTCGATCCAGTAATTTGTGCAAAGGTCTTCAGCTGCCTCCCGCAGAACCTCGATTTGTGAACGCATCAAACTGCGTGATAATTCTAGTGACTTTATTAGTTTCGAATTAGACATGTGACCTCCTGATGTGAAATCACTATACCGAAGTGGTTTTTATTTTTTTTTCACAAACAGGACTTTTTTCCGTGATTTTTATCGAGAATTTTGAGGTGGGGCTTCGGAGGCGTGAGGAATACAGATAGTGCGCAGCTCCAGATGAACACGGGAACGGCTGAGATGGGCGCATTTAAGCGCGGCAGAAAAGTAACTTTTTCTGCCATGGGTATTTTGAGACCGTGATCTGAAAAGTGCTGTTTTACTTACTAAGTTATACATATATCTAGTGCCACTTTTTAAACAAAAGTGACCCTATGTTTTTTGCGCATAGTGCCACTTTTAAAAAAAGTGACCCTATGTCTTGGCTACATAGGGTCACTTTTCACAAAGAAGTGACCCTATGTCGAGGCTTCATAGGACCACTTTTCGGCAAGAAGTGACCCTATGTAGTAGTCATGTTAATCAATCGGAAAAATATTCATCCTGAATCGCTTTTTTCGCTAATGTTATTGCCGCTTAATGCCGATAACGATTCGGGCTTTGCTATTTTTTTAAGCGATTAAAATTTCGTTAGCAAGCGCAGGGTTTTTTGATAAAATTCTGGTTAGTTTGGTCAAAAAGTGTTACAAGTAAGGCCAATGGATGAATGGTTAGTTTTAAGACTCAAATAGGCAGTATTAAAATTCCAAAAGTTACTTTTCATCATTCAAAAACCAAACTTTAATTTCATGTAGAAGATTAGTACAATTGTATTGACGCAAGGACAATCCGCACATGTCAGAATCAGATAACATAACGCGTAACCTACTCGGTAAACTATTACGTACCGAGATTTCGATTATTCGTAGTTACCGTGCATTCCTAATGTTATTGCCTATTCACGGATCTTCTATGTATCAAACAGGGTCTCCACTCCTGCAACGCCGTCTATTTGGAACCGGGTTTGGGGCAATGGCTGATAATGCATTCGAAGTTGAAACACGTCCCGGAAGTTTCCTCGTTCCACGTTCTTTAGGTAAAGAGATCTCGTGGGATAAATTTTTTATGGCCGTTGTTGATGGTGACACTAACGTTATCCGTGAATATGACAGTGACGATACTGACTTCGGCATTTACAATGCAGGGGAAAAAGTTACTTTGTTGAATGGGCAGGAAGATTGTTATAATCCGAGCAAAATTCAGCAGTTACGCTCCAAGTGTGTAGACATACAAAATGATTATTTTATGCAGATCTTCTTTATGTCAATGCTTGCACCTGAGTTTGTCAGTATATTTTTTGGATTAAAGCCTGCTACCGTAGATGCAATAAAAGATGTTGGTGTGTCATCACTCAAAGCAATTAACGATGTCGTTCTATTCCCACGAATAATTGCCTTTACACCGGGGTTGGGGGATGATAGTGCAACATTAAAATCTAAGGTGTTTGCCTGGGCATACGAATTATCTGCCGACATTCGTTTGGGTAAAGTTAGTGACGACTTAATGGAACTATTGCGTTACGACACTATGTTTACATGCCACCGTCAGGATGTGTTCAACTCTTTGGCAAATAAAGTGCTCTTGAAGGATTAATAAAAATGGCTAAAGTCGATCAAACTAAAGCTAACATGTTGTTGAGCGCTACAAAAACGATGTCACTTGGTGCGAATAAAAACTCAATAAGAATTCTTTATGGAAGCCATGTTGCAGAAAATATTGATTTCAGATCGGAACCTCAACAAAACGTTAAAAAAGGTATTCGAGGGTGGAGTCGTCGTTCGGATAACCGCAGAGCATTTTCTGCGGTTATTGATGTCGCGGTAAATTACTTCGGTTTTGATCCTATTCATCCGGAATCCAGCTTCCGCAATATTGACTTCAACCGAATCATGAGCGTGCTGCATAACCTTGGGTATTTCGTCTGCGCCCCTGAGGTCAATAAAATCATTGAGATCCTCACGTCAATGAAAGAAATAGAGGAACTCGAAACTTGTGCGAAATGCAAGCGGCCTTACATTGTCCCGTATACCAATGATACTCATTGCCCTCGGTGCAGATTGTCGTCAACGGTCTCTGCAATAGCGAGATATTCTCAGGAGGAGTTAGATTAGCTATTACTTTATGTGAGTGGTTTTAAGCTGAGACCAAAAATCTAAAGACTGCGTCGTCTTTATCTATTAAATCTTTGGCTTGCATACCGTTACACATGGTTCCTCATGTTGCTGTTTATTTTCAGACGGCTTCCGTTCTGACGTATCTAAAACATACTGTGTTAAATATTACTACCATCCGTATTTTTTTGTCTGCTCTATCCTTCCAACGTTCATTTTCTGTAAGTATAACTAACATGAATTGCCATTCTTTGATTCATTACGGTCTTTGAAAAGTCCAGATTTTATGATGCGCCTGCCAATTTCGTTTCTTATAGGTATTCAATTAAGTATAAATTCCCTTATGCGTTAACCAGCAAAGTACGGGGATCGTTCATAATCTGGATAGTGTTGTCTGAATGACAACGCGAATTTGCATTACTGTACCGTCATATAATTAATCCATTTCTCTCTTACAGACCATGTCTTTACCGGGACACTGTGTTGAACTGTCGTTTTTGGGGCTTTGTCGGCGTCACATTTCTGGTTTTTTAACGCATGAAATCTACTCCGTTATCGAACTCCCGGTGATTTTTTTTATGCCATCATACCTCTATTCCATGAGGAGATCGGTGAATGACTCGATTAACGTTACTGCCTTCAAAGATGTTAGTGCTGATGTCTTTGTTTATAACTGGCGTCCATGCAAATGAAGACCAGACCCTTATCAAAGACACCCCATTTGTGTCAGGACAAGCCTTTAAGAAAGGTTTTTTCTGGTATGACGACCCAGCCCGGAAAACTGAGGAAGAAATTAATGAGACTACGCCTCCTGTTGCATCTTCGTCCCAGCCAGTACAAGAAGAAAAGATTGATCTTAATTCAAAGTGGCTAAAGGACAATATGCCCCGGCTTTTGACTCAGGCAATGGATAATCCGACCCCTGAAAACTTATCGAGGTTTTATACAGCGCAACGTTTAATGTTGGATATCGGTACGCGATTTTCGGATAAGTCGAAAGATTATTTTCTTAAAAATCCAATGATGTCTGAAAAACGAAGACAGCCGGTTGAGAAGGTTGCCTTGGATGCACATCGTACGGTTGTGGAAAAAAACCAGCAGACGGTAATGAAAGATATTTTCACAAGATCCGGGCTCTTTTTCTTTTTCCAGAGTACCTGTGAGTTCTGCCACGAAGAAAGTCAAATCCTCCAGTTTATGCAGAATTACTATTCGGTCGACATTCTCCCTGTCAGCATGGATGGCAGACCATTACAAAATGGGTTGTTCCAGGATTTCTCTGTCCCTAATGCGCAGATTATTGATCAATTCAAAATCCGCGAAGTGCCAACTATTTTCCTTGTGTCGAAAGACGGGTCATCAGCGCAACGAATTAGCGAAGGTATGATCACTGCTGAGGAGCTCAAGAATACTATTATTCTGGCTGCAAAGGGCATGAACCTGATTGATGATGCCTCATTCCAATCCACGTTAGATATTAAGCGCCAATATACCATTGGTGAGGATGGCGTAATTACAGTGAATAAATCAGAAATGGAATCTGACCCGTTCTTATTGCAACGAATAATGGACCAGAAGTTGGAAGGGTACGATATGCCTACAGCGGACCCTGTGAACTACTTGAATGTTGGTGGCAGTTTAGGAGGCCCATATGCGCGCTAACCTCCATGTTTGTGCAAAAAAGTTACTTTTGTCGTTAGCCGTTTGCACGGCGATGATTGCACCAAATGCCGGTGCCGATAACGCCATGCGTAATATTTTTAATGGAATGATGACGACAACCAGCCCGGCCAGTTTTGAAACGGCCACCCGTACCGGTGTGGTTGGCGGCTCTTTTTCCTACCGCACAACAAACGTGAATACCAATTTAGTTTCAATGTCTTTCCCCAAAGCTTCCGTCGGCTGTAACGGCATCGATGTTTTCCTCGGTTCATTCAGTATGATTAACGGAGATCAGTTGGTGCAGGTTGCTCGCGGTATCGCGCAGGGGGCCGCGATTTATGCATTTAATGTCGCGGTATCGGCAATCTGTGCTGACTGTGCTGCGACTATTAATGATATCCAGAACAAATTGCAGGCGTTGAACAAATTTGCCAAAGATTCCTGCAACGCTACTTACTCGTTTCTTTCTGAAAATGTTGGACCACCCAGCCAGTATGCGAATGCGGTCAGTTCCGGCCCAGCTTCAATGCTTGGTACTCTTAATGGATTGTTGCCTGATTTCGGTTCATCAATGACCAAGTCGCCAGAAACTGTGACCTCCCAGGTAAAAGCAAAAGACCCTGAAGAGTTTGCTGAAAAATTCAGTGGAAACCTTTTCTATATGTCATTTATGGACATCGATAAAGGTTCTATGAATATCGGTGGCGTGACTGAATTATCTGGCTACAAACTCGCAGAGCAGCTGATGTCGCTTGTCGGCACTGTGATTATCAACTGGGATGCTAAAGGTGAAAAAGCGGGGATGGAAGTTCGTCCATCGACGATGACGGTATCGGATTTCATCATGGGTCCTCCGGCTGGTGGCTCCATAAAAATGCTCAAATGTTCGCCTGTACCCGATCCTGCTTCAGCGAGAAAGTCGCAATGCCTGGTTATGTCTGAAGTGATGGATGGTGGTTTCAAAGGACTGAAGGATACGATTTCAGACCTCCTAATTCAGGTTCAAACAAAGGCAATCAGCGATGTCAGGATCTCTGATGATGAATTACGCATTATTTCTTATATCGGCATCCCAACAATTCTTGATTCTCTTCAGACTTTTGATGTCCCTGAAGGCTATGCCTATATCCAGGATATCAGTGCAATAGCGGCCACCAGCCTTGTCATTAACATGCTTCGGCAAGTTGAAGCAAAGATCAGCGCTATGAATATCCCCAGTGAATCACTTTCCGGACGGCGGCAGGACCTGACTCGGTTATCTGAAAACCTTAGCAATCAGGTAAAAGCAGCTTACGAGCTCACCCGTAGCCAGGTAGGTAACAGCTCTGATGTCATTTCAGCATGGGATGATCGCCGATTAAAGAGGAAGGCGTTCATGGAAAGTCTTCGTGGCACAGGTAACTGAGGTCTGATATGGATTACAACATCTATACAGTAGGTGATATCGAGTTCGTGTGGTCCGCCCTTAACGGGATTGCCCTGATTTTCTCACAATATACCGGTGTAAAAGCATTTCTCACCACGGCAGCGGTGCTGGCTGGAGCCAGCCTGTTTTATAAAACATGGCTTTGGCTGTTGAACCCGACAAAAGCAGAGGTGCCGATATTTTCATGGATTCTTGGGCTGATTCTTTTTTCGATGGCAATAGTACGCGTGGATGTGACTATTGAATCGGTTAAGTCTGGTGAAGTGAGAAATGTCGATGGTATTCCTGTTTTTATCGCGGCGATGGGAACTGTAACCACTAACCTTAGCCAGGGCCTACTCAAAGACTATAAAACGGCGTTTGATCCGCTGGCGCCGATCGACTTTGCCGCAACCACGCTTGATGATGACATTACTCTTGGCCCGATGATTCGCTTCGTTAAATTCTTACAATGGGGCGGGGACAGCCAGGGGTATTGTTCAGCGTTCCCCGAACCAGTTAGCGGATTAGGTGCGATGAACGTGTGTGCGACAGTGCAATCACTGGCCTATAACTGCCTCAAGGGAACACAAAACTCAAGCGCGAAAATCGCTGGGAAAGAAACCATTTTTAACGATATTTTCTCTTCAAATGTCGCGGAAAGCATGGAACGCATTAATCAGGCGATGAAAGGTTCGCTGAAGAACGCATCTGCTAACATCGTGGGTGTGAATAGTTCAAAGTCAGCGACTTGTGAAGAGGTCTGGTCGACCGTTAAACAGGTAACGAGCACCCCGGAGGCTCGACAGACGATTGCTTTGATTGGGCAAACAAACGGTATTCTTACCCCAGAAGAGGCGGGCGGTGCCGCATCCGGATCGAGCTTCACGGATGTAATGGCGTCGGCGAACGGCATGTATGGCAAGGCGATTGGCGCTTATGACGCGACGCTTTCTTTGTTCATCATGAATGAGCTACGTAATGGTGCCAGTAAATACAAAACCCCACTTGGTCTGGCCTCGGATATGCAACTGTTTGAGGCATCATTAAAACGTACGAATACCATGGCATCTCAGGGGCAGCTCTGGCTGCAATTATCTGGTGCGGCAATTGCGTTTCTTGAAATGTTTGCGTACATGGTTGCTCCGTTTGCATTGCTCATGCTGCTTGCACTCGGCGGAAACGGTGTTGCCGCAGCGGCAAAATATCTTCAGTTGATTCTCTTCGTTAATATGTGGCCGATTACTGCGGTGATGGTCAATGCCTACGTGAAGAAGGTGGCAACAGCGGATCTTGATACATGGAGCACACTGAATAGTCAGAGTAACGCGGTGACTTGGATGGGCTTACCAGGGCTTGCCGAAACATATAGTTCTTACTTATCAGTTGCATCAGCGCTCTATGCTCTTATCCCAGTCCTGACGCTGTTCCTGATGACGCAATCCATTCATCCAATGATGAATGCGATGAAAGGAGTTACGCCACCCGCACCTGTGGACTCCAGCCACCTCACGCCGAAAGTGTGGGATGCGCCAAATAGCGGAAAATCATCATTTGGGGATGTTAATCGTACAGCACTGACAAGCACCGGGCAGGGGTTCAGCGGTGGCGGGGCCATGGACTCCAGTAACTTCCGACTCGGTACGTGGAATGCAGGTTCAAGTATCGCGTCAAGCCAGGGACAAGGGGCGGCAATGACCTCATCAGTCATGAGTGCAGCAAGTAATTCATTCCAGCAGGCCTACAATCAGATGAGTGAAGTTGGTCGTTCGGGGCAATCGGGCCAGCAATTTTCCTCGAATCTGCAAAACTTGAAATCATATACAGACCAGGCCGGTGCAAACGTCGCTAATAGCGTAGGGGCGAAGCACGGAATTAATTCGCAGCAATTAGCTGGTGTGGTGTCAAACCTTCTCCTCAATGGAAGTTTGGGACTTGGTGGCGAGGAAAAACTTGGAAAAGGGGGGGCTGGGGGCATAGGTCAGAAAGTGATGGATTCACTAGGTCTGAAAGCATCGGGTACCGTTGGTTCAGGGATCTCAAAATCGAATTCAGGCAGTGATAGCCTCTTAACTGATTTGAATAAAGCTATTACGACTCAATTGTCAGAAAACTCAGGACTTTCTGAACAAATGAGTAAAGCGGCTTCTCAGGTAAACAGTGATCAGTTTGCACAGACCAATGCATTCAAAGAAGCTGCATCAAAAATGAACCAGGCAACACAGACAATGGCCGAAAATCTGTCGACGTCACTTTCAACGAACGCCAGCGCTAATACCGGCATGACACTCGACTCAAGACAGTCTGTCAACCTAGACAGATTCTCCGATTCTATTCGTAATAAAAACTTCAGCGATGATGATGTGCGTAATTTTGCACGGAAAAATGGTCTTGATGAGAATGCGTTTATGGATAAATTCAATTCTTACAATGACACATTTAAGGCCAGCACTCAGTTGGGATCACAACTCCAGCGAACTGATGCGCTGGTGGCAACGACACGCGACTTTAGTGAGCAAAAAATTGCGATTGATACTGCCAGGGGTGAAACGGCTGAGAGCAATAAGCAGGATCTGCGTGAGACCTCCAGCCTGCTTAAAGGGCTGGTTGCTGACTTCGGCGGTAACGCTCAACAGATGCTGCCAATTACCAATCAACTTGACCGAATCACTGGTGATGCATCGGGTATTAATACCATTGCACAGGCGCAGGAGCGCACACCAGACCATGTAGATACCTCCGGCGTAATGAGTGCCGATCGTGTTGCTGACGTAGGGCAAGGTCTGGATGCTCAGGCGAAAGCTGGATTGGCACAGAACCAGCAGAATGCTAATCAACATATTGGCGGACAAACCGAATCAGGTGTTACGCCGTACAATGTGGGCTCGGTCAGTAAAGAAGATATTCAGGGCATTCATAAAGGTAATGTAGCTAACTCCTATAGCGAAGAAAACCAAAGTGTTCTCTCGTCGTTGGATAAGAATACCCCTGTAGTGACTAATGAGACCGTGGGAAGAATTCAGGGGGCTGGGCAGGACGTTAAGAACGCCAACCAAACTTTCGACCAGCTTCAAACTGGTATAGGCGGCAAGCATGCTACTTCAGGCATGGGTAATACCAGCGAAAAACTGAATTCTATGTACGGAGATAGCCAGATACGCGGGATATCAAACAACCTCCCGAATTATTTTGACAGGGTTGCAAATGACCCAACCAAAAAGCCGGATGACAAACGGGCGGAGCTGGCCGCACAAGCCGTGTTTACCTATGGGGCCAGTACAATGGCAACCGGCGCTGAGAAAGAACAACTGAAAGCGGATACTCAAAGCCTCCTCACCGAGCTGGGTCACTACAACGTTAGCTGGGGGATGAATGATCTCCAGAGTATCCATGAAGGTTTCAACATGCACAACAAGGCTTCAGGCTCTCTTGATTCAGCAATAAGGGCGAATCTTGGTGAAGGCGGCTCTGGCGGCGGGATCGTTGGCCAACGAACCCAAACCACGATTGATACCCTTGCTGGTAATAAAATTGAGTCCAATACAGAACGTAGTGTGATTGGCAGTACGCTTTTATCGGGCCAGGAGAGTGTTGCCAGAGGGCTTGACGTTATCGGAGCAAAACCCGTAAACGACATGCTCTCAGGTATTGGGGTCCTGACTACGCCCGCATCTTTGGCAAACGATGCAACGAATCCGGTAAATATGCCGAGTTCGTTATTGGGCAAGGTTGGCAACCACCTGCAAATGTCAGATGGTCTGAGCGCGGTGACCAGCCGTTATAAGGATATGGGAAGTGATGGGATCAAGACGTATGAGAGTGCATCACAAAACTCAGAGCGTGCGATTCGTCAGCAACTGACCGATGATCCACGCTTCGGGTCGGATAAAGCAGATGCGTTCGTTAACTTTATGAAGTCAGACCTTAACAATACAAACGAACCGTATCAGTCGAGAATAGAGAGAGCTGAAAACTGGCTGAATGATAATAAGAAGTAGGAGTGAATACTGACTGATAAAAGCCGTGCTCTTTTTGGGCACGGCTTTTTTATGCCTGCATCCGGGGAAAATAACTATTCACGGCAGTGCTATTCAAGGTAAACCACGAATCTGAGAAAAGTACACCGGCTAACTGAGCATTGGATAAGGTTTGTTCAGTTTTAAAACAATGGTCAAACAGGATACTATCTTAATCACGATTCAAATTCTCTTTCCAAATCCAGTTCACTCGCCACCCTAAGAAACGTGAATGCTTACTGGCCTAAATTAAAGTTGAGGAAAAAGTTACTTTTCTGATCGACTGATGCAGTGTTTTTGGTAGATGGCGAATCATGGTTTTTTTTGACGGAGTGTGTGGAAAAGTTACTTTTTTAATAAAAACGGGCCATCAGTAGGTTATATCTGGCTATCAGATCCGTTATGTCCTTTTCTTTAACCCCCGTGTAATAATCCGTACGGATCAGGTGCGGATATTCTGGCGGAAACAGGGTCGTATCGTCATCAAGGCAGATAAAGGCTTTTACCTGGTGCCTGGCCACGAATTCTTCACATTCAGCTGCACGTACCCCTATTCCCCCCGAGGGTAGACACAGGGATGGGGTTGCGCCAATTACCCGGTCTCTGTACGGCGAGCGGAAAAGTGACTTTAGGTAGGTAATACTCCCGCATTCTCTCCATGAACTTGATATAACGATGAACATTGAAGGACTTGCATCAAGTAACTTCTCAATCAAATACATCCGTTCGAAAGATTCATTCTGACATTTGTGGATTACACCATCAAAATCCAGGAAAAGAACAATATGGATTAATGGCAGAGGTCCCCATAAGCCAGCTGTTGATTCATCCTGAGGCAAGATCCCGTCCAAGTCTTTATTTCTAAGCTTCTGTGGAGAACAGCGTATCTTGCACAGGAATTCGTATATTGATTGGAGCATACCTAACCTCTTTCACGGGACAGTTTCACTCGCTCAGTGATGAATTGTTCACAGCCACGTAAAACAACTAAACAATAAATTGGAGAGTAGGGGGGTAATTTACTCCGGAACATTTTTTACAATATGTCCGTTGTACTGGGTCTTTGGTTGCGTCCACTGATATAACTCGTCCATGCCATTCCGGCCCTGAATCCGGCGATTGTATTTGACCATGAAGTTAAAGATATACCTCGCCCGGACCTTAGGGGTTTTGCTGTTGTAATCGGCAATCCCTTCAAATACATTACCATTTCGGTCTACAATTTTCCGGTAAAGCCACCAGGTACCTACCCAGAAACTGGCACAGGCGTCATAGGCCAATACCCGCCAGGTAACAGACGGAAAGTGGCCACGTATTTCCGGCAGATTGGACGAATTGATCTGCATAGGTCCAATATCATAAGTGCCATTTTTATTCCGGCTGAACGTTCCCACTTTTCCGCCTTCATTATCAAAAAGCGTAAAGACCAATTCTGCATCAATCCCGAAAAAGCGGGAGGCATCGGTAATGCACTGTGTGTAGACTTCAACAGGAACGGGAATAGGTTTCACATCATCTGCTGGTGGTATAAACACGAGATAATCTCCACTGGAATTACATACTGGATATTCTCCCACATCGCGGGCTAAAAATTTTTACTATAGGGAGGGAATTTTGTCCCTTAAGCGAATTTGGAGGATTTTTTCGCATGATAGTATTAATGCTCCATTAAAGGAGCTGAAATGAATAAGACTATCAAGGCATCATTCTTATTACTGGCATCTTGTACGGCCTTTAGCATGAATGCCCAGACAGTGAAAACTGACGTGCTTCCTGATGCAGCACTGAAGAAATTAAAAGAAGTTGGGCTGTCCATCGAGCATATTGAACCATCCCCAGTAAAAGATATTTATACCGTGATTTCAAGAGAAGGCGTGAGTTACGTCAGCAAAGATGGTGATTACATTTTTACCGGGAGCTTGTTTCATGTTAACGGCAAAGATGTGGAGAATACAACGGAACAGGCGATACTGAAAGGCGTCAGGGAGTTTGCTGCTAAAACAAAATCCATAGAATATAAGTCGGCGAATGAAAAATATCGCCTGGCGGTGTTTACTGATATAACCTGCGGGTATTGCCAGAAACTACATCATGATCTTCAATCCTATCTCGATGCCGGGATCTCAATAAAATTCCTCACTTTTCCGCGTGCAGGCCTGAACTCCGTGGTCGCGGGGAATATGGCAAAAATCTGGTGTGCGGCCAAACCTAATGATGCGCTGGATGCTGCAATGAGCTCGATATCAATCATTCCGGAAGGACGGCCTGACGCGGCCTGCCTCGATATTATCAAATCGCATTTCCAGGTTGCTTCAACTATTCCGCTTCAGGGTACGCCAACCATGGTAACGCTGTCGGGTAAACCTCAGTTGTTCACCGGCTGGTTGAGCCCGGAAAATCTGGTGACCCGCATGGGCACCGCACAAAAGTGACTTTTCACGACTGCAAGAGGTGATTATGAAATCTGTAATACTGACAACGTTAATGCTCGTGGCGGTTGGCACTCAACCCGTCTTTGCGGCCCAATGCCAGTTCGGGTCCTGCAACGCAGACATTGAGGCCAGCAGTGAACTGCTGGTCTCTGCGGCTCAGACGGATAAAGACGCGGTTTTAAAAAAACTTAATGACGCATCATCCCCCAGCGACGCCATGTCTAAGCGGGTTGAATCGTATCTGAATAATGACAGGCTAAAGGTGAACACCGACAGTACCCGGAAAGGTCCGGGCAATGGAATCGTGAAGCCGACGGATGAGCTAGCGCCGGTAAGGCAGCTGAAAGCCATTCGCCCCGAGCTTGTACAAAACCCCATCACCCAGCCATTGGTTGCCTTTTATGAACGTATGGCCTGAGAGCGCCGTATATCCGCGATTTGGGGGTTAGAAAATGTCGCTCTGGCTCAGCATTGTCACCCGGGCAACGGGATTACCGGATAAGCGGTATTTAAATGATCCGGTGATCTTCCGTTATTACCAACAAAAGATCCAAAAGGCTCCTTTTGCCCTGGTCGGATGGACTCTCTGTTTCCTGGCAACCATCGGTGTGTCGCTGGGACTGGAGCTCTCCAACCAAATATTACTTCTCGTTCTGCTGATTCTGTTTTTACTAATGGTGGTTCTCCAGAGTCGGTACCAGTTCATGCATCCGGAGAGATGCATCAGTGCTCGATTTTACCAGGAGGTGCTGGACGATGCGTCAGTGTCAGATATTCAGAAAGCGCAGTTTGAGTATTTGTTCGTGTCCAAAGTGGATGCAATGACGATCGGTGATCTTTACCGGCTCTATGATTTCAACAGAGGAGGCCGGTAAAGGTGCGGCATGCAGGTGAGAAAAGTCACTTTGCGGTTGGGCGTTGCGGTGCTGGTCATTAGTTCCAGGGAACCGATGCGACATAGTTTCCGGAGCGTAGCGGGGCATCCAGTTTCCCGGCCAGAGCGTCGATCATTGCGGAATACGCAATGCTGTCCGATGGGATTGGCGCATTGCTCTGCATACTGACTTTAAGAACCTGTTGTGCCCCTTTCCCCGCAGGGTAGACTTCCACATCAAGGCGGCGCCAGAAATGCCTCTGTGATATCGTCTCTGACCCCACGATCCCGCTGACGGGTTTATAGTCATAGTCCGTCTGAGTCTGCCCGTGTTTATCTTTTTTCGTTGTCTTCTTCTCGACGACATATCCGGTTATGCCCGTCACCAGCTGTTCACTGTATTGCATATTTTCCTGGGTCTTACTGTAACTGAATCTGAGAATATAGTCGGGCAGATGGTTGGAAATATTAAACCCTATCCCCGTTAATCCACTCGCAAACCGGGCTGCAAACATGCGCGATTGTATACTGTCATCAGGCGCTACAATTTCAAATTTCTTGTTGCCTACCGGGCGTGACATTAAATCGTAAGCATCAACATCATTCCCGAAATGATAGCTGCACCCACATAAGAACGTTGTGGCGGTCAGTAAGAATAAATGCCGTAACATTCTAATTCCTCCAAAAAGGGTTCTTTAACGAATAATTCCGATGTGCTGTGACAGTATAATCGAACACAGGTTGATAACTAACAAGTTGAATTCGTAAAGGTGGCTATGACTAAATTAAATTATTTAAAACCCGTAGCGTCTGTTTTAATTTCTGTGTTGATTGCGACGGCTGGCTCTGTGTATATCACGTCGAAATATTTTAAAACTGAGCTCCCCAGTAACGATGAAGTAGGAAAGGTAGCGGCTACCTATCTGGTAAAAAATCCTCAGTATCTGCTTGAAGCGGGTAAGGCTCTTGAAAACCAAAATACCAACGCCTCCCTTGAGCGGATCATCCCTTACGCACCGGCTCTCTTCGAGACCAAAGAGACTCCCAACATTGGACCGGATAATGCGGCCGTCGCCGTCATCGAGTTTTTCGACTACCAGTGCCATTTCTGTATGAAGGTAGCGCCGGTCGTTGAATCCGTGTTGAGCCAGAGCAGCGATGTTAAATTCTTCTTTAAAGAATTTCCAATCTTCGCTGGTTCGAAACCCGTTTCTGCGATGGGGGCGGCGACAGGCCTGCATGTGTACCAGGCATTTGGCGCTGAAGCGTATCGTAAGTACCACAACAACCTGATGACCAGCGCGTATGTATTCTTCAACAACCAGCGAGGGTTTACGCTCAGTGATTTAGACATGGTGGTGAATAAATCCGGGTTCAACAGCTCATTCAGCGATCGAGAAAAAAGTCGCTATGAGAATGTCATTTCCGGAAATATGCAACTGGGGGAAGCTCTCGGGATCAGCGGAACGCCAGGGTTCATTATCATGAACATGCAAAAACCCGATGCTGCAACGACATCATTCATCCCGGGGGCTGTCGACGAAGCTACCCTGAAATACGCAATCCAGAAGGCCCGTGGTGGTTAAAGTAGCTTTTCATGCCAGAACTGACCATGCCGGGTAACACTGGCATGGATGTCAGGCTTTTACGACAAGTAGCTCATTCCAGCGAGTGGTATACCGTGGCGACATTGACAGTATGGTCTGCTACCCCCTGAAATCCTGCTGAATCCCTTCCCCAAGCAGGAACAGAGAGCTACGCAGCTCTTTGTTAAACCGATCCATCGCCTTCATAAGCGCTTCACAGCCTCGTTTGGCGGGCCGCTCATCGAATTAGTCGCGATGAGTGGCTCAATGCCGTAACAGCTAAAATCTGGTAAGAGATATTTGTTAGTTTTCTACTAATTGAACGACTACCAGCCTGCCACCTTCCTCTTTTGACAAAACAAATTGAGCGTTATTCTTCAGTTCTATTTTTTCCCCAACCATAATCTGCCGCTTATCCGGTAATGACATTAGTCCTGATATGCCTTCATTTACCAACCACCATTGATCGTTATGGTAAACAAAATAACCAACCCGTTTCCTTTGTGCATCCGTTGTACGTTCATTTGGCGCGATAAGACGATTCACATGCCACGCATAGATAGACTGCCCGCTCCAGACCATCAACCGGTGATCGTCAGGACGATAGCTGCCTTCTTTACGAGAAGAATAAAAATTAAGCACTGGCAACTTACCTTTATACGGCGTACCGCAGTAAGGACAGACCGGCTTTGTCTTACCCGAGAAAACGTACCACTTCTGTTCACATTTCGTGTTTTGGCAGGGCTGTATCAGGTCAACGGTCTTAACCAAGGCACTTTCCCACTCATCGGCGGTAGGGCGTTTTGTGGCATCATGTAAGCCATCGATGAAGGCTCGATCAAACAATGACGTCAGGTAGGGACCCATGATGGTGTAAGGAATTTTACCCGGGTCAGCCCAGGGAAGTGAAAAGGAGGATAACTGACTGATTTTGACTGCATTACTTTTGTCTGTCGGATGTTCAATGAAGAGCGCTTTCTCACCCATTGATAAGGTTTCATCACGCACTTCATCCGACATGTCATGTATTTTTCCGCCACGTAGCGGATGACGGAAAAACAGGTACATGTAGATAAGCACCGACAGTGCATGGCGGTCAGTAGTAATGCTTGGCAGTACGCGGTTCGGATCTTCTTTGGAAAGATGGCTGGTTTTCACCACCTCCGGAGCGATAAAATCCGGAGTGCCCACCACATCGGGAGGATACTTTCCAGGAACGACTAGGCCGTCTACGTCAATGATGCAGGCATGGCCCATTTCTGGATCAATCAGCACGTTTTTATAGCTGAGATCGCTGTGACAGAGGCCAGCTGCATGCATCCTTCTGACGGCTCTTGTCAGCAGCAGACAGACTTTGAGATAGGTAAGCGTATTGCCTCGTTCACGCGGATCGAGGAATTTATTCTGGTTGCTGGCGCTGGCAAACCATTTGCCTTCTTTCTCCCGGCCTTTAATATCCAGAAAATCATCGTTTTTGGAACCATATTTAAAGAAAAAATGGTTCTGGTAGGTTGGAACCACGATACCGATTTTATTCCCATGCTCAACAACGTGGGTCGGCCAACAAAACAGATCCTTCCAGTATTCGCCACCGGATTGTCCAAAAATGTTTTGCCTGTAGCGGCCGGTGATCATATCAATACGATCCCGGGCCTGCTCATTCTGCGGTTTTTGATAAAAAGCGACGACGTAAGATTTATCAGGCGAAAAGTAAACATCCTTCATCGAGCCTGAACCAATCACCTCGTCAACATACTGGACTGTTTCGCCGTTCTTTGTTTTACACGTAACGATATTTGCCATATTGATCACCGAAAAAGCGTATCCCTTACCACAACACCGCAATAGTGCGGTCATCATGGTTCCCAGTGGAGAAAAAGTTTAACCAGTCGCCTAACCCCTCAGACGCAATACTGGCGTCTGCGAGGATAGGGGAGATCTCATTAATGAGACGGGTCCATTTTTCGTCACTGCGAAGCCCGTTATCAGTCTCAAACAGAGGGTCTGATACGCCGTCGGTCATAAGGATCAAGTGAGATACGTCATTCCATTTGCCCACGCTGATGCGACCAGTAAATGATGGGTCTGCGATAATGCTCTGGTCAAGGAAGCGGGTTTGTCCTGCGTATTCTCCGCTATCGGGATTTCCAAGTATCCTGACTTTACCTGAAGGACTGTATGCACCTATCGCACCATCGCCAAGCCAGAAAGCAGCTGCAAACAGCTCGTTTTCAGTTCGCAGTGCTACAGTTGCAAGAAGGGTTGTTGAATAGGATTTCACAGGTTGTTCTGCACAAATGGCTTCGTTCTGGATGCTGTTGACCGCGAGCGTAGCTGCCTGTTTAAAATGATGAAGCATGGCGTTTATGGTTGCCTGCTGATCGCTCCCTTCCCAAGTCGTGATATGCTCTTTTAAACGGACGCCTTTCACTCCACTGAGCTGATTGAAAAGGTAATCGCCAGCCGTCATGACTGCAATTCGCGATCCCTCTCTGGAATTTACTGCACTACCGGCCCCGTCTGCGACCAGCATGACAGACCATCCTGTTTCCTGGCAGTGGTTGATATAGAAGTCATCATCTCTGAAGCTCCCGGCATGCTCATGAGAGCGGCCCCGGCGACTGGCGGCAGCAATACATATGTTATCTCTGACCAGGCCAGCAGAGTCCAGATGGGCCTTAGGGTAGGGAGCGTCTGCTGGTGGTTCTATTACCTTCCACAGGCTTCTCGGATCCGGGTTTACTACAAAAAGTAACTTTGTTTCGCATTCGTCGTGCGAAGTGTATGACCACAGTACTGAAAGCTCAATATCGCCAATTTCAGTGGGTATGCCAGTGAGCAACCCTTGTTCTTTTTTATACGACAAGCCAATGTCCCGGGGAAAGACAACGTCTCTTATCGTCGCCCGTCCACCCTCATCCAGTATGATGGCAACCGGCGAAGAGAAACGTTCGCCTGCGCGGGCGTTGGGTATGGTTATTCTCGCTGTCGGGGGCATTACACATTGCACTGCTGACCCGGTCCGATGCTGGCTTTCCGGTACCTGCCCAGGTTTTAGTATCGGAGACGGCTGGTTTTCAGTTTCATTTTTTCCTGGTTTCTGAAGTTCGTAAAAAGGCATCAATTTCCACAATGTAGGGCTGGTTTCGTTGACTGTGGCTGTTTGCGTCTCTTTTTTGTCAATAGCGTGGTTTCCCTGCATATCCTCATCAGTCCCGACCGGCTGTTGCTTTTCGGCAAGGCCTGGAGCAGGCGGGAGGGCAGTCACTGATTCGTTCTCACCTTCGTTAACCAGTGCAGAGGTACCTTTTGCAAGGTTCTCAATCCGCTTTATAAGCTGCATAACCTCGGCAGACAGGGCAGGATCCTGGGATGGAAGGGAAAGCCGCTCACCTTCTGCGGTGTGGCTGAGCTCAGACAGAACTAAGCGGATAATCTTTTCTTCAAGTGACGTATTTTGCGACATCAACCTCTCCCTCTGTTTACGTCGAAGTTAGTGTTTCCGCCATCATTGCTGAATGAAAGACCTTTTTCACACCATGGGCAGATCACGTCATCGGGGCCATCAATGCAGAGCAACTTCCCGCATGAGCACATGGCAAACGCACTGGCATTACCACAGTGGGGGCAACCCGGTACACCATGCAGTTCGCTTGTGTTTACCTGCAAATCGGTAGCGGTGGCATCTGACCACGCAAAATAGTCCTCATCAATGGGATAGCATCCGGCAATATTAAAGTTGTTCAGGTTCAGGTTGAAATCGAGCCCGGAAACCCTTGCTGGTGGCCGTTCATATTTCATCAGGTACGGTCGACGAGTCTTGCTGCAACGCCCGGTGAGCGTAACGCAGTTTTCGTCGTACGCTTTTACATACTCGTCTTTGGACAGGCGAACTATGTATTCAGTCTGGCTGAGCTCCGGTTGTTTTTCGTCCCCGACACTGCGGCTGTGAGCAGTAACCGAGGCCGTGATCCATTTGATGAAGCGGGTAAAGTCGCCTTCCTGTGACTCTGTGAATAGCATGACATTTTCTGTCAGCTGCCGCAGGATATTCAGGTCCGCTGACGGTCCCAGGCCAACGGCAATGAGATTCACCTTACTCGCGTAGTTATTTTTCCAGCGTTTCACTTCTAAGGTTGTGTCGTCAGTCGGACGTCCGTCGGTAAGGAGATACACTACGGGTTTCCAGTCGCCTTTAGTCTCATGAGTGGTTTTTCTTACCTGAGTATCAATTTGCACGGTCAACTCACGCAATGCAGCCCCAAGGCTCGTGCCGCCGCCAACGGGAAGGCGGGGAGGGTAGAACGAGGCAATTTCGTGCAGAGGTACAATCGTGCGGGCTATTCCGGCAAATGCGATTACCGAGACCCAGGCCGTTTCCAGTGCGTGTGGATCTTTTCTTAAATCTCCGACGATCATTTGCAGACCATCAGTCATTTTTTTCAGGTTTTCACCGATCATGGACTCTGAACAGTCCAGAACAAAAAAAACGGGAAGGCGTCTCATAATATCCCTCGTACGGCTGGTAACAGTCAGCAGAAAACGGTTCTGTAAAGGAAGGCGTTTGCCGGGTAAAGCAGCACCTTCCTGTCTGTCAGAGCACCAGCTGTATTTCTGGTGGAGGAGGTGGGAGGGTATCTGTTCCGGCATTGATCCCCGCGCTTGTGCTACCGGAAGAAACGCTGGCCGAAACCCATTTAAAGAAACCTGCAAAAGCGGTTGAGTCGAGAGTCTCCAGAGACACAACCTTATCAGTGAGCTGTTTTAAATGCTCGTGGCCTGCTTTAGGACCTACCGCACAGGCAATGATGGAGCCAAATCCCCGGCCACGAATAGCTTTTACCGCTTCACCGTACGCCATGGCATCAGAAGGCGTACCATCAGTCATCAGGAATACCAGGGGACGCCAGTCTCCTTTTGTATCACCATCTGAGCGACGCACATCCCGGTCTACACACTGCATCAGACATTCAAGGGCAGCGCCGGTGAACGTCCCGCCAGCGCTTGGCACAACGATGTCAGAAAACTGGAAGTCTTCCAGCGGCGTGAGAGGAATAAACTCACGCGCCTCATTGTCATAGGTGATAATGGAGACATGGACACTTTCGAGGGCGTATGGATCCTGGCGGAGTGCGTTTAGCATCGCCTGAATTCCAACGTTAACGGAATGGATGGACTCACCGCGCATTGAACCGGAGGTGTCGATAACAAGGTAAACAGGCAGGCGACGCATCAGATGTAATTCCTCAGGTGTGAGACAAACGAATCTGATTCTGAAGGCTCACCAATTGCCTTGAGTTTCCAGCCTGTAGGTTCGCGTATCAGCTCGGCAAAGACCATGGAGCGCTGGCTGGCAAAGGCGGGTCCGCCAGAAAGATCGAATCGTGCCATTTCAATATTACGGGCATCTACTGCCCGGATGAAGGCATTCTGAACTTTACCAAAGTGCTGCTGGAGCTTTTCACCATTGTAGATCTGAACGATGAACACAATTTTCTCGTACTGAGCGTCAAGGGAATTCAGGCGCACAATAATTTGCTCATCGTCACCGTCACCGGCTCCGGTTCGGTTATCGCCTGTCAGCCAGATATTGCCTGACTTATGGCGAAGGCTGTTGAAAAAGATGATATCGCCATTCACAAGCGTTGGTTTACCATTTTCCACATTGCCGAGATCGGTCACCTTTCCGGCTGAATTACACAGGAAAGCGATCACATCAAGGTCGTATTCTTCTTCTTTTTTACCAAAGATCCCGCCGAGGAAACCTTTCTTTTCCTCATTAATATCCCAACCCAGGCCGATAGTAACGGACGAGAGATCGTATTCATTTTTTTTCAGGCTTACGCCCTGGCCTTTGCTCAGACTGACAGACATGACATCCCCTTAATTAATAAAATTATAAGACCACATTTACTTCTGGCGGCGGCGGTGGCAGGTCTTCAAGACCGATCACTTCTTTTTTGCTGGACTCCACTTTCTGACTGCCTACCGAAATGCTCGCACTGACCCATTTAAAGAAAGCTTTAATCGTCGAACTGTCAGCTGTATCGAGCTGAACCACGATTTCAGTGATTTCTTTGAGGACGCTGGTATCGGCATCATGCCCGGCTGCACATGCCACAACAACGCCGGTTCTGGCGGCTTTAAAGTCATTCAGGCCTTTACGCCAGTCATCATTCGGACTTCCATCCGTCATCAGGAATACTAGGGGACGCCAGTCACCTTTAGTGTCAGCCGTCGTTTTCTGTACTTCTTTGGCAATGGAGCTGGCCGTCAGGGTAAGCGCTTCGCCAAGAGACGTGGTGCCGCTGGCTGTTAGTGCTGGCATCTGGAAACTCAGGAGGTCTGTCAGGGGGACTGCCTGTCGGGCTGAAGAATCAAAGGTGATCACTGACACGTAAGCCGTTTCGAGTGCATACGGATCCTGTTTCAGCGTGGTAAGCAGCGTCTGAACGCCATTCTTAACCGCTTCGATAGGCTCTCCGTGCATAGAGCCGGACGTGTCGAGTAGCAGATATACGGGTAAGCGTCTCAAATGTAATTCCTTCTTAAGAGATCGGAAGAGGAGAGTAGTTTCAGGAAGAGGCCAGAGTTTGTAGATTTGATAAAACGGCACGACATCTGTCGGGTGGAGATTAAATACTCAGAAGCGGCATTAAAGAAATAAGTTAACCACCATTGAATTACCGACATGTGAATGGCCTCTTATCAGAGAAAAAAATTCAGACCGTACTGGAATATAAGATTTCTGAAAAAAACTCCGGCAAAAATAAACTTTCTTATGTATGAAAATCATCATACATCACAGATCTGCATGAATGGAGTGTAAATCGCCCAAAGATTGATGTGTAGCACAAGAGGATGTCAAGACACCAGGTTTTGTAGGCAGAAAGGCGCTGCTGACATTGCGGGAGGAGAATAGATCAAAACTCCGTCACGCAGATACAGAGGTGAAATATGACAAAACCGGGGTTTTCACCCCGGTCTGAGATTTAGCGTCAGGACTTTTTAGCGCTGTATTCTTTTATCAGTTCATCAACGGAGTGCAGAGCCAGCTTCTCTACCGCTTCACTTCGGGTCGAGCCACTCAGCGCAGCCAGACGGTCAATTTTTCTTAAAATCCGCATGCGTAGCGATAATGACACGGCTGTTTTTTTATCCTTATCGAGTACGACCTTCCCTGTGGACTCACCGGTTTTCAGTTCAGCATTCTGTGCGAGCGCTTCATTCATCCGGCGAAGGGTCTTTTTATCCAGCTGGCCCGGATTAACGAGATGGTATGAATGACCTGCCTTGCTGTATTTGATCTCCGCAGAATATGACTCGCGTAGCTCTTTGAGTGCCCGGGTTAATGTCGGCTCTGAGCATTCCAGACTGGTTATAATGTCGGCAGCGGAAACGGGCTTGCCGGTGCCCAGTAAGTTGGCAAGCTTAAAAATCCGGGCCTGTCTGGTATTTAATTGCATCGTAAGATTTAGCCTGCTTAAAGGGTTAGTGGTTCAATAGGCTGAAAAATGAAGGTACTGCTCATCTTTCGAATAACCGGTTGATCGCCTAACGCTTCAACCGGATCAATGTGTTCTAAGCCTGCAAAATTTACTGACGACATCTGGCTGCGACTGCATTTGCAGGACAGGATATACTCATCCTCCAGATAGCCGGTCCGCTTACTGACCCGTTGCGTAAAGCCTGACACAATCACGTTGTCGAACGGTAGCGTATGTAAAACGATACCGACCAGGCGGAACAAGCAGCCATGGACGTGGCGGGCATAGTTTTCGCGTACGGCTTTTTGCGTCATGGCTTTTTCCGTCAGCTCCGTGCCCCGGGCATTAACGCCGTAAATCTTATCAGGGAAATCTTCAATCTCAGCTAAATCAACATCCAGCAGGACTGCTGATAGCTCCGGCTTTACTTCAAATGCAACAAGCGTTTCACGCGGCCATTCAGTTTCTGCCAGCACACCCGCCAGGTATGATTCGAAAAACGCGGCGTCTGTCCGGAACTGCTGCCGGGCATCTGCCTGAGCCGTGGCGAGCCGTTTTTCATGTTCTTCAGCCTCAAACTTCCAGTTTGCATACTGTTCGGCCCAGGCCGTCCGTTGTTGCTGGTACCGGTGCTGTCGAAGGGTATTCTCACGCTCCACATCAATCAGCTCCTGCTGCCACCGGCGAAGATTTTCGGCGTGGCGCTCAGCTTTAGCTGATTCCGATTCAAACCATTTACCCAGAAAACTAATGCCTTCGCTCTCGGCAGGCTTTTCCGGCAATGCAAGATAGTCTGGCTTTTCTGGACGCACCGGTGCCGGAACCTGAAAAGGCGACGTTCTGTTATGCAGGTATACTGCTTCCAGCTCTGCCCAGCTGATGCCTGTTTTAGGATCCGGCGTCAGCTCGTGAATATTACGGATTGCGGTCACCGCTGACATGAGATCAGCGGCTTCCTGCTCAAGCGCCTGTCTGAGCCCCGGGTCGGTAGCCGTCCGGTTCCCACCTCCGGAACGCGCGGCCCGGTCAAGCCGGGTACGGTAACTCAGCCCGGTACCGGGCAAGCCCAGATTGGCATAGGTCCCCCGGCTTCCAAAAGAAACGGAAGCACCTCTCGGCCCGACACTCAGGCTCGGTGCACCGTTACTCAGGTTGAGGCGAACACCAGGAATAATGTTGATCGACTTTCTGAACCTGAACCCCATTATGATTTCCTTAATGATGCTGGGTCACGGTAAGTAATCTGATTCCATCAGCGCTTTGCTCGTTCTGTAACCCATAAAAACGAGCTCTGTCCAGAATGCCAGCCGCCCAGCGGCGATGTGTGGCGGGTTCACACATTGCTCCCTGCGACTTAAACACGGCCTGGGTAGAGTTCAGGATCCGCAGAGCGTCAGAATGCTCACCCTGAGTGACCATCAGCGCGTTTTGAATGACCTCTATCTGACCCGGGTGAATGGCCGTTTTCCCAACAAGCCCATGTGCCATATCAAGAGCCAGCTCTCTGGCCATTACGGCATGATCGTCAATATGCTCACATACGGGCGCGGTCAGGGCAAAATCACGCGGGCCGAAGACCGAAACGAGCATTTTGATGACGTAGCCCATCGGGCTGTCATACAGCGTCAGGTCCCGGGGACGGCGAAGCGACACAACGTTCATAAGATCGTTGCCGCCGATTCGAAGCGCAATAATGCGGTCGTGGCAGGGATGTTCCACCAGACGGGTGGCCAGCTCCCGCATCTGAGCCACGTCAAAGACGTCTTCTGTTTCCAGCGTTGGCATCATGCACAGGTGAGTCCCGCCCATGATATCCCACCATTCAGCTAACGAACTGAGGGTAAATTTCGGCAACACAAACCCGTCGACAGCGGAAAGATCATAATGCGCTTTTAACCATCTGCCCATGTCGGCATGCCGGGGGCGAATGAACACCAGAGGCCAGTCATTTTTACCCAGGCTACGCATGCTGTTACTGAGCTCGTGCAGCAGGTGCTCCAGATTTATGAGGGCGATGGGGATGTCTGCTTCACTGACAGCATCCTCAAGGCAAATTACCAGAGAGCGCAAACCCGGGATTTTCCCATGCAGGACGGCATCAGCAATATCTTCCCGTGTTGCAGGCATGTATAGCGTGGCTCCCAGATTCCAGGGAGAAAGACGATTTTTCATCAGAGTACCTTCTTGATAATGGTTACAGCCCGATACTGGCCGAGGGTTCCCCCCATTTCTGTAACAACTATTCCCTTTTCACGAGCAAGCCCTACAAGCAAGGCAACGTCCGGGTCGTCAATAGAACGCACAAATATATGGTCCGGTACCCGACGCAATACAGCCCGGGTTGCTTCAGCAATACCGGGTTTAATACGATTGACGCTGTCCACTTTAAATTCATCGGCCAGGAACGCGATAACGTCGCGACTTGTCTGCCATAAGATCCGGGCTGACTCCGTATTCCAGCTCAGGGGAGCGAGGGATGTCGGTGTTAACTTCTTACGGAAATGAGCGACGGTATCGACAAGCATCCGGCTGCATTCGAATTCACTGAGATGCTCGCAAACCATGCACCCATGTAATCCTTCAGAGGACCATACTGACCGGGAGATCAGGCCTGATACCGGCGCACCCATGATGCCAAAAGGAATGAGCCAGTCATCATCACTGGCAGCAAGCCAGGAGCAGCCACAGGGATCCGCCAGGACAACCAGTCGCGGCTGCTCAGGATAGCCCGGGCGATCTTTCAGTGCGCGTACAAGCTCTCCGGTAATTGCACCTTTACCTGTCCATCCGTCAACAAACACAATACCGCTGGTACCGTGTCGCTCTTCAATGACGTCAAGTGCTGTACTGTCAATTCCGCGATCCCGGATGATACTGATGCCGTAATGCCATGAGGTTTTCCCCATATCACGCAGGGTCTGGTGCAGCATAACGCCGAGGGGCACACCTGCCCTGACAAGACTGGCCAGAACGATGGGCTCATCACCGAAGCGTTCGACCAGAGCAATAGCGAGCTGCGTGACTTCTTTTGCAAGCCGGTCTGCCCCCCGATCCAGCGCCCGGTGAAACAAATCAAGATGCCATTGTGTGGGTGCTGGCTCCTGGCTGAGCATGTCCGAATAATGTTTCTTTCCGGACTGAATCAGCTCTTCTTTTTGCTCAACCGGCGTCATCTCAATGACTACCGGCTTTAGCAGAAACTCCACGTCACCGGGCTGGTATGAGCCAGCGAATGTTTCATGTGGCTGCATTTTATTCTTCTCCAAAAATTCGCTGTGAAATGGCCTCTGCAAACTGACTCTGTCGCGGAATGCCAAACCAGCTGCACAGTTTCATAAAACGGTGATCGCTCAGGCTGTCACCCAGACCTATTACGGGGAAAACCCCGCGCTCAGCGCGAAGCTTTTCGAGCAGCCAACTGACAGCTCGCCCCTTCTCAACCGGCGTGGGGAGCCAGGCTACGTTATTACTGTTTCGATGGATGTAGAAACCTTCCGTTGAGAACACCTTTTCAATTTCATCAGCAATAGCAGTGAGCTCATCGAGGCGTGTGCTGTCCCGGTGTTTCATCACCATATAAACCGGAGTTTCATCATATTCATAGTTAAGCCTTGCCCAGGCCTTGATCCCCTTTGCGTCCATCATTTCAGTGATCAGACGTTGCATAGACTCTAACCTTTCCTGGTAGGGCGCTAACTGGTCGAGCATAAGGGCCTTCCATTCCTCGTCGGGCGTTCCCTCTGGCGTTAGAATGACGGCCCCATGCGTGGTGATTGCCCAGGAGCGGAAAGGGATCCTGACGCGGCTGATTTCTTCAGTTCCCCGAGCGGTAACAGGAATGAGTTCAGCCTGCTCAAGGAGCCAGTCCACCAGCATGGACTGTTCTTCTGTCATAAAACTTCGTGGATTCAGGGTGCGATCAACGGCACCGGTACGAAATGGCTCCAGGGCCAGCTCGTCTACCATTTTACGACGGGTCTGAAAGAGCGTGTCGTCAAGGTCGCTCAGAACAACGGGTTTATTCATAGGTAACAATCTCCACGACGGGCGCAACCTCAGCCAGCGCCTTAAGAAGCTGCGCGTCAATACTTTCTGCGGGTGTCTCAGTACACACAAGAATGCGGTCAAACTGCTGGTGGGCGACGTTATAGACAAAATTGGGGATGCCCAGCCCGTAGTTATCCGTAAAGGAAATGGCGGACTCAATGGCATAACCAACGGCGATAGGGGAGCGGGTGGTCGAACCGTAAAATGCCTTTGCCCCGGCAGCTTCGAGCCGTTCTGCAAGCAGGAACGGCTCCCAGACGAATTCCCCTGTCCCGAGAACCAGAACACGCTCCCCTTTGCGGACGGAAACCTCATGGCCGAGATCGGCCGCAGGTGCGAGCATCCCCAGTCGACCCCATGACTGTTTCCCCTGGATGTCCCATTCTCCGCGTGAAGTTACGTTGACTTTCGGCATGTCCGGGACCGGTGCATCTGGTAATGTGGTCCATCCCCACTGACCGCTTACAAGAGAAACAGAAGTGACGGGTAAGGTGCTGCGCTCGGACAAGGCTTTGCCACTCCAGTCGGTAAGCGTAACGGCGATAACCTGTTCAATATGTTGAAGCTTGCCGGTATTACGCAGGGCAGAAAGCAGGTTAATAAAGGTATTACCGGTGGTTGCCTCGTCATCAATCAAAACCAGCGTTCGCGCGTTGGTAACACGACGTCTTTTCTCTTCATCATCTGGCAGATAGATCAGATGATCAGTGGCGTGGCTGTGTTCTTCCTTGAACTCGCAAAGCAACGTGCCATCAACCGGGTGACGGGTAGAGGTCAGATATACAGATTCACGATGCTGGTGGCGCACTTCATCAAACACACCGGCCCCAAGCCCAACGGCGGTTTCAGCCATACCGATAAAGAGTACGGGCCCTGTCAGCGTTGCGGGGAACTGGCTGGCAAGCTGTCTATAGGCCTGCCGCATGACTGAGGGTGGCACGGGAATGTGTCTGCCGAGTACTTTGCTGACAAACAGAAAGGCGCGTTTCGGGTTACGTCTTTCAGCGATATCAAACAGGTCATCGAGCGAAACTTCACCCTGGTCGCGGGTTACCTGAATCGTACCGCATGAGAGGGTACGGCGATAAATCATATCTTCGAGGATGTCAGACATAAATACGCCTTAATTCAGAAGGTTAGAGAGTGATTCCGGGTATGCAATTACATCCGTAATGGATCTCACCGCAACCGGAGAAAAGGTGTTTTTAGCGCTCTGGCGCACCATATCTTCAGACATCAGACCGAGCTTAAAGGCAGCAAATAACCCAGGAAGGTTCACCCCGCTGTGAAGGGTATAACCCACCCCCCCTGACGGACGCATGTTGGTTTCAAGCAGCACCGGGTTGCCATTCACATCGTTTCGCGTCTGAACATTCACCAGCCCGTCGGCCTTCATAACACGGGCGCAGTCACACGCCAGTTCCCAGGCGCTTCCTTCGTTTACCAGATACTGGATAGCCCCTTCCTTACGGCGTCCCACGGCTGCGAGTATTTCGCCCTTATCCGCGAGGATATCGACGGAAAATTCCGGGCCTGGCAGGTACGGCATCAAAACAAGGGGTTTAAACGACTCAGCAGCTGATGCTGCTGCAATATACTGTTGCGGACTGACCAGACGATGTTCGGGATGATTAAAGACGGCCATAGGCGAAGCACTGTCATCAAAGCGCCAGAATCCCATGCCATAGATACCCGTCACCGGCTTCACGCATACCGGGCTGTCAGTGAACGGCGGGGCCGCGAGGTGTGTCTTTAATTCTGCCAGCGTATTCACCCGCCAGGATGGTACGACCGGGAGACCCTTTTGCTCCATAAACTGAGCAAAAGTAACTTTTTCGTCAGCCAGAGTTAACCAGTCGACGCCCGTTGCACCGGTAGTAAGGGTGGCACCGGTCGATTCAATGGCTGAACGGTGTTCTTCAAACCACTGGCTGTTACGGCCAGTATGAATATGGTGGATGCCGTAGGTCTGAATGGTTTCCTGAATAAACTGGAGACGTTTTTGAGGATCTTCAGGTTCAGTCAAAGAATAATCGGCAACGGAAAGGATTTCATTTCTTTCGTTACGGTGGGAGGCAAAAACGGTAATGGCAAAATTATTTTTTTGTGCAAATGATTTTACCCCCTGAATAATATCTCGCTGGGAGGACAAACCTTCCATAAACCAAATTTTTTTGTTCATTTTTTTTAATTATCCGGAACGCCATGCAAATTTATGATTGAGAAGTGAGTCTATGAGTGTCTACGCAACATGTCAATCATAATATGATTAATAACTCCTGAGGTTATGGAGTGTGCCAGTGTTTTTGTGTTCCCTGTTAAAGTATTGATATTTAATACAAGTCTAGAGATAAGGACATCCTAAAAAGGATTTCATTTTGTGTTTTTACAGAAAACTACCAAAATTTCCCTTGTCAGAGAACTTCATCATGATATGATTTTCTTCGTCAGTTAATAAACAACCCTTTGATTGTCTCGGTCATTACCATTTTAAGGAATAAAACATGGTTTCATTAAGTAAGAACCAGACGGTATCACTCAGCAAAGAATCTTCAGCATTAAGCCAGCTTCAATTCGGCCTCGGTTGGGATCCGATTAAGAAAAAAGGTTTTCTTGGCGGACTGTTAGGTGGCAACGACTCAATCGATCTCGATGCTGGCTGCGTATTAATGGACAGCACTGGTAAAACAATTGACACCATCTGGTTCCGCAAACTGGAATCCACCTGCAAAGCTGTTGTGCACAGTGGCGATAACCTGACCGGTGAGGGTGACGGCGACGATGAAGTGATTAAGGTCAACCTCTCCCGTCTGCCTGCAAACGTTGAATACCTGGCGTTTACGGTTAACAGCTTCCGTGGTCAGTCGTTCAATGACGTCGAAAACGCATTCTGCCGCGTGGTCGATCAAACCGGCAAAGAGCTGGCTCGCTACAAGCTGACTGAGCAGGGCTCACATACCGGGATCGTTATTTCTTCGCTGCGTCGTAATAACGGCAACTGGGACTTTACCGCCCTTGGCCATGCCTGTCGCGGCCGCACAATTGACGATATGCACTCCGATATCGTTTCAGCGGTTATTCGCTAATGAACCTGACGCCGGGGGGCAATGCCCCCGTTCCAGCCCAGGAGTTGCGGGTCCGGATCACCTCGGGCGGTCAGGTGGATGCTTCGGCGTTTCGCCTGTATGCCGACGGGAAGGTGCAGGGTGATGCGGACATGGTGTTCTATGGTCAGCCACGCAACGATGATGGTACCGTCAGCCTGGTCAGTGAAGGCCAGTACTCAACTTTTACTGTCGCGCTCAACCGGCTGAAATCTGATGTCCAGAAAATTGCGTTCACAGTGACCTGTGACGGTGGGCAGACGGTGTCCGGTCTTCGTAATCTTTCCATCGACGTGGAGCAGGGGGCTACCGGCCTGGTTAGCGGCATTGTCGAACTGAGCGGCCGTCAGGAAGCAGCCTTAATTCTGGGTGAGTTTTACCGTCGTAATAATGACTGGAAATTCCGCTTCGTTGCACAGGGGTTCAACGGTGGTCTTAAACCGCTGGCAGAGCATTTCGGCGTAAATATTGCCGACGAACCTGCTCCCGCCGCCCCGACCCCTCCGGTTGCAACCCCTCCGCCAGCTGAGACAAAAATCAGCCTGAGTAAGGTATCTCTGACAAAAGAGAAGCCAGCAATCAGCCTGACCAAACGGGATAACTTCGGTGAAATCCGGATCAACCTGAACTGGCACCGGGGCAGCGGCAAATCGGGTTTCGCAGGCATGTTCGGCTCCAAAGGAATCGACCTGGATCTTGGGGCATTTGTTGAGCTTCAGGACGGGTATAAATCGGTCATTCAGGCGCTGGGTAATGCATTCGGTAATTATCGCGATGAGCCTTATGTTCAGCTCAAGGGCGATGACCGGACGGGTGATGTATCAGACGGCGAGTGGCTGCATATCAATGGCCGGGAATGGAAGCATATCCGTGAAGTGCTGATTTACGCCTTTATTTATGAAGGTATTCCCAGCTGGGACAAGACTGATGGTGTGGTCACCATTCATGTGCCGGATCAGCCTCCCATTGAGACCCGCCTCACCGAAGGTGAAAACCGTCGCACATTGTGCGCCATTGCCAGACTCGTAAATGAAAACGGCGCGATTAAAGTCGAGCGTATCAACCAGTACTTCAAAGGCCAGGACGAAATGGACCGGGCATTTGGCTGGGGATTTCGCTGGAGCGCCGGTTCTAAATAACACAGCAACAAAGGAAACAGGTATGAGCTTTTTCGACAAGGTAAAAGGTGCCATAAACTCTGGCCGGGACGAACTGACCCGCCAGGTTGGTCGTTTCAAAAACAAAAAATTTATGCACGGCACCGTTGCTGTATGTGCCCGTATTGCCGTATCGAGTGACGGCGTGAGTTCGGAAGAAAAGCAGAAAATGATGGGCTTTCTTCGGTCTTCAGAAGAGCTGAAGGTCTTCGATACCAATGAGGTGATCGAGTTCTTCAATAAACTGGTTTCAAGCTTCGATTTCGATGTTGAAATCGGCAAGGGCGAAACCATGAAATACATCCTGGCGCTGAAAGATCAGCCTGAGGCCGCTCAGCTGGCCTTACGTGTTGGTATTGCCGTTGCGAAAAGTGACGGTAACTTCGATCAGGACGAGAAACTGGCCTCCCGCGAGATCGCTATCGCGTTGGGCTTCGACCCGGCTGAATTTGGCCTCTGATCCACATCCCTAAGGGTAAAATATGGTTTCCACACACATCGGCTTCCCGACTGAAACGGTCATTGTTTTCATTGCGCTTTCAGTCGGTGCCATCTTTATTGACCTGTTTATGCACCGTGATGACAAGCCCATTTCCCTGAAGAGTGCGGCGCTCTGGTCCGTATTCTGGGTTGTGGTTGCGATGGCATTTGCCGGTTTCCTCTACATCCACCACGGTGCTGAGGTTGCCAGCCTGTTTGTAACGGGTTATGCGCTGGAGAAAGTGCTGTCGGTCGACAACCTGTTTGTCATGATGGCCATCTTCTCCTGGTTCGCCGTTCCTGATCGTTACCGCCACCGTGTTCTCTACTGGGGGATCATTGGTGCCATCGTCTTCAGGGGCATCTTTGTCGCCATCGGTACGAGCCTGCTGAGTCTGGGGCCGTATGTTGAAGTTGTCTTCGCTATCATCGTCGCCTGGACGGCGGTCATGATGCTTAAAAGCGGTGATGACGATGATGAAATTGAGGATTATTCCCAGCATCTGGCTTACCGCATGGTTAAACGCTTCTTCCCTATCTGGCCGAAGCTCAGAGGTCATGCTTTCCTGCTTAACCAGAAGGAAGTGGATGCCGAACTGGCGAAACCAGAAAACAGCGATGTCACCATTGGCCGTGGTAAAAAGGCGGCGCTGTATGCGACCCCTCTGTTCCTGTGTGTGGCCGTGGTTGAACTATCGGATGTTATGTTTGCGTTTGACTCGGTACCGGCAATCATTGCCGTCAGTCGTGAACCGCTTATCGTCTATAGTGCCATGATGTTTGCTATCCTGGGCCTGCGTACTCTGTACTTTGTCCTTGAAGCACTGAAACAGTACCTGGTTCATCTGGAGAAGGCCGTTATCGTGCTGCTGTTCTTCATCGCGGCAAAACTGGGCCTGAATGCGACCGATCACATTTGGCATCATGGTTACAGCATCGCGGCCACAACCAGCCTGTATGTTGTACTGGGTGTTCTGGCGCTGGGCATTCTCGCAAGCGTCATGTTCCCGGGCAAACCTGAATCTGAGGAAAAGGGGAGCTGATCCCCTGAAGTGTTAACCTGAACAATTACTAATCGAAGAGGTTATTTTATGAGTGTTTCTCTTTCCAAAGGCGGGAACGTCTCCCTGAGTAAAGCAGCTCCGTCAATGAAAAACGTCCTGGTGGGCCTTGGCTGGGATGCGCGTTCAACAGACGGTCAGGACTTTGACCTGGATGCTTCAGCTTTCCTGCTGGCCGCAAATGGCAAAGTGCGCGGCGATTCAGATTTCATCTTCTATAACAACCTGACGTCATCGGACGGTTCCGTAACGCACACCGGCGATAATCGCACCGGTGAGGGCGATGGTGATGATGAATCGCTGAAAATTAAACTGGACGCCGTCCCGTCTGAAGTTGACAAGATCATTTTCGTTGTGACTATCCACGATGCTCAGGCTCGTCGCCAGAGCTTTGGTCAGGTATCCGGTGCGTTTATTCGCCTGGTAAATGACGATAACCAGACTGAAGTTGCTCGCTACGATCTGACCGAAGATGCGTCCACTGAAACCGCCATGCTGTTTGGCGAGCTGTATCGTCACAATGGTGAGTGGAAATTCCGCGCAGTAGGCCAGGGTTATGCTGGTGGTCTGGCATCTGTATGTGCTCAGTACGGTATTAACGCGTCCTGATCGAAAAGTTACTTTTCTTATCCGGGGCTGTTTATTCAGCCCTAATTCAACTGTTTGCAGGAGCTTAAAATGGCAGTTTCTCTCGTAAAAGGCGGCAACGTATCTCTGACCAAAGAAGCACCAACCATGAATGTCGCTATGGTTGGCCTGGGCTGGGATGCCCGTGTAACCGACGGTCAGGGTTTTGACCTGGACGCTTCCGTATTTGCAGTAGGCGAAGACGGTAAAGTGCTGTCAGATGCCCATTTCATTTTCTTCAATAACAAAACCAGTCCTGATGGCGCGGTAGAGCACCAGGGTGACAACCGTACCGGTGAAGGCGACGGCGACGATGAGCAGGTCAAAATCGATCTGACCAAAGTCTCAGCAGACATCAAAAAACTGGTGTTTGCCGTTACCATCTATGATGCAGAAGCGCGTAAACAAAACTTCGGCATGGTGAGCAACAGCTTCATGCGCGTGTACAACAACGACAACGGCGCGGAAATTGCTCGTTTCGATCTGTCTGAAGACGCCTCAACCGAAACTGCAATGGTCTTTGGCGAACTGTACCGCCATGGCGCTGAATGGAAGTTTAAAGCTGTCGGCCAGGGCTTTGCTGGCGGGTTATCTGCACTGGCAACCCAGCACGGCGTGAATATTTAATAATAAAAATAAACTCAACCCCGGTGCTGTCACCGGGGTTTTTTATAGGTGTTAGCACATGGCAAAGAAAAAAGATGATGGTTCAGCAGTAATACTACTTTTTATTGTGGCTTTTTTTGTGTTCCTGCCGTTTCTGATATTCGGGATGTTTTTCTACCGAAAGCTAAAAAGAAAATATTCAGCTATCCCCAACATTCAACGTGTATATGATATTGGCGTCATTTTTAAAACGTTAAGTGCCTCTATCGCAGTTATTGTGGTTTCAGCAGTGCTCGTTCTGCAACTCAGTGCGCTTCCCGTCAAATTTGTATCGCCAGAAATATCACATTATATAGCAAGAGTTATGTTCGTTCTCTATCCACTTGTAATGATCTGGCCAATGAAAAAAATGGCGGAACGCATCGCCATAGAATATTTCGGTATAATTTTTAACGACAATGACAGAACGATAATTCTTCCAGCAGATTTAGGCAATATGGGATTGGGTGACTGGCTTCGTCTCAAGTTTCTGAGCAGGATGGGTGAGCAAGACAGCATTGAGATTCGAAAAATATCGAATATCACACGCGAGAAAGGTGTCAACTTCTATATCCATGGTGATTTCGGATCCCGACGCATCAACTTTTCGAACAAGCAAAAGCGCGATGAGTGTATTTCAGCACTTCAGGCCAGAACCCGGGTAAAGGGTGGCAGAGACTACGGTTACTAAACAAGGAACAGAGTCATGCAATTACAGTCAGGTCAAAATATCCTTCTATCTTCATCATCAGTCACTCTTAATTTGCGATACCCGGTACGTCCCGGTTTTAACGGCGAACCCGACACCTGCGTTTTCATGCTCAACGCACAAGGTAAGGTGAGCGGTGATAACGATTTCATCTTTTTCAATAACCTGAGTTCACCGGAGGGGGCTTTAAAACTGACGGCAGGGACGCAGCAATCAAGCGTACATATTGATCTTAACCGCGTTTCCTCGGCTGTTCAGAAAATCGCCATAACCCTCGTGATAGACGGAAGCGATACTATTACAGGCTTGCAGAATCTGAATTTGCAGGCCTCCGGTATTGCATCGTTTGATCCCGAAACAGCAGGGCGCAGCGAGAAAGCTATTATCGTGGCGGAGGTGTATCGCCATAACGGCAGTTGGAAGCTACGGGCGCTTGGCCTCGGTTTCAACGGTGGGCTTGAGCCCCTGGCGATGAGTTATGGTGTTGATGTTGCACAGACAGCTCCGCAGCCAGCACAACCTGCTCGTATCAGTCTGGAAAAGAAGCTCGAAACAAAATCTCCGCGACTTATAAGTCTCGCTAAAAAGGCCTCAGTCAGCCTCACTAAAAATAAACTGGAAACCCTGGAGGCAGCAGTTGCGTTTGTTCTTGACGCGTCCGGCTCAATGAGTGGCCAGTTCAGTAAGGGTAACGTTCAGTCCGTGCTGGATCGCATCGCCGTCCTTGCCGCCCAGTTCGATGACGATGGCGAAATGGATGTCTGGGGCTTTGGAGAGAAGCATAAGAAGTATCCAAATGTCACTCTGGATAACCTTGACGATTACATTCAGACCATTCGTGGATCCGGAAAGCGTTCAGCCTGGGAAAATTTGCCGGGGCTTGGTGGGACTAACAATGAACCACCGGTAATGGAAGAAATTGTCGACTACTTCAAAGACTCAAAAATCCCGGTTTACATAGTGTTTATTACCGATGGCGGGATAAGCAAGACCGGAGCAATTAAGAATGCTATCCGGCGCTCAGCCAACTTCCCGATCTTCTGGAAATTTGTCGGCCTCGGTGGATCTAGCTACGGAATCCTGAAAAACCTGGATGATTTTACAGACCGCCGCGTTGATAACACCCATTTCTTTGCAATGGATGACTTCGGCTCTATCAGCGATGAAAAATTATACGATAACTTACTGGAAGAATTTAGACCGTGGATAGATGAAACAAAAAGGTTAAATATCCTTTAGCTTGCTTCCTGATAAAGCTTAATTAGAGGGCTCTGGCGAGAGACCCAGCCAGCTGGGTCTTAAAGGTATCAACGGCCAAACACTGGTCATGGACAACTGTGAAAGCTAGCCCCGGTATATTATTTAAAACGTTCATGTTGTGCGATTTTAGACCCTGAACGACTCCTTTTTTAAGCGGTGTATAAAAGCTTTTTTTCTGTCCCAACGAGGATGGAAGTGCCGCCAGTGGGCATCTTTGGCGGCTGCCAGCAATTCATAATCGCCCCGAGTGTCCCCCCAGGCTCGAAGATGATACTGATCTAATGGTCCGTAAATAGACTCCAGCCGGTTAATTTTCTGTATGCAACGACAATTGTGCCCTGTAATGCGCCCGGTCAGGATACCATTAACGCTTTCCAGCTCTGTACCGATGAGCTTGATCCCCAGTCGTTCAGCAAACGGAGCAAGTACAAGCCTCGGTGAGGCTGAGCAGAGTGTCACCTCAACATTGTTAGAAACTTCCGTTGCCACGGCCAATAGGCCTGATGCTCTCATCAGACGCCCCCAATAAAGGTTGCAATAGGCTTCAGCTTTCTCCTTGACCCACTTTTCCTCGATACCAGTGAGAAACGTTGATATTAAAATTTCTTTGAGTTCATCACGAGTTAGTTTGCGACTCAAACACCGCAGGGTAGGAAGAGCGAGTTTAACCAACCGGCGGGTGAAGACACTGTTACCGAAGGCAAAGCGCAAAAAGGGGATAAAGCTGTCATGTCGGGTAAGAGTTCCATCAAAGTCGAAAACGGAAAGAACCTTTATTTCTGCACGAAATGAATTATCCACAAGCAGCCCTTTTTGAATTAGATAAATTTTCCATATTTTATCATCTGACGAGGGTGACTCAAAGCATGTCAGAATTGGATTGGACCATGAAGATCTCGCAGTCTTACACTGCATCTTGTTATCCATGCCGTGGTCAACTAATTGTGGCCCACAACCTGGCTGTTCGTGGAACAGTTGTTCTGATTCATTTGGCGTTTAGCAACTGTTCTCTCTGGCGCTGCATTTAGGAAAGATATAATGGCGCTAAGCCATATTTTATGTAAGGGTATGATATGGTTCAGCGGATTTTCATTCACGATACTGACAACAGGATTTACCTATGACTATCGATACCGACGATTTCGATCCGGTAGATGTAGATGTAGAGGTTGCAGAGGCGTTAGAGAAGCACATGGCACAGTTACGGGACCTGGAAGCATACTGGCCGTACAGCACGACAGCCGTTATTGATTGTTTTTTTGACCAGGCTACCCGGGCAACTCACGCTGAATTGTGGTTGGCTGCCTGTACAACTTTCCTGAACGGGATTGAAACCTCACTGAGGGTGACGCTTGAACTGATGGAGTCACAGGCGCATTCGCAGCCAGCCGCAACGCTGGTGGATTTAAGTGATATGGCCACACTCAGTAATGCCCTAATGAGAAGGGCGCACATGGCTGGTATGCCGGTGACGCTGCTGGCGTTTCCCGAGGAGCAGGATCTGCTGACCAAGATTGCTGAAGGTGCCCCGAAAAGGCCCTATGCGGAAATCGTGAGGGTTCGTCACAATTTATGTCACGGGAACATCCTGGAGCACATCATCACTGTGAGTGACGATTTGGGGGAGCCAGTCCGGTTATTCACACCTGAATGTATGCGTGTCCTGGCAGAGACGATGTCGGCAATCTCGAAACAATGGGTTGCAGGCATGCATCAATATTGGCGTGATAACAATTTATCTATGCCTTGAAAATTCCGGCCGGATTCTGTTCCCGGCGTCAGTTTAACGCCGGGATGAAATAATTATGATCCACAACCAGAAATAGCTGTTTATGGTTGAGAAAATATTGTGGTATAAAAATTATGTTTTTAACTTGGTGATAGTCATGGAGAAACAAATGAAAATTAAATGCATCGTATTGGCAGGAATATTTTCACTGGTATTTTCTGTTCATGCCAGCGAAACACAGAATAAAAAAAGTGATCCAGTACCTGTCTTTGGGCACGCAACAGCTGTTTCAAAAATGTGTGGTGAACTTCTCGGAGAAACTAATCCAGTTAAGATGAGAGATGGGGCTACTAAGATACTAAACGAGACTCTTAGAAGATTACCTGATGCCGAAGTGTCAGATGAAGGGAAAAATGTAATCGAGGCATTTGTTACTCGATCAAGATCCCCGTCTGACATACCTTCTCGCTGTGAAACCAGTGTTAACGAGAGATACTGGGAAATCGTTCAGTCCAAAAAATGATCTGACGTTGGTTGACTGTAAAAAAACATTTCGCCCGTTAAGCTTCTGTCTCTAAAATATATGACTTAATGGGCTATTCAACTCCTTCCTATGTAATATATGAAGTCATTCCCCGATGATTTAATTAACGAAGGTTTAATCCACATGTTCAAAACTGATAAATTGGACAGGCTCAATTTTAATTATTTTACCTCTTCCCGTACTTCAGGTTATTTGGCTGACAATCCAATCTGGTATGATGCTTATAACAAACAAATTCGGAGGGTATAGTGAATGGGTGGCCTGGTCAGCAAAACTAACATTGATCGCCTTGAACGTTTTCATTCTCTGCTGGCGGGGCAATACTGGTCCGCCCTCGTCGATATTCCGGCAGAGGCGATTGCGGCCGGGGATACACTCCTCATCAACTCGTTGCGGTACGTGGATGACAATCTGCATACCGTCATCCTTCGTGCCCACCCTCGGCACTACGGGGAATGGGTAAACGTTGAAGTCGTTGCTGAGAACGGCTCAAAATCAACGAAAGACAAGAAACTGAATGAACATCGGTTTCTGACGGCCGATTTTCTCGCCTTGTTTGAATATCAGCCCGACCATGAATCGATCCGTCAGTCAGAGCTCAAAGGCATTCAGGACGAGGTTGCTGACCTGCAAATGCGTCTCACCGAAACACTGAAAAATCCCTCAGATCTCCGGGAACTGGCTATGAAAAGGATCGAAGACGAAGAGGCCAGTAAAAGGGGGGGCGAGTCAGACGACAGAATGCTTCCGGTCGTCAGAAATGCAGAAGATGCCGCAGTTACCATGGCGCTGGGTACGGTGCAGAATGCCCTTTCTCAGGGAATTTCCGAAGCTCAGGTTTCTCTGATGGCGAAAGTCGCGGAACGGGAAGGGAAGATTGCCGGTGCCGTAGCTAACATTATTACGTCGCGTACCGGTGCTATTACCCGGGCGCTGGAGAAAATGCATCCGTATTATGCGGAGCTGGCCGCTGCCAAGTTGGCCGGAACGCAGGAGGGCATTGAGCAGGCTAACAAAATTCAGGCCGGTGTTCTCACGCTGGAATTATTCGTCGGCAAAAACGTGACGGTAGTCGATATTGCTGAAGGCGAGCCAGCTGACAGCAGCATTCCGCTGACGCTGTGTCAGAAGAAGCTCGTAGTGGATGAGGAACTTTCAGCCTGGTGTGACATCGACGAACACTTTGATTTCAGGAGTCTTTCCGCATTCCACAAGGCGCTAAAAGATAACCCTGGGCTGGTGGAGCAAATTTTTCCGACTGAGCGATGTGTACTCGTCATGGTAACCACCCGCAGATTTATTGACTATGGTGATACCTGGGCGAATTCAGAATACAATGAAAAGAACAGCATCGTGTTTCTGATGGTCCGCAACGGGCAAAACATCAAACAAATCTATTCCCCGGTGGAAAGCCATCTTGGAGCATCACGGTTATTTCCGTCTGAAGATGAGCAGCAGGGCCACTTTCGTGGGTTTGACGGTACCACCATCAAATTTGAAGATGTGGCCTATACCGATCGTCTCAAATCCCATGACCTGATGGCTCTGCATTACCGACGTCTGCTTATCATGCTGTTTGGTCTTGACCAGCGGCTGGCTCTCTTTGGTCAGTTCTATCCCAAGCATGAAAAGGCTAATTTCCTGAATCTGAGCTTCCAGGAGCGGTACTTCCATTTTCTGCACGATGAAGACGGCACAGGGCTGCTGGCATCACCAGACTCGCAGACGCTCGATGAATTTATTAGTGAAAAAAACTCCTATATGCAACCGGGCTCGCGGCTGCTCTGCAACTGGCGTGAGCTTATGACCCCCAGAACAGCACCTGGTGCCGTCAAAGAGGACAGCAGCTATTCAGGGTACTCCTTCATCGCTGAACCAGAGAATAATGTCTCTGCTGCGGTTGTGTATCGTCAGGGAGATAGTCTGGCAGTTGATGTGGCGGTGAAGCGCTACAGAACAGATAAGATGTTTAACTGTAAGGTAAACGTTTCTGGCTACAGGCCGTGGCGCCGGGGAGAAGCAGAGCTTGCATATCTGTGCCTGGATGCAGTGGGCCCGGAGGAACTGAACCGTTTTATCCAGCAGCGCAAATTCCGGAGTAACCACCTTTTTTACATTCGATTTTTTAAGGCCGCAATCAAATTCCTGGAGCAGGAACGTGAAAGAGAATTGCCGCACCGGCAATATCTGCTGACTGCAATGCAGGATTCGGGGTTGCGCCTGCCGGTGAACATTCATGAACTGATTCATCAGTGCATTGCTTCATGGAAGACCGGTAACCGTGGCGTTTCGCTTGATGATGGAATGCGTTTCGAAAAAGGGCGCCAGGCCCTGCTGAATCAACTTTACAGGCTCACTCAGGGTGCAAGCGAAATGGCATCGGTCATTCAGGAGCAGGTAACTGCGTCCGGATCGCAACTGCTTCGGGCCGGGGTCAACTCGTCAGGGAATTACGTCGCGTTTATCGCGCCTAAACCCTATGAGTGTGATAACAGACTTGAAGCTCATGCGTGGGTCCATCGTGTTGTCTATGCAACCGGAAAACGAAACATTCGGGAAACCAGCAGATCCTGGGTCTCTATGCCGGAGCGTTCGGCATCCGAAATTACCCTTTGGGAAGATGAGGAGCAGTCTAGGAAATGGTACTCCATGAAACCGGTATTCAGTTCGTGGGCCGAAAAACAAAAGCTATTTGAAATGTGCGAAAAAGGTGCGGAATTACTGAAAGGGGCCATGGGCAAGTCGGGACATGAGGAATATAGCGATCTTTTTGAGATGTGGGGAGATGCTTATATTGCATGCAACTCCAACTCTGGCGCGGAATACGTAACAACCCCGGATATGTTCCTCCCGGTTGGCTTGATTAAGTCACGAAACTCATTACAGCTAATTGCATTAGGGACATGCTCAACGGAGCAATGGATGTATGCCCGGGCAGGGGATGATGACACACGGGAGCTGTTGCTGGAGTTGTATACCAGTTGGTATGAATGCCCGGATAAAGCGCGAGCAAGGGTCCTGTCGATGGCAGAGAAAAACTCAGGTCTGAGGTTTGTGTTGCTTGAAGGAAAGGCAAAGAAACTGGAGCGGTTTGTTGTCAAACGGCCAGAAGAGATTGTTAACTGGCATGCCGGTGATTTAAAGGAATTCCCGACAATGCTGAATGATCAATGGGCATGTCACATGGCAATGGTCAGTCGGAATGATAAAGTTTATCTGACGCCGGATTTGCTGGATGATGATGGCCTACCAAATTTTAATGAAGTCACAAGGCAGGAGCCCGGAGACGGTTATCAACCCGTCAATGTCTATGAATTTGAGAGTGATTATTTTAACGCGATCTATGATGCAGACGGTAAGAAAGTGGTACTTTGTCACTGGTATGATGTGACGGGTGATTCATATACTGCTGAAGATCTTACAGGGAATATGCCTCATGACGCATTTAAATTCCTTCAGTATAGGCTGGATAATATCGAGCAGGCTGAGGCATTTATCAAATACAGAAACCGTAATTATCAGTCCCGAGAAAATTCAGATTGGCCCGAACCGCCTGAAGGTGTAAAGCGTTACGTCATCAGAGCCCGAAGCTAAGTGAGCAACATTAAGCTAAAAGTTCAGTATGGAAATAAATAAATCATACTGAACAATAAATATAACTTTATGCATAACACTATGACGGTATCTTATTAGCAGGTGCTTCGGAAAAAAGTAACTTTCCAAAGGTAAGTAAGCGCAGCGGGAGATATGCTAACATGAATACATCACGGGGACAGTGCTGGATACTGGCCAATCCATAATTTGCATATGATTAAAATGTACTTAGATGTTGCAATACTGATGAATTGTGTTAAAAGATAGCCGTCGTTACCTAAGTTAAATTTTATGAAGTATGGTACTGTTATGGCTAAGAAAAATTTATACTCGGAAGAGATTGTGATTGCCAAAAAGCAACTCAATCAGCTATCCACGCTTAAAGATAAAGTCAGCCTGCTAACGCGTCAGTGGGAAGGTGATATTGGCAAAAATCTGCCTGGTTACACTGAGCTATATGCTCACGTGGAAAGAATTGAAAGACAGATTCATGAACAAATTGGTAGCTGGAAGAAAAGTCCTACAATGTAAGATTACGGCGATCCATTCTGAAGCGGTGTATTTGGTTCAAGAATGCATAAATAACATTCCTTTATAACTCAATTACCCGCTTTTAAATCTCTTTATTTTCAATCCCGCTCATCCATTTGAGGAACTTTGCGCGGAAGTTCAGCGGCATCATAAACTGTATGGGACAGTAAGAATTGCACTGACATTAACTGGTACAAAATGCAGGGCTATTGAATCCCTTCAGTGTACGCAAGCCTCACGTGTTCATCTACTGTAGCTTGGTTGCCGGGGATATATCGCGGAAAGTCCGACACGTCATTGGCATTTTTGACAATGAAAGAAGGGTATCCAAACTGCTCGGCAGCAATATCGATATAAAAAGTCATTCCTCCAGCACTCAGCTCACACCAGTAGTGGCCATGTCCTCCATACTCATTGAAAAGACCTCCATTATCTGTACCATTCCCGCCGCGTATACTTGCGACCATGCCTCTGAGTCGTGCAAATTTACAAACCAATATACATGCGAACATGCATGTTCCGGTTGTGTCACTTGTTCCAATTTCCTTAAGGTTCTCTTTTAAGGACTTATGGGCTTCTTCTGCAAGCTCCAGGATTGGCGTAAGAACTAAAATAGATGTCTTGTCAGTCACGAATAATGTCTCCGGTAAACAGAACAATGGTAAGGCTAGAATCCCGTTTAAAATAATTTTAGTATCAGGTAACAAGTACCTTGAACAAAGCACTTGATTCACACAGATCAATAAAAACCTTTCGAATAAGGAAAATACGAAAATTTGTGAAAGTACATTATCGAGTTTTAACATGAATCTATTCTGAGTCGCAAGGGTTTTCAGTTCGGACAGAAGGCTTCTAAAATTTCATGAAGTCGTCCAACCATCTTTAACTACTAGGTAACAAACCATAATTATTGATTTCATGAAAATAATTAAACTCAGAAATTGTGTTGTTGAGGTTATTAGAGATGGATATAGGATGTGGTATATTTGTTTGGAAATAAAAACAAAGGTTAGAACTCAGCTTTCGTACAATCTAGTTCAATCAAATTATGACGCTTAGGAGTATAAATGAGCATTAACGACAAAGATTTTAGTTCTTTAACAGTAGAGCAATATGGCTGGAATTTGGGGGTTTTTAATCATTCAACCCCATTTACATCACACTTTATTTATGTCTACGATTGTTATAAACAGTATGTTGGATTGATTTCCATTTCACAGGAGGATTTTAACACCACTAAAATTTCCACATCGTTAAGCATTCATATGTGTGTGGCAAAGCTAGGTAAAATCCTTAAGAAAATGTCAAATAAAAAGGCTTTGTCACAAACGGAAGAAACTGAATTGGCCCCTCTTATTATTAATTATGTAAAGCAAACGATGACTTTTAGGCAATGGGTAAGTCAATCAGAATTAAATCAACGCATGCATTTTCTAATTAATATCTACGGTTCTAAAGATGATAAAAAAGGGGAGGTGGTTCTACGACCATTAATTTCGAATCCAGATGCCTTAATTTTAACACCGACGGAAGTCATTGAATTGAACACGCAAGTTATTAAAGCTGATCGTATGCGACATCCGGAATGGTTCCGTTAAGCAGATTTACCGCATTCACCATTGGAACCTTCGCCAGTAAGAGCTCGATGGTAAAATTACAATCTGAGATGGTTCAAAACGGCTATAGAGTTTTGAACCTCAAACGGGAATATTTTCACATTCATCCTTTGAAAGAAAGTCGTGGCTAAAAGAACTGAAGTAACCCTATCAAAGCCAATTTTCCTAACGACCGGAGTTATCTACTATTTACCGGATAACATTATTTCATTTGTCCTGTCGAATACCATGCCAACGTAGATTCCGGGATGCAGATTTTTGAGGCGAATCCATCGGTAATTAAATCGAGCAGATTTGGGGCTAGTAGATTACACGGTGCTGGCCTCAGTGGTTCATAATGATGCTTCGGGTAATGAAGGCTGCTGAAAATGCCATGGGGCGCCCCTGAGGCTTTATCTGGGCCACAGAAAAGGTTAATCCACATCCGGAGGCGGTAGTCCACCGTGAAGCCGTCGATTTGCAACCATAAGTGGGGGGAGAGCACAAAATCACATCCCTTAACGGTAACTTTCCCAAGGAAGCGAAGATGTGGGATCTTAGCCTCCATCAAGGCATGGCTGAGCATTAAAGTATGCCCATCGCATTCCAGCTTTGCACTGTCTACCGCTAAAAAGGCATCATTAAGGTCAGAGAGATGTATAGGTGTGTTATTCACTGTTACCATTGTGTCTCTCAATTTTTATCCTTTGTCCTGAGATTTGCTATAGTTAAGTTAATATAAACGACTTTATCCGCAAATATTCCGCCAGACTCTCGCAAGCTAAAGCGTATGGTTTGATGATGGGTGCTGTGCATCATTTCAAGTTTAATATTTCTGTTTTCTTTTTGGTAGTCTTCAAGCGCTGATTCAGTGTGTTTACGAATATTCACAAATTTATGGTCAAAGCAGAATAACACCAGATATAGGTCAGGCGGAACGATAAATGACTGAGCAACAGAGTCTGAATACTTTGTATAAAGTTGAAATATTCCTTTTGTTATTACAGATTTTATTGGCACTTCGGTGGAATGTTCTTGTATTAACTTGGATTCGATAATGCAAACTCTCACACCTGAAGAGAAAATAGAAATATCACTTCGCCCGTTTGCGATCTGATCTTCCTGGACCACCATAAACTTTTTAAGTTCAAGGCTTGCTTTCAACCAGGTTAATAATGATGCTGTAAGGTTATTTTCATAAAACAGAATGTCGTTTTTCACACGATACAAATTACTGTTGCTGGTAATGTTCTGAATGCCAGTGAAAATAGTATTAGGCAGAAGGTCGATTGTCTTGCTTTTAACATCGTAATTATTAAATGAATCAGCTAATACACCTAGTTTAAAAGCGAGCGTCCGTATTTTTTCTGTATTTCCAAACTCAAGATGATTGGCTTGATGTTTAAGTGATCTGATTTTATTATATATATATTGTGTGTTTCTTTCACTTAATCTGACCTGCATAAAACTCTGGCGCATGTATTCTTCAAAAAGGTTCTGGAGCTCAAACAATTCTTCAATAATAGAGGTTAACTTATTTTTAGGTTCAAAGAACATTGAGTCTTTATTTTTAATGTTTGAAGCCAGTGAAATGATTTCATAAAGAGCATCGGTAAGCAGATGAAGTGGTTCAACTGTTTTTATAATGCCTTTTTCATTCCTATAAATCATAATGTAAGGCTGGTGACGTGAAAATAAATCCTGCAAGACATCTTGTGACACTGGCGTTGTAATGAAGAAAATAAGTCCCGGCTTAAGATCTTTGTTTTTCAAATGTTCTAATTTATCAATAAGTAATACTTTCCTAATCCCGTTCGCTAGAATTAGTCCGAATTCAGTTCGATAAAGATTCCAATTTCGCTTTGTTGATGTAATAAGGGATAAATCATAATTAATATTTACGAGGTTTTCATTGATTGTCGTAATTAAGTTATGAATGTAATTGTTGTGATAAGTGGCATAACTCATAATGCCAAACTTACTTTTGAGTTCGTTGATGTGTTCGACAAGTGTTTTCAAGTACGTATAAGTTGTGCTTTGAGGAACTTTTTGGAAATTGTAAGATGACCACTCTTTAGCTATATCATAGATAAAATCGCATTCTTGTGATTCAAGGAACTTAACCAAGCGATTTCTGGAACTTTTATTGCTGTTAAATTCTTCTTCAAATCTTTCGAGCTTTCTGCAAAAAATATGAACCGACAGGCAATGGCGACGTTCCTGCTCTAATAATTGATCATCCAGGAAAATCTCAGTATTTTTGTTACGACTGAAGATAGATATGGGGGCCATTTCCATTAGTTCTAACGCATTGAAATCATAAAATCTGCTCATTTATTTCGCCTGCATAGTAATTTTAATCACTAAAAGCTATTAAGCTTTTTCCTTTTTTAAACATACGAAAGCCTTTAGAAACACGATTTATACTAACGGGGCATCTAAATTCGTGATCTGTTCAATGTATTCAAAAGAGTATTGAACGCCTCATATGATATTTTCGCTCTGAAAGCGATTCCCCTAGCTTCATTAAGAGCCTTTCTTCCGGAAGCAGATTCAGGCGATTTAAGGTACTTTAAAAGTAACTTTTCAATCTCTATAGTTTTGTCATTCTGAAGTAACTGAGAGGCCATGATGGCTCCGAGCCTAAATTGAAGCTGAATATTCACTTCTTTGTGAAACTCCAGGTGCTGACGGTGGCGGTCAGCCAGCTGGCTTCCACGGACCCTGGCACGATACAAACGCATATAGTCGGCCATTTCGGCGGTATGGCGTTGACGATACCGGTTCTTGGCTGCATTGACTACATTGCGGTTATTCAATTTATACAACCGGTTTTCGCCAGCTACGCACTGGCGGCAGCGAGTCTTATGGCCATCCTTACTTTTACGGTCAATTCCGAAGTCTAACAAGCTCTTCAGAGTCTTGCATTTTCGGCACAGCTTACTTTCAACGAGTTCAGTCATGGGTATATTATGAATTGAAGTACTTCCCGAAAGTATACCCAATTCGACTATCCATTACAATTAAACGTTTTTGGGTTAACATAATCCACGTTATACGCACTTATAATGTCAAAGCAAGTTTAAAATGTCACCTCTTTGTGCAAGATAGAAAGGGCACTTTCAGCCTATGTAATCATATTAATGTGACTGCTGCGTTATCCCACTCAACCAATTAATAAAGCAAAAGTTAAATATGAAAGACTGGAATAAAAATATAACGAAAACATCTTAATATGGAAATATCTGTGTCAACGGGATCTTTAGTTATTGAATATCTGGTTCTAAATAGGTTCTACATTCAACGGGAAGGGAAACCAAATATCTATATGTTTTTTATAAATACCATTACGTGGCAAACAACAATCTGCATATTTTTTTAAAGAATCTCCACATGGACAAATATTTTCTGGCGATAATACTCCATCATGTTCTTTCGCCTTAAATCTCCAGGTCGTAATATTGAAAATTTGATGTGGGGATTGTATGTATTTGACAACACTAATTAAAGTTGAATAGTTATAATGATCACCATCATTGGAGAAAAAAACACTACATTTGTTAACGGGATTACTAACTATGTCATAAGTAATTAATTCAAAATCGATCACTTCATCAAAGCAAAGAACTCCATTATAAAGTTTATTTTTAACATGACCACAATCATTAATAAAACTACGGGTTGTATTACATACTGAACATTTCACTTCTTTTATTATTTCACGAGAACTACCGAAGATTTTATATGGGAATAACGCCTGCCAATTACATACCATTCTCGCTAAGAAGTTAACACCATAGAAATTAACCTCAGGCAGAAACTCATTATTTTCTTTAATATGTATTAAATCTATTTCTATCCTTTCAAGTTCTACCCATGCTTCATAAAAATCACCTCTTGTAAGTAAATTAATGACTTGAATATATTTTAAATGGGCTAGTAAAATTGTTTTGTATAAAAACAATCTGTTTGATTCATTATTCAAGCTCAAGGATTGAGCTTTTTTTAACTCAGCATTAAGATAATCAAGAATAGCACTATCTTCTTGAGTAATACACATCCAACGCTTTAACTTTTCGTGAATATTCATAATATCTATATAGATTTTTATTTGATTTTGTTAATTACTTTTAAAACATCGTCTACTTTTCCAGAAACAGTGTATTTCACATGTTTTCCTGATTTATTTTTTTTAATTATAGAGACTTTAACGTCTATATCTCTAGTTCCAAAGTTATCAATTTTTTTCTGAATATAATTTGAAACAAGATTTACTAAAAAAGGTATCATTACTGATGTGGCAAAGAAAGTGCCTAACGCTAACGTTATACTGTTTAATTGCAGGTACGAAACACCATTAGAATCTCCGTACACTTTAACATTAGAATGTGATTGCTTGGTGAACTGGAAAAAATCCAGTGCATTACCTCCAGTAATTTTTGAACTATCAAAAACGATCGCAATCTCATCATCTTGAGGTTCATATGAAGAAATGATTTTTACCTCTTCATCTTCATCACTCATTTCACTCAAAGTAATGGGGTTCATTCTCAACTCCTTGTTTTATATTTTTACATTCAAATTTTACTATACGACTGGTTAATTGCTCCTGTCCAACACACACCAGAGTTCATATGCTTAGCATACAAGGGACCAATGCCAGTAGCGACAGGCTAGTGTGTCAAAAAACCACATGAAGATCAATCTCCTGCGGAAAATTTGGCCGCAATTAGTTTCATTGTCCTTTCCATGCCTTGATAAACTGTCGCATCTGTAATGTTTAACCTTGCGAGTTCCTTAAGTATTCTAGCTTTGTTTCTGATCACTATTTTTTCTACTTTAAACTCTTGCATAGCATCATCAGGGTTTGAAACTAAATCGGGATAAACAGCATTATTCCCAAATAATAAGAATGCACCTGACTGTGATGACATCCTTTCATTATTATTTCTTCCTTTAACGAAAATTAACCTTTCCAAATCTGATGGTATAATTACATCTTTAAAATAAGGTTTTTCATCTTTAATGTAATGTATGAGTTTTTGACAAGCTTCAGTTTTATTGAAAGCCTCCTTGTCCATTTTACAATCCAGCTGATCTTTCAGTGTTTGACTTAGCATTGATATATTTGATATGCAACTTACTGTATCAGAGTCAAAGAATTTTATACGATCCCTTTTTGTTTTGAAAATAATAACATGTCCATCAACCTCATTTGTATTTTCATTATTACTAATGTCGCAACAAGCGAAATACAGAGCGATTAGTGGATTTGATGTTATATCCAACAAACGAGTTGGTAGTCCGTAGTGTTGCATCCTTACTAACTTGTCTAGCATTGTTTTATCATCAACAAACTCAGTTGGCCTTGCTGTTAGGGCTTCACGGACTAAATTTGATTCACTGTGCAAATGCTTGAAGTTACCTTTTTTGTTTTTCCTGAAAACTGATGGAGCCAACTCGTAAGATACATCAGAATGTCCACGATAAAATATTTCTGCATCTTCTTCATGATCTTGTTCTAAAACACGCGCCATGAAACTTTGAACATTATCTATTATTGGGTAGTTATCAACTTCATCAGGAAGTGCTTCAGTAGGAGGAAGTGGTGTACTTCTTGTCGTTATATTTAGAAGTGCTAATGTTTGATTTAAATCACGTGCTTTTATTCCCCAGTGAGTCCGTTTCAGCCCATATGCACCTAATTCTAAAGCTGTTTGATATAACTCTTTGTTTATCACTACGACATCATCTTGTGAGTGAGTGATTCTGAAATCAAACTCAACATTTTTGTTAACTGTTCGTAGATTTGAAATTACACCAAGTCGCAAAGTAATGTATTCAACATTGTCTCGGGAATAAAGTTCTGACATAAAAAGCGTAGGTAATTTCTCAATATAAGATAATGCTTTATCATTCAAAGGCGTTAACTTCAACCGGATGTCATCAGAGGTGCCTTCTAACATACGTGATATAGGAAAATCACAACTCCCACTAACCCGTTCATACATGGGCCAATGTTCAAAATAGTCAGGTTCTCCGCCCATAATTAGATTAAACATTAAAACTAAATCCTTATATTTTACTTAATGAATTATTTACAATCCAATCAATTGCGCCAGAGGTGCGAATCCAAGGCTTTATATTATGATTCACATAATAAATGGCTTCATCCATTCCACCTAACGTGATATATCCACTGTTAGACTTGATCTGTAATCTGCACTTCGATAACAAGCCGGGGATGTGTCTATTAGAATCAATCGCAGCTTTAGCGATATCATCGGCATCCGGGGATGACTGTCGGTAGGCGAGTAGGGCGCGTGTATACTGAAAAAACGAACGCATATCCCCAGGATAATCGTCCAGTAGCAAGGCCAGATCATCCACCATTTCAAGCTCAAGGTAATAGTTCGCTAATAAATGACGAATCCCCTGGTTATCGTTCGGGTTGAGCTTCAGCATTTCGCGGCTATGAGCCATAGCCGGATAAAAATTACCAGACTCCCATAAGGCCTCAGCCAAAGCTGCTTTTGCTCTCATATATGGACGTGTTTCGACAAATCCCCAGAAACGTCCTGCGAACTCCTGAAAATCCTCGCCAAGTGCAATGCTGGCTGCGTACAAAGCAGTCTCCAGCTTCCCGATTTTTGACTCAGGAGGTTCTTGAGATATCTCGCAGTAGAATGAGTATGCGTCAGCACAGAGCGGGGATTTCTTGATAGCTTTTCTGATGAGTTTCAGCACAACTTCCAGGTCATCATTTTCCCAGGCATCGAACATGAACTCCTGAGCCGCAACCAGATCTAGATGTAATTGCTCAGAGCTGACAGCAGTTTTATACAAATCAACGCGCTTTGTAGTCGGGAATTTAATCATCTCAAGTATCCTTTTGGGGACTCACTGTTCCGGTACTTTGCAGCACTGATGGTCGATTCTATCGCTTTGAACTTGCCACAAACAAGCTCGGGTCTGCCAGAACGGGATTGATAGCCCGGAGCTGTTCCTGGATGCGCACCTGAGCCTTACGGCTGGGCGATTTTTTGCTTCGTTCCCGTTTGCCTTCGCTTTCCCGCTCATCCTGTTTTACCTGAGCCAGTCGGAGTACAGTCCCGAGACGTTTGTTATCAACAATCTGCCCCTGGTCGACACAGGCCAGCTTATCAAATGCCTGGCACTTAAGGCTCCGGTGCCCATAGAGGAAGGCGAGGGTGCCATCGGGATAATCCAGTACTTTAATTTTTTCACCGGCAAGACGGCTATTTTCTTCTGTGGTGTCCATGAGATAAAGGATCTTATCGTACTGGAAGGTCAGTGATTTCGACACGGTACGAACATCATGCCAGGCAAAGATGTCTCTTAATTCATCGGGGCTTTCCTGCACCGGACGATGCAAATCTTTGGGGAACTTAGCCGGTCGTGAAAACCGGCTGTTAAAGTCAGCGATGAAAGTGGCAAGCCAGGCATTTGCGGCCTCAATGCCGGTTATACCTTCCAGACGCATTTCTTTGATCAGCCGATCCTGAAGTGTCTGATTCGCACGTTCCACGCGGCCTTTAGCTTCAGAGCTGTTGGCACAAATAAGCTCGATTGCCAGGTCATAAAGCACACGTCCGAACTGGGTAACGGTGGTATTGCGTTTCTCCGGACCACTGACGCGAAATATTGCGTGTTTGTCACTGTACAGCGATACCGGCTTCCCATGCTGCTCGATGTATTCCCGGGTTGCCAGCATGTAGTCAAAGGCTGTTTCTGACTCGCTGAACCGCAAATGCATCAGACGCCCGGTGGCATCATCGATAAAGACCAGCAGGCAGCATTTTGGCGCACGGCCTTCAAACCAGTCATGGTGGGAGCCGTCGATCTGGATAAGTTCACCCAGACAATCACGCCGATGTCGGGGTTGATAAACCCGTGACTTACGGCGAGCATGCGGGACCCAGAGTCCGTCAGACGTCATCCAGTTGCGGACGGTCTCGATTGAAAGCCGGATATTATGGCGCTCTCTGAGTTTTTCTGCGGCCAGTGTGGGCCCAAAGTCACTGTAGTTTTCACGTATCAGCGTGAGTACTCGTAGTTTGAGAGATTCGGTCAACCGGCGGTTGCTGGGCTGGCCGCGTTTGCGGCTGACAAGTCCTTCAGCACCAGAAACTCGGTAACGATTGATAAGTCGTTGCGCCTGACGTTCTGAAATGCCAAGCTGTGATGCTGCATCACGACGGCGTAGACGCTTTTCACAAACTGCCTGTATCACCGGTAGGCGGTGGATCTCTTTATCTGACATGGTCACCAACATGCGTTGAGTCCCTTAGAATTGCATTCAGTTTAGCTTACTCTAAGGTGACGTTTCTATCTGGATAAAAAGTGACATTACTAAATGGTTCTAACATATAATGTAGTAGCAAAGTTGTAATGTCCGATAATGGCTAAGTTAAGATGTCCGGCGTGTATAATCAAGTAAGGATTACCATGACGGCTCTCGCAGCGGAGTTTTTCACATTGGATGAAGTTAACCGACTCAAAATCATTCAGGATGTCATCGACCGGCGTCTGACAACACAAATGGCAGCTCAGCGGCTTGGTATCTCCGACCGTCAGTGCCGTCGTCTGCTTGCGCGTTATCGTGAAGATGGTCCGATTGGCATGACCAGCCGCCGTCGTGGTAAATCCAGTAACAACCAGTTGCCTCAGGGACTGGCCGCATACGCGCTGAACATTATTCGCGAACGCTATAACGATTTCGGTCCGACGCTGGCCTGTGAAAAACTGTCTGAGGTGCACGGTGTTCATCTTTCCAAAGAAACCGTCCGTAAGCTGATGACTCAGGCCAGTCTGTGGGTCCCACGTAAGCAACGTGCGCCAAAAATTCAGCAACCTCGTTACCGCCGTGCCTGTGCCGGTGAACTCATACAAATCGACGGCTGCGACCACCACTGGTTTGAAAATCGGGGACCTAAGTGTACGGCACTGGTTTACGTTGATGACGCAACCAGTCGTTTAATGCAGCTTCTTTTCGTGAAATCTGAGTCTACTTTCACCTATTTTGAAGCGACCCGGGGCTATATTGAAAAACATGGCAAACCGCTTGCGCTGTACAGCGACAAAGCCAGCGTATTCAGGATCAACAATAAAAATGCAACCGGCGGCGACGGCGATACCCAGTTTGGCCGTGCGATGCATGAACTGAACATTCAGACCATTTGTGCAGAAACCAGTGCTGCCAAAGGCCGCGTTGAACGGGCGCACCTGACGCTTCAGGACCGACTGGTCAAGGAGCTCAGGCTCCAGGGCATCAGTTCCATGGAAGCTGCGAACGCATTTGCCGAAGAGTTCATGAACGATTACAACCGTCGTTTCGCAAAAGCGCCTCGCCAGGAGTTTGATGTTCATCGGGAACTGGATGTCGATGACGATCTTGATATGGTATTTAACTGGCGTGAAGCTCGTAAAGTGTCGAAATCACTCACAGTGCAATACGACAAAGTCCTTTATCTGATTGAAGACAGCGAATTCAGTCGTCGGGCGATTGGTAAATACATCGATGTCTGGCATTACCCGGATGGACATAAAGAGCTCCGGCTTAATGGCGTATCACTTCCCTACTCCACCTATGACAAGCTTTCTGAAATCGATCAGGGGGCCATTGTGGATAACAAACGTCTGGGGCGGGCCCTGGAAATGGCGCAGCTGGTCCAGGCCGAGCGGGATAATAACCGGTCGCAATCCGTACCATCCGGAGACGGCCCTTCTCGCAGGCGTAAAGCTCCCACGACGAAGAAATCCCAGCGTTCCCTGGATCAGGACGATATGTTCAATGCCCTGGTGAAACTTCAGTCACGCTCTGAAGAGATATTTGGGAAGAAACCGATTTAAAGCCCGGTAATCCATCCGGGCATGCCTGGCTGTCAGATTTTGGCCTGATTGACCCGTGCCGCGAGCTCCTGATGACTCTCTTTCCTTTCGCTGTAGCGGTCGGACAGGTAGGCTGTGTGCCCTTTCAGGAGTAACGTCATTTTGAACAACTCTTCGGTAACGTCGACAATCCTGTCATACCAGGGTGAGGGTTTCATGCGCCCTTCATCATCAAATTCCTGCCATGCCTTTGGCACTGACGACTGATTGGGGATGGTGAACATCCGCATCCAGCGGCCAAGTATCCGCATCTGATTGACCGTGTTAAACGACTGTGAACCACCACAAACCTGCATGACGGCCAGCGTTTTACCCTGGGAAGGACGAACAGCACCTTCACTCAGGGGTATCCAGTCAATCTGGGCCTTCATCACCGAGCTCATGGCGCCATGTCTTTCCGGAGAACTCCAGACCATTCCGTCACACCACCTGACCAGCTCGCGGAGTTCAAGCACTTTGGGGTGACTTTCGGGCGCATCATCGGGTAACGGCAGACCGGATGGGTTAAATATTTTCACCTCAGCCCCCATCTTTGCCAGCAACCGCCCGGCCTCTTCCGCTGCAAAACGACTGTAGGACCGCTCTCGTACTGAACCGTACAGGATGAGAATTCGCGGCATGGTTTCGTTGTTGCCCGTAAGTTTGCTGGCAAGCGCATCATCAAAATAAGCCGGTTCGATTGCTGGTAAGTCGGTCATAAAAAATCTCCATTTCATAAGCTATGCTTTAAAAGTTATCACATATGAAATACCATATGTATTGTTATTTTTTTACGAGGTTAAGCATGCTACAGCCTGTTCAGCTTTTTAAACTGCTCGCCGACGAGACCCGTTCAACTATCGTGATGCTTCTCAGGGAGTCCGGTGAAATGTGCGTCTGTGACATCTGTGCGGCAACCGCAGAGTCTCAGCCAAAAATTTCTCGCCATATGGCCCTTTTACGTGAAGCCGAGCTGGTCATCGACCGTCGCGAAGGAAAATGGGTGCATTACCGACTGTCGCCACACATGCCAGCATGGGCTGCGGGTATTATTGATACAGCCTGGAACTGTGAACGAGAAAACATACGCAACAAGCTCAGTAGCGTGGCATCTGTCTCCTGCTGATGGCGATATATATATCCGAATAAACAAATGTGAATGGAGTTTCTGATGTTACTGGCTGGTGCTATCTTTTTATTCACGCTCGTCCTGGTTATCTGGCAACCCAGAGGGCTGGGGATTGGCTGGAGTGCCTCACTGGGCGCAATTCTGGCATTGCTGACTGGCGTCGTTCATCTGGGGGATATTCCGGTGGTCTGGCAGATAGTGTGGAATGCGACCGCCACCTTTATCGCCGTGATCATCATCAGTCTTCTGCTCGACGAATCCGGCTTCTTTGAATGGGCCGCGCTGCACGTTGCCCGTTGGGGGAATGGCCGGGGGCGGCTGCTCTTCACCTGGATCGTCCTGCTTGGTGCGATGGTTGCGGCACTGTTTGCCAACGACGGTGCGGCACTGATCCTGACACCTATCGTTATCGCGATGCTGCTGGCGCTGGGATTCAGCCGGGGGGCAACCTTAGCGTTTATCATGGCCGCAGGGTTTATCGCTGACACGGCAAGCCTGCCACTGATTGTCTCAAACCTGGTGAATATCGTCTCGGCGGATTTCTTTAAGCTTGGTTTCTCAGAATATGCCGCCGTGATGGTCCCGGTTAACCTGGCCGCGATTGCGGCTACGCTGGTGATGCTGCATCTGTTTTTCCGTAAGGACATTCCCGCCGTTTACGACGTTTCTCTGTTGAAAGAACCGAAAGACGCTATACGTGATGTGAATACCTTTAAAACCGGCTGGCTGGTTCTGGTGTTGCTTCTGGTGGGATTCTTCGGACTGGAGCCGCTGGGCGTACCGGTCAGTTTGGTCGCAGCCGCTGGTGCATTGCTTCTGTTTGCTGTTGCGAAAAAAGGGCATGCCATTAACACCGGTAAGGTGCTGCGTGGTGCGCCCTGGCAAATCGTTATCTTCTCGCTGGGGATGTACCTGGTGGTCTACGGCTTACGAAATGCCGGTCTGACCCACTATCTCTCTTCCTTGCTGAATCAGCTGGCAGAGCAGGGATTGTGGGCGGCAACGCTGGGTACGGGCTTCCTGACGGCCTTCCTGTCATCAGTGATGAACAATATGCCGACCGTGCTGGTCGGGGCGCTGTCGATTGATGGCAGCACTGCGACCGGTGTTATCAAAGAAGCGATGATTTACGCCAACGTCATCGGCAGCGACCTGGGGCCAAAAATTACCCCTATCGGCAGTCTGGCAACGTTACTGTGGCTGCACGTTCTGTCGCAGAAAAATATCAAAATTACCTGGGGATATTACTTCCGGGTGGGCATTGTCATGACAATCCCCGTGCTGTTTGTCACGCTTGCAGCACTGGCGCTTCGTCTGTCTTTCACTTTGTAATGAGATACTGATATGAGCAACATTACCATTTATCACAACCCGGCCTGCGGCACGTCACGCAATACCCTTGAAATGATCCGCAACAGCGGTACAGAGCCGACCGTTATTCATTATCTTGAAACCCCACCATCACGAGCTGAGCTGGTAAAACTCATTGCGGATATGGGGATCACGGTACGAGCGCTGCTGCGTAAGAATGTCGAACCTTTTGAAGCGTTAGGGCTGGCGGAAGACCGCTTTACTGACGAGCAGTTAATCGATTTTATGTTGCAGCACCCTGTTCTGATCAATCGCCCTATCGTGGTAACGCCGCTGGGTACCCGGCTATGCCGCCCTTCTGAAGTCGTGCTGGATATTCTTCCCGATGCGCAGAAAAGCGCGTTCACGAAAGAGGACGGTGAGAAGGTAGTTGATGAAAAAGGTAACCGGCTGAACTAAACGTGTTCTTGTGACGAAGGGCGAGAGAACTCGCCCTTTTTTATTTAAGATAATCAGTGCTAACGGAGGATAAGAAGCGGTTGTTGCGTCTTTTGCAGCATTTCGGAGGTATGACTACCGATAAAGAACTGCCGCAACCTGGAATGACCGTAGGCCCCCATCACTATCAGATCGACAGCATTTTCCTCGGCGTAACGAATAAGCGCGTCCCCGACTGATTGCCCGGTAAGATGTGTTGTGCTGTTTTCTATATCCGCGTCACGTAAAATTTGCTGTGCGGTCAGCAGCTCTTCCTTCTTACCGTTTACCATGACAAGGTGGCACTCCAGCCCCCTGAGTAAGGGACTCATCGTCAGACGTTCCAGGTTACTCCTGCTTTCTTCACTGCCATCATAAGCCAGCATGACTCTGGAAGGCACTGAGTAGTTCTCCGGAACAACCAGTAGGGGTTTCTTTTGCAGACGAATAACGCTTTCCAGATGAGAGCCTACCGGATGCTGGCTACCCCGACGCCCCAGCACCATGAGACGAAGGTCGCTCAGCTCTGCCAGAACTTCATCCGGTGTACCGTGTTTTTGCATCAAAAGCACATCCGGGCTTCCCTGTTTTTGAAGCAGTTCAGCACAACTTTCCAGTATTGCTTTCCCCTGGGCCATCAGCAGGCGATTACGTTGCCCTTCAATTTCTACCAGCTCATCGGTCAGCAATTGCTGACTGTCTATGCCGAGAGTGCCGGTCAGGTCTGACACTACCGGGGTGCTGTCTTTTTCGATAACGTGCAACAGTGCTAGCTGTGATTGCAAAGTGCGGGCTGCCCACGCCGCATATTCACACACTGACCGCGTTGAAAGTGAACCGTCCACACAAGCTGTAACAGTATTATTCATAGTTTTCCCTCCAGTCTGTTAATGACCGCCCATCAGTTTTTCGACTTCTTCAGGTTTATCGTGAACACCAAACCGGTCAACGATGGTGCGGGTGGCTTCATTCATCCCACGTATTTCAACCCCGGCGCCCTCTCTGCGGAACTTAATGACCACCTTATCCAGGGCGCTGACGGACGTGATGTCCCAGAAATGGGCATGTGAAACGTCTATCACCACATTCTCAATCGCTTCACGGAAATCAAAGTGGCTCGTAAAGCGGTCTGCTGATGCAAAGAATACCTGGCCGGTGACGGTATACGTCCGGCTCGTCCCCTCCAGAACTGAGGTTACACGCATGAACCGGGATACTTTAGTGGCAAAATTGAGCGAAGCAATCAGTACACCGGTCAGCACACCGAAGGCCAGATTATGTGTTGCCACCACAACCGCTACGGTGGCAAGCATGACCACGCTGGTTGAAAGGGGGTGTGTCCGCAGGTTGGCAATGGAGCGCCAGGAGAATGTCCCGATGGAAACCATAATCATCACCGCGACCAGCGCTGCCATCGGAATTTGGGAGACCCAGTTGCGCAGGAACACAATCAGGCAAAGCAGCACCACGCCCGCCGTGAGGGTTGAAAGTCGTCCGCGTCCACCGGATTTTACGTTGATAACAGATTGCCCAATCATCGCGCAGCCTGCCATTCCTCCGATAAAGGATGTGCAGATGTTCGCGATGCCCTGAGCTTTGCACTCCCTGTTTTTGTCGCTTGGCGTGTCGGTCATGTCATCCACGATAGTGGCGGTCATCATCGACTCAAGCAGGCCAACCACCGCAAGCCCCGCAGAATATGGCAGGATGATGAGCAGCGTCTGAAGATTTAAAGGCACGTCCGGGAGCAGGAAGACCGGCAGACTGTCGGGAAGTTTCCCCATATCCCCGACGGTTCGCACATCCAGATGCAGCCACATGGCAATCCCAGTCAGCACCACGATGCACACAAGCGGTGAAGGAATGGTTTTGTTGATATAAGGGAAGAGATAGATGATCCCCAGCCCTGCCGCAGTCATGGCATAAACATGCCATGTCACATTGGTCAGCTCAGGCAACTGGGCCATAAAAATCAGTATTGCCAGTGCATTAACAAACCCCGTGACCACTGAGCGTGAAACAAAACGCATCAGCCCGCCAAGCTTCAGATATCCGGCTATCAGCTGGAATACCCCGGTCAGTATGGAGGCAGCCAGTAAATACTGTAAGCCATGATCTTTCACCAGCGTCACCATCAGGAGAGCCATTGCACCGGTGGAGGACGAAATCATCGCCGGACGTCCGCCAAAGAAGGCCATAACGAGAGGAATACAGAACGCCGAGTAGAGGCCCACCTGGGGATCAACACCGGCGATAATGGAAAAGGCGATCGCTTCTGGAATGAGTGCGAGCGCGACAACAATACCGGCCAGAACGTCACCACGGACGTTACCCAGCCAGTCCTTACGCGTCGAGGACAGCAACATAGTAATTTCTCAGTTTTTAGATACAGTCAGCCCTGGAGGGCTACATTTTTACGTACGGTAAAGCACATCCGCAGACGGGATGTTATTGAGTGCGTGCTGAGGCTTGCTCAGTACGACAGAGGAAGGAAAAACTCAGGGTGGCGTAATACGCATAGCGGTTGTCAGATTCTCCATAGCGGATGTGTATATATTGTCGGCTCTGTTGTCAGGAAGAACTTACAGAACACGTCGCGTTTGAACATGAAACACTTCAAAGCAGCCCAATACTACAAATAAAGCGAATACGGGGTCAACCCAACAAGGTACTCAAACGAAGAGGTTAAGATGCGATTTTTATCCAGGAATTCAATATTATCAAAGGACATTTGAACTTTGCCCCACCCCGGACATCTCTACTTAGCTTTGACATATAAATCAATGGGTTACGTTTTACTTCTTGGATTACGCACTGGCACGGGATTTGGGATTTGGGATTTCCATGATGATTTTCCTGTGGGCAACCTGCATTATCACCATCCAGGACATAGGACGGGCTTACCCCGTTCTTACCTAATCATTTTAGGTCCTTCGTTACTAGAAAAATTTTTTAAACTCATACAGATAGACCGCCATAGGTACCAGCGGAACTATCTGTACCATTACTGAACTAAAAATAGATGAAAAAACATGCAGCCAGTACCGTGACGCTAATAATTGAAAATAAGTTAACTACGATGGAAATAAAGCTTTTTTTCATCATGGTCAAGGTTTCGGCTGGTGTTTCATCGAGTGCTTTGCCAGATTTATGGTCATCATAAATACGCCTTGAAGTTACAAGCTTATCGTGATGTTTATTCACTTGCTTCATCAAGAGGTGAATGACTAAAATCATAAGGGCAATGTAGATATACTTATCTTTACTTAGTGCGTCAATTATTTGATGTGCCTGATTCTCGTGCATAAAAATATCTCCTTGTTTGATTAACTGTGAAGTAGATAAAATAGATACCCAAAAACAATAGTGGATAGTGCTAACACCACACAATTAGCAATGTACCAGATCAATGTTTGGAACTTAAGTCGCCGGATCATTTCAGGTTCTTCACCGCTTGAGAAAGATCCTCTACCTTCACTGACTAACTTATCAGCATTTTTAAAATGCTGATAAGTTGAACCAGCACGGAAAGTAAGCCATGCCATACCTAACATTATGAATCCAAATAAATAAAATGCTTTTTCTAAGTAAAAATCTACCGCTGATACAACATCCAGATTTTCCATTTGGTAATTCTCAATATTGTTGGTGAGTTAAAGATTTTTTTGTTGGCTAACTGTCTGAAAGCCCTAATTATGGTCATTACAATCCAACCAATTAACAGGTTCCCCAAGAAACCGTGTCAATGCTGCTTTAGCGTATTGTGGCTTAGTGTAATATCGAGGGAACCAGCCATCGAAATTTTGTGTTCCATTGCGGCGGTATTCAGGTTCGACAGACAGTCTACATCCCTGACCGTGAGGCGAAATGAAAAAGGTGAACCCGTCAATCGAATCAGAACTCAACCGGCTGCATGTCATTGGAAATCCTTCATGATTTAACTAACCAGGCATTGCACTGGTAATCTGATGCTCCACACTCCGCATTCGAGGATTTTGACGTACAAAGTCTCTGACGCCCGAGATGCAAGCTTTGATGATTATATCAAAGTGAGGCTGCGCCTCCGATACGAAATTTCCCGTATTATCCAGTAGCAATATGACCCCTAGCGATTTTACAAGCTGGTACTCAACTGTCGACCGGTCTAGGGCGATCTGGAGCATGTAAATAGTTTCCCCGGATACATTTCCGTCTATTCCAATCACGGTTGCCGTGCAAGCTGCCTGCTCCTCTGGGTAGTGAGGTGTATAATAGTCATACCAGTAATCGGACTTCACCGATTCTTTCCTCGATTGCAGGTTTTTAACAGGCCATTTCACCCAGACAGATGACATATTCTCTGAAACCAGTGAGTGCTGTAACGCGGTAAGGGGGTTATCAAATTCGCCCATGGACCATAAGGTCTCAAATTCTGCTTGAAAAGTAGATGGGTCTATTACAGCAATAAAATCGAACTGGTCCTTATTAATTTTAGACGCTCGCTCATCCATATAGAAAAGACCAAGTCTGTTCCCTTTATCACTTCTCCAGGTGGCCCCTGCTGGTTGATAGTCCGTATTTATAAATGGTCGAAGTTGCTGGTCTTTGTGCAGAAAGATAAACGATGGGGCCAGTGTTCTATTCGCGTTCTTAACTGGGTTAACATATAGGCGCTCACCTGCGCTGAGGAGTTCAATGATCGACTTTGAAATGACAACATCTACAGATGGCGTGCAGGGGTTAACGCCCTCCTCCACTTGATGTACTAAATCCCCATCCGGACCCGGAATAACGTCTCGCAGACACGTTGGGCAGCGCTGAGTTTGTCCGGGTAAAATTGGCCACGAAAGATGTCCATCGTTATTAAGCGCAATTTTCAATAAAGGATGTTGTCTTGTCATCGCGGTCACCCCCTGCTTTTCGTCTTTTGAGGTTTCTGGTTTTGCTGGCGCCACTCCCAGGGGGCAACGGGATTCGGATCTACCCAGAGGCCTTTAACTGCTTTCTGCGCTGAAGCTTCGAATTTCAGATAGTTTGGGACGATGGCATTACCGTCAAACCGGTATACCCATGCATAGCCACTGTCTACCATTGAGGCGTTTATGTCATAACCATCAAGCCAAATGGTTCCCAGCATCCTGCCGTAAATATCAGGTCCGTGGTCTATTACCGTAATATTCTGTGCAGCAATCGCGGAGCTCAACGCTTGTTTAGCCTTTTGTCCAAAGGCCTGCTTACTTTCGGGGGCATCAATACCGTACAAGCGGATTTTGATGTTTGTATTCTGACCATCGAGCGCGGTGATTGTGTCCCCGTCGATAATTTTTACCACTTTCGCTTCAAATGATGATTGGGTAGCAAGAGTTGCCACCGGGAAAAGGACGATTAATGTCGGCAAAAGTAACTTTTTCAAAAGAGTCATACGTTCTCCCTGAATTAGATGGTTCGTAGTAACAAATAAGTCGTGTGATTTGACGCGCTTATTGTACCAATTAGAAACTCGGCGATTTTCTGTTAACGGAGGCAATTTGAGTGGGTAAAAATTTTAATACAGGAGATGAAAATAAAGGCCTTTAACAAAAAATTGAATTTTCACCGCGTGGTAGTCTGAGAACCTAAATTAATCACATTTCACGGAGTAAGGATGTACAACGATAGAACTGAGCCTGCAATAACAGCATTGCTTAATGATGAGACACCTTCCTCTATCCATAAATTACTGGTGCAGGTTGCAAGCATCTACGACGTGAAGGATTTGGCTGAGCAACTTAATGCTGCAACCGGCAGCGAATGGTCGAGGGGAACGCTTATTCGCCAGATTAAAGGTGCAGTTAATGAATGCCAAATCACCCAGGAAGGATATCGTTATCTTCGAACGTTGCTCCCCTCTCGGCCAGCGGACTATGACCAGAAGTTTTTCCGATTTATTGACTTGTTTGCTGGGATCGGTGGCCTCCGGAGTGGTTTTGACGCCATCGGCGGAAAATGTGTGTTCACCAGTGAGTGGAATCAGTTCTCCCGACGGACTTACAGTGCAAACTGGTACTGTGACGAGACTGAGCACCATTTCAACTCAGATATCCGGGACATTACACTCAGTAATCTTCCCGATGTTTCGGATGACCAGGCCTATGCTTCTATCGATGCATCCATCCCAGACCATGATGTTTTGCTCGCAGGTTTCCCATGCCAGCCGTTCAGTATTGCCGGTGTCAGCAAAAAGAACTCCCTTGGCCGAAAGCACGGCTTTGAATGCGACACCCAGGGGACCCTTTTTTTTGATGTTGCCCGGATCATCCGAGCCAAACAGCCTGCCATTTTCGTTCTGGAGAACGTAAAAAATCTGAAGAGTCACGATAAAGGCAATACGTTCCGCATCATCATGAATGCGCTTGATGAGCTCGGCTACGATGTTGCCGACTCCGATGCTCACGGAGCAAAGGACCCCAAAATAATTGACGGTAAGAACTTCAGACCTCAGCACCGGGAACGTATCGTGCTGGTCGGTTTCCGCCGTGATCTGAAACTCAATGATGGCTTTTCGCTAAGTGGTGTATCCGCTCTTTATCCTTCACGACGGCCAACCCTTAGGGAGCTGCTGGACGCTGAGGTCGATAGCCGTTACATCCTTTCTCCAAAGCTCTGGGAATACCTTTATAACTACGCTAAAAAGCACCAGGCAAAAGGCAATGGATTTGGCTATGGTTTGGTAGATTCATCAATAGAAACAGTGGTTTGCAGAACACTCAGCGCACGCTATTATCGGGATGGATCTGAAATTTTATTAGACCGGGGATGGGATTTTAGCATAGGCGAAAAGCACTTTAATGATCCTGTCAATTTGGCAAGGCGCCCACGCCGTTTAACCCCGCGAGAATGTGCCCGCCTTATGGGGTTCGAGCAACCGGGAAAAGTTACTTTTCGCATTCCAGTCTCTGATACGCAGGCCTATCGCCAGTTCGGGAATTCGGTCATCGTCGACGTATTTGCGGCCGTGGCCAGTTTGCTTCGGAGCCGTATTGAGACTGCCGTTTCGGCTCGGCTCAAGGGAGAGTTTGAAGCGGCATCATAGTCATTCTTCTGTGTGATTTAACAGGGTAACGTAATGGTTTAATTCACAAAATATTAACATTCACGCAGATAAAACCTGGGCAGGAAGAGTAAGCCTGCTTCAGTTATCGCCTTCATCAGGAGGTACTGATGACGTATTTTGATTCAGCTGAAGATCTTACTATTACAAAACAAAGGGCTCTCCAAGAGCTTGCTAAACATGGCGTTGAGGCCAGCGACATCAACGTGTTTTTTTCCGAGTTGGGTGAGAAGGAAGAGTACAACGCGCAGGATGTATTGAGATGGCTGGGCTATTAGTCTTTTAAATTTCAGGAGGTCCCATGGGCCAGAAGTTTGCAGTATTTATTGCTTACGATGACGAACCAAACACGAAACGATACTCGGCTGAATTTCAGACGCAGAACGAGTATGTAAAGGGATGGCAGTCGGCCCTAAAGAAAGCACACCACACGTCCGGGCAGAAATCTGTGATCACCTGCGGATGCCGGGGCAAAGGCGCAAAGCGTCTGTACGTCCGGTCGCTACCAAACAGTGATACCTTCATATTGATTAAGGCTGCAAATACCGGCACTGAGCATGATCCATCGTGCGTGTTTTTCGACCTTGATGCCAGGCATACGGGGTTAAAGGGTTATGCCAGCAATGTTGTACGCATCAACAATGAGGGGACCATGTCAATACGCCTCGGAATAGGCATGACGGAGAAAGATCCGCCGGAAAAGTCAGAGGTTCCTACCCCGCCCCAAATCCAGCGACCTGAAGGTGGACAGGCTTCAATGACCCTGTCCGGACTTCTGAGTCTGTTGTGGACTGAAGCCGGTCTTAATGTCTGGTATCCGAATATGGCCGGGAAGCGAAATGATTCGCTGGTTCGCTACCGGATGTTGGACGCCGCAAAGCAGGTCAAATCAGGTAGAGCGTGTATTGGCGACCATCTCTTTATCGGGGTGGCGGACTCTAAAAGCAAAGTGGCCAGTGAGCAGGTTAAGCTGTTGTCGTCCGCAGAACTGAGCGACAAGCGACTGCTGCTGCTATCAGTACTGCCGCGCTATGACGCAGAAAAGCATGAGAAGCCACTGAAGTTTCTTCCTATGCGTAACTTCGGCGGTATGCCCCTTACCTTCTTTAACTCAGACGGGCACTGGGATAGCGTGAAGCGGCGATTCCCACTGGAATATGCAGCCTGGAAAAATGGTGGCAAAGTTGTTGTTTTTGCACTTACCTCTCCCGTATCTGTGACCACTAGAGGTCTCTCTGCACGAGCTCATCAGATAGTGCTTATGCTGGTGAGTGATAACTGGATACCTCTGGACTCCTCATACGAAGCGATTGTATCCCGTAAACTGGATGCCGAACACCGGCACTATGTTAAGCCTATGCGGTATGACGCAAGTGCGAGCGATGTATTCCCCGATTTTTATTTACTTGATACCCGGAGTGATAAGCCGTTCCCGATGGAGGTTTTCGGAATGTCGACACCAGCCTATCTTGCGCGAAAGGAACTTAAGAAGGCGTATTACAACCAGGAATATGGGGCCTATGGATGGTGGCACTGGGATGCTACGGAGAAGACGGAATCCCAGGATCTCCCTCATTTCCCTGAAGCTAAAAAATACAATTCACCCGAATCACAACCTTAAAATGGGGTTAAAAATGGCGTACATACTTTCGATGAGTGAACAGGTTAAACTGAAAGCGTTTTTGGCGGCAGTACTCGATGACTATAAGCTGGGAGCTATTTCGCAGCAGCAAGCTGTTGGCGGGATCACTAGCCTGGTTGATGCTCTTGAGATCAGTGACTCGGGGAAAATCAGCCAAATGCTATCGGAAGGACGTAAACTCCTCCGGACGGGATAAAGAGCCTACGGGCGCCAGGAATTTAAGTTTATAGCAAATTCCTGGCGGGAGCAGTTATGTCGTCTTTTTGTTTCGCGGTTTTGATGCCCCTGGGGATTTAGGTTTGATAGCAACTACGCCGGTCATAGCTTCGGTAAGCTGCTTGATTGTTCCTCGTAAAGACTCTGCAATGGTCTTTTCCGCATTGAGTGTCGCTTCCATGGACATCATCTGATTCCTGAGCTGCTGAAGCTCTTCTGTCAGATCTGTTTGGACCTTTTTGGACACCAGGTTCTCATCAGCTAAGCGTTGTGCTTCAGCTCGTAGTTGTTCATTCGTCCCTTTAGCTGTTGAGAGCTCCGACCGGACGAGCGTCAGGGCCGTGTCCTTTTCGGCTAAAGATGAGCTCAATTCAGAGGCATGGGATTGTGATGAAGAAAGGTCCTGTTCAAGCTGACTGACACTGGACTTTAAATCAGACACGGTCCGTTGTAAGTTTTCATTCTGGCTGTTGAGGGCGGTCAGCTCTACCTGCTGCGCTTTATTTTCATCATTAAGCTGCTTCTGATACTCCTGCTGCGAGGCCAGTTCCTGTTTGCGCTCACTCAGTTGCTGGTTCAGTGTCCCTACTGTCTGCTGTAAAAGCTGGATCTCGTTTTGGGCATGCTGTAATTCACTTTGAGTTCCTGCCAGAGTTTCTTCTGCTTCCTGAAGTGAATCTTCTAATTTACTGGAGAGTTCACGCTGCTGCTCCAGCAGGTTAATCAGGTTAACTTTTTCGTTATTCAGGACTGTAGCCTGTTCTTTCGACTGTGACAGTTCTTCCAGAATTTCAGCATTCCGGTGCCGTAACTGAGTAATTTCTGCCTTCGCAATTTTCACGCTATCACTCTGGATAGCCGTATAGCTTAAGCGGAAGTACCAGGTGATAAACGCAGTAAAATCACTGAATGCATCTTTAATCTGGTCAGGGATTTCAATCGCGCGTGCTTCTTCGGGCACCTCGTCCACGTATTGCTTGTAGGCCGCCAGCATCTCCTGAGCCCGGGCAAAAGACCCCCCCATTTTATCCCGCAGCCAGTGGGCTTTGAAAAACTGGTCGAGGTTTTCGGTGCTGATGCTCTTATCGAGGCAGATTTGTTCAATCTCGGTGAAATATTTAACCTTAGCTATTGACGAGTAAGGGGAATTCTTCAGTAACTCGGGGCTTAGAGGGGGCGTTTTTGGAGTATCTTCACTTAAACTGGACGCTGTCTGTTCATCCCCGTTCATCAAATTTACATTGTCAGTCATCATTCTTATCCTTTGGCCGGGATCTGGTTGGCAAAATAAATGCTAATCAGGTCATTCAGTGCGTTATGCAGGCTTTCACACTCAACTGAGATATGGACGTTACCATTTTCGAACAATCGGCACTTCCAGCCCTTCGGGTCGGTAATGTCACCCGTAAAATCGGTTTTCCGTAAGACAGCAAGCCGATCGTACATGTTCATTCCACTGCCGACAGGCGGTGTTGCTGCATTGGAGCAGATGCAAACGATATTCTCAAAGTCGTTTAAATAGAAGAGATTATCCTGAGAAAAGCCATTATATCTCATCATGTTCGAGTCGGGAAAAATGCCGCGTAGTACCAGTTTTTTTGGCATCACAAATTGCTGGGCATTAGTTTTATACCGGCGATCAAGCTGGCATAGCAGATCAACAAACCCTTCAGCAAGTGTAATGCTGCGCATGGCAACTGCCTGGCGCAATGTACTGCGGATTACGGTTAACGACGCAATTGGCGGAGCGTTCCGGAGAGACTCACGGAACTCTGCCCGCTGGTTGTGATTCCAGAATCGGTCAATACCCGTTTCTTCAAAAAGATTGTTCCATGTCTTACGGTCTATTTGCTGTCGCCCTTCCTCGATGCTTGCGGCCAGGGACGCAGGAAGGCCAAAAGCATTAGGGGCCATAATTTTGCTGTTAAACAGTGAAAACCCGCAAATTGCTGAGGCTTCGGCAATCAGCGTCATGCCGTCCAGAAATTTTTGCATAGCGGCATCACGACTACTGGCGAGTTGTTCGGTACGGGTACTCAACTTCAGTTCCGGCTGCGAATTCATGCTCATTTCACGATCCTTTTCCCACTGTTTTGGCTGAGAGATTTTCACTGGCCTATCCACCTCTCTCGTTAAAAAAATTCTCGTAGCGTCATATATAGTGAAGCCTTTACTAGTGACTAATGATGAAAAAGATTAACACACAGATGTCGGGTGACCAACAACCCGCAACCCGTTAAGTGGCGATCGCATCCCCTGAATGCACAACCATTGCGTTACATGACTGATTAATAAGGGTTTTAGCCGCAATTACACTATGGGGGGTGCTATTTGAACGATGGGATTTACCGATAATTAAATCCCATAGTACATAAAGTGAGCTAAAAAAGGCCAATAAGCGTGACACCGTCACCTCGCGAGGTTTTTTTGTGGTAACTAGTTATTAGTAAAGGCATGACTAAATGTATAATGGGATAGTTGTTCGGGCCTCCTCTTTGGTCGTTATCACGGATGAGGGGCTGTTACGACTGATAGACAGTGATTGCACACATTGGGCTAAGGGCAACAAAATGACGGCGTCGCGAATTACACACCTAATAACGTCCTGTACCAAAGGTAAGCACTTCCAGTGCGGCTCCCGTGCGGAACTGAGCATCCGGGCCGGAGAGACACCTGAAGAGGCTATGGCCAGTTGGGCAGCGACCATAAGACGGTCGCAAAGTGCATCACCGGTACCCGCCCTATCGCTCTATACTGGGAATCACTGGTCAACGGCAAAAGAGATTTTACGGACGACGGAAAACCTGGAGTTGTGGGTGATCTCTGCCGGGTTGGGTTTTTTGAATAGTCGGGACCTCGTCGACGTATATGAAGCCACCTTTCATAATTTACCGTTCAGTCACCGCCATTGGTGGCGGGAATTAACAAATACATTCGGGAAGGAAAGATCGGAGAATTCCATAGGGACGTTAATGGAAGCCAGGCCTACTGATGATTACGTGATCGCTGCCTCCCCAGTTTATATCGCTGCGGTTGAGGACGATATCCTGGCAGGAGTAGGTAAAGGGGTTTGAGGGCCAATGATGTAAAAAACCACGCTAAGGAGGTAATTCATTGTTTAAATTGAGATTTAACGGCCTCAATTCCCCCTTCATAATATCCTCCGGTAGTGTGAACGTATAATGTCCCAGCATGTTGATATGACCATGCATCAGAGGCGAAAGCCGCGCGATATGTTCATCTTCTGGCCCTTCCCCAGTGCTACGCAGGTGCGACAAGGCTTCCTGCATATAAAGCGTATTCCACAGCACCACTGCGTTTGTCACCAGACCCAGCGCACCCAACTGATCTTCCTGCCCCTCGCGGTAACGTTTTCTGATCTCACCACGCTGACCGTAGCAAATGGCTCTTGCCACGGCATGGCGACCTTCGCCCCGGTTAAGCTGTGTTAGGATCCTGCGGCGATAGTCCTCATCATCAATATAGTTGAGAAGATACAGTGTCTTGTTAACTCTTCCGACCACCATTATTGCCTGAGCAAGCCCTGACGGTCGGGTACTTCTCAATAGCGATCGAATGAGTTCTGACGCATGAATTGTGCCCAGCTTCAGCGAACCTGCAACCCGCATCATCTCATCCCAGTGGCTTTCGATTTTAGAAAGGTCAACACAACCCCGAGCCAGTTCGTCCAACGCCCCGTAATTCGCTGCTTTGTCAGCCCGCCAGAACACCGCCTCACCAGCATCCGCCAGACGAGGTGAAAATTGGTATCCCAGTAGCCAGAACAAGCCAAAGATAATGTCACTGGTACCTGCTGTGTCCGTCATGATTTCAACCGGGTTTAGTCCCGTTTGTTGCTCAAGTAGTCCCTCCAGCACAAAAATGGAATCCCGCAGCGTTCCAGGGATCACTATGCCATGAAAACCCGAATATTGGTCAGAGACAAAGTTGTACCAGGTAATGCCGCGCCCTGAACCAAAGTATTTTCTGTTGGGGCCAGAATTCACCGTTTTCACTGGTGTGACAAAACGCATACCATCAGCGGAGGCCACCTCACCGCCACCCCAGTATCCTGCCAACGCTAACGAGGACTGAAAATCAACCAGCCGCGCATTGGCGCTGACCAGCGTTTCTGCTCGGATGTAGTTCTGTTTCACCCAGCTCAGGCGATGGCGGGTCAGTGCAGGGATATTGTGCTTGATCAGCGGCTCATGTCCGATATTGCAGGCCTCAGCCAGCATCACCGCACACAGGCTTATATGCAGATCCTGCGCGCGGGCACCTGACTCGCTGACATGGCTGAATTCACGGGTGAAACCCGTTCTGGCGTCAATCTCAAGCAACAGTTCTGTCAGGTCAACGGGTGGGAGCAATTGTCTGACTCGGCTGCTCAGTCGTATCAGCGCCGGTGGCTCATCCAATTTATCCAGGCTGCTGATGGTCAGCGAAGGATGTTTACCTTCATTGCAGATGTCTACGGCGGTATTGCGGTCAAAACGTGATGCCACCGTTTTCCAGGTTTCATCCAACCGTGCTGCCAATTGCACCGATGCTTTACTGCCATTGGTGGGGTGACCCAATGCCCGGCACACTGGAACCCGCTGCGCCTGCCATTCCTCCCCCTGAAGAAGTTTTTGGCGCGGATCACCCCAACGATCGCTGTTTTCCAACCAGATGTCACGACGGCGTAGCGCATCCTGAAGTCGCTCCAGCAGACACAACGAGTAACCCGCTCGCTGTATCCGACCTTCAGCATCGTACACCAGGCGTTTCCAAGGGCCTGAAATGATATGCTCAGGTGCATCGTCCAGGATCCGTTTTTTCGAGCCGTTTAGCTCTGCCAGGTAATGGATGGCCGCGAGGGTATGTTCACCGTCTGGGGCCGCCCGGAAGTGCAGATCGCGCAGTAGTGCGGGCAAAAAACGCCTTACCCGTCCGTACTGCTCCACCATTTCATCCTGAAAGTTTGTATCCTGGGGGCGGGCCAGTTCATTCACTTTTTCCACTGACTCTGCCAGTCTGGCGACAGGTACACTGCTGAATATGGTCTTTCGCAGCAAATCATCACCAGTATCTTCATCAAGTAAAAGTGCACATGCCCGCGCCAGCAACAACGCCGCACGGTCAAGATCCTTGAGCGTCCTAAGTCGCTTTTTCTGCCCGGTTTTCTTCGCCTCCCTGGTAATATTGAGGATCAGCATATCCAGCACGTCAACGGCCTCGTCCAGCGCCGAGATTTCTTGCGCTTTCACGAACGCGGTAAGGATAGCCAGCCGCCGTTCTTCTGGCATTCTGCTGATATATTTCACCGATGCCATTCCGGCATAGCGTGCCAGGTTGCGGAGCTGTATGGCAGGCAGCCCAGTGAAATTCAGGCAGGAAAATTCCAGGCTGCGCAGGCGAGTGTAACGTTCAAGTGCTTCAGTGAATGCGGGGCCGCTGATAGTGACAGGGCCTCTTTTTAGGTGCTCCATCACTGAGAGTCGCTGTCCTTCGGGGATTTCAAGTAACCCAGCCAGTTGTGCGGCCTGCCAACGGTTTGGCAGCGCGGCCAATTTTCGCCATAAGCGGCGGGTCGCACGCTCACGGATTTCACCAATGACCCTCGTAAGGGTGGATGCGGCTGGCAACAACACTTTATTTTGAAGCAACCACGCGGTGGCAAAATCGAACATCAGTCCGGGGCGTTCATTACTGAGCCATGCACGAGTATACAGCAATCGCTTCAGTCTGAACGACCACGGGAAATCACCGAAATCATGATAGCTGTAGTGCTGCCTGATAAGCCCGTGGTGCTCCCAACGTGTATTTTCCCTTTGAGCATAGCGGGAGATGATCTCTGGATAGCGGATGTTAAGTTGCCTTGCGACATAAAACTGGACACCGGGCGGTATTTGCATGAGATCGGGCAAGAAGGTTCCCAGAAAGCGGGCGGTTGTGAGTTGAAGGGCAATCCCCAACCGGTTATGCCTGCCCCTACGTAGGTTGATGAAAGTAAGGTCTCGCTCATCAAGATGAAAATACCGTGCCAGTTGGATCTCGTTTGGCTCTGCGGCATAACGCCCGTAGTTCTGTGTCTGTTTGTCGGTCAGAAAATCAGCAGCCATCACGCATCCTTTCATTATTTATTGATCCGTATTATTTTGGCGGTATCAGATATTATAAGTTTTGAGACCTTTTAAAGTGCGTGCTTACATGAGTATCAAAAATCGTGTTTTATGCTTTATGATACTACGCAGTATCAGTATCGATTTGTGAGACCAATATGGCATTACTGGGATATGCAAGGGTATCAACGAGCCATCAGAAACTGACGGCGCAGATCATGGAGCTGAAATCTTCAGGCGTCAGAGATGACCGGATTTTTACTGACATGATGTCGGGCGCCACGGACGAACGTGAAGGGTTACAACGGCTGCTTGCCCGTGCCGAAAAAGATGACATTATCATGTGTACCAAAATGGACCGGCTTGGCCGCAACACAGCGGATATGATCCACATTGTTGATGCCTGCTATAAAAAGGGAATAGCCATCCGGTTTCTGGAGAATGGACTGAGTACTGAAGGCACGATGGGTAAAATGGTCATTCAGATCCTTGCTGCCGTTGCTGAAGCTGAGCGGGAGCGGATCCTGGAGCGCACAAACGAAGGCCGGGTCATCGCCATGGCGGCAGGCGTCAGGTTTGGACGGAAACCTCATCACAAATCGGCCGCCGCACTGGAGCTTATCCGGCACGAAACGCCCATTAAACTGGTGATGGAGAAAACCGGCATATCCAGGGCCACCTATTTCAGGTTAAAAAAACTGGGCCCAGGCAGTTAACCCGACGCAGGCAGCGATTTTTTCCTGTGCCGGAAAGGGTTTCGCGGTTGATGCTGATGATCCCCTGCTTAAAAACAGAGTTAACATTGCCCACAATATTGCTGGTTTTGATGAGCCGTTAAAGGAGTTTTATGAATGGATGGATGTATCTGGTGATTGCCGGCATAGCCGAAGTCTTTTATGCCGCGTCAATGCTCCGGACTGAGGGATTTACCCGGATCTACCCCAGTATTTTTTGCCTGACATTTATCGGTGTGAGCATGTACTTTTTGTCCCTGGCAACACGGACTATTCCTGTAGGAACCGCTTATGCGGTCTGGGTCGGGATTGGTGCTTTAGGGACAGCAGCGTACGGAATAATTTACTTAAATGAAGATAAGGGCCTGTTACGCATTGCCTGTTTCGGACTGATTCTGGCGGGTATCATTGGCCTGAAAATTCTGGCAGGACACAAGCAGCTGTAGGTTCTCATCCATAAACAGAACTCCGGGGGCATTCTGATTTTAGACATCAGCATGCCTCTCCCTTTCCCCTTTTTGAAATGGGACATTACCCGCTACATTAATAACAGGCGAGAGAACCGACATAACCGGGGGCGGCCAGGAAAAGTTGCCATGATTGACAAAAAGACTGCTTTTTGTTTGTACCTGCATGATTAACGGTGCGAATTTTTTCGGCAAACTATAAATGCGGGCACCAGTGTGATGATAAGCACCTGAATAAATGCCGACGGTAATGAAGGTGGCCCTGTTGATTAATAAGTTTGCAGGGAAATAAAAATCCCCGTCATCACGGGGATTTTCCGGACCCGAATGCGTTACCGGGAAGGATGCGAAGGAGAAAAGCGCAGTATCAGCATACCCGCCAGTGCTGCCAGTACAGAGCCGGCAAGTACCCCCACCTTGACCTCGTCCACCAACAGGGGGCTTTCTGCAAACGCCAGGTTGCCGATAAACAGGCTCATGGTAAACCCTATTCCGCACAGGACCGATACGCCGTAAACCTGCAGCCAGGTACTTTTTTCAGGCCGTTTTGCCAGGCCCAGGCTGACGGCCAGCAGCGACAGGCCGAAAATGCCCGCCTGCTTGCCAACAAACAGGCCCAGCGCAACGCCGACCGGTACCGGCGACATCAGGTCATCAGCCGTCATACCGGAGAGCGCGACCCCCGCATTTGCGAAGCCAAACAGCGGCAGTATCAGAAACGTCACCCACGGATTGATGCCGTGCTCCAGCCGGGCAAGAGGGGATTGTTTATCCGGATCGGTTACCCGCAGCGGGATAAAGAGCGCCAGCAGGATACCCGCGATGGTGGCGTGCACCCCGGACTGAAGCATGAAAAACCACAGCACGCCCCCCGCCAGCAGATAGGGAAACAGCCGGGTAATCCCGGCACGGTTCATGATAAACAGCAGAGCAACCGTGACCGCCGCACCGGCCAGCATCAGAAACGAAATATTACTGGTATAGAAGAGCGCAATAATAGCCACTGCGCCCATGTCGTCCAGAATAGCCAGCGCCGACAGGAAAATTTTCAGCGAGGCAGGTACGCGACTGCCCAGCAGTGCCAGTACCCCGAGCGCAAAGGCAATGTCCGTGGCGGCAGGAATTGCCCAGCCAGCGAGGGTTTCATCGCTGCCCGCATTAAACCATACGTAAATGGCCGCAGGCACGGCCATCCCGCCCAGCGCGGCAAATCCCGGCAGCGCGCGCTGGCCCCAGGTGGCAAGCTGACCGGTGAGAAGCTCGCGCTTGATTTCCAGGCCGACCATCATGAAGAACACGGCCATCAGGGCGTCGTTTATCCAGTGCTCAACGGAGAGGCCGGCGGCGTTGTATTTCAGGAATACCTCATATCCCTCCCTGAGCGGAGAGTTAGCCACGATGATAGCGGCTGCTGAGGCGATGATGAGCACGATGCCGCCGGCTGCGGGCGAGCTGAAAAATGCAGATGGCACTTCTGACATCCTCTTTTTATTTCTGTCTGGGATTTCTGACACACTCCCTCCCTTTATTCAAAAAAAACAGGCCTTCCCCTGATATACAACCGCTGGTTATCAGAGGATAAGCCGGCTGAGCTACGCTGAAGATATAAAAAATACGATAATTAATTGCTGATAAATTAACGAATTAGCGTGACGTTAATTTTATCATAACGTCCGGCCCGCTTCAGGCGGAAGAGGTAAAGCCCTGTAAAGCTGCCGCAGGCAGGGGCATTTTTATCCGTCATCAGCCACACGCTCACAGCAGCCATGTGACGACAAAAAAACCCAGGGCAGTCATCAGAATGGAGCCGGTTACGTGTACCAGCAGTGTAAGCGTCGTCTCAGCACCGTCTGGCAGGGGTCGTCTCAGAATTCGGAAAATAAAGCACGCTAAGGCGTAGTCACCCCGTGACTCCCCCGCGCCGATGCAGCGAGCTTCGTTCCGTCTTGCAGTGACGCAATCAGCGGGCAGGAAACGTTCCCTTTCCGCGCATGGCAGGCGCACACCAGTTCAGACAGCACGGCCTCCATGCGTGCCAAGTCGGCCATCTTCTCGCGCACATCCTTGAGCTTGTGCTCGGCCAGGCCGCTGGCTTCCTCGCAATGGGTGCCATCCTCCAGCCGCAGTAGCTCGGCGATTTCGTCCAGGCTAAAGCCCAGCCGCTGGGCCGATTTCACGAACCGCACTCGTGTTACATCCGCCTCGCCATAGCGGCGAATGCTGCCATAGGGCTTGTCTGGCTCCGGCAGCAGGCCCTTGCGCTGGTAGAACCGGATGGTCTCCACATTGACCCCGGCCGCCTTGGCAAAAACGCCAATGGTCAGATTCTCAAAATTAATTTGCATATCGCTTGACTCCGTACATAACTACGGAAGTAAGCTTAAGCTATCCAAACCAAATTTGAAAGGACAAGCGTATGTCTGAACCACAAAAGTCTGAACCACAAAACGGGCGCGGCGCGCTCTTCGCCGGTGGGCTGGCCGCCATTCTTGCGTCGGCCTGCTGCCTGGGGCCGCTGGTTTTGATCGCCTTGGGGTTCAGCGGGGCATGGATCGGCAACCTGACGGTGCTGGAACCCTATCGCCCGATCTTCATCGGCGCAGCGCTGGTCGCGCTGTTTTTCGCCTGGCGGCGCATCTACCGCCCGGCGCAAGCCTGCAAACCGGGTGAGGTCTGCGCGATTCCCCAAGTGCGAGCTACTTACAAGCTCATTTTCTGGATCGTGGCCGCGCTGGTCCTGGTCTCGCTCGGATTTCCCTACGTCATGCCATTTTTCTATTAATCACAGGAGTTCATCATGAAAAAACTGTTTGCCGCCCTCGCCCTCGCTGCCGTTGTTGCCCCCGTGTGGGCCGCCACCCAGACCGTCACGCTGTCCGTGCCTGGCATGACCTGCGCCTCTTGCCCGATCACTGTCAAGCACGCGCTTTCCAAGGTTGAGGGCGTGAGCAAGACCGACGTAAGTTTCGACAAGCGCCAGGCCGTCGTCACCTTCGACGATGCCAAGACCAACGTCCAGAAGTTGACCAAGGCGACCGAGGACGCGGGCTATCCGTCCAGCCTCAAACGCTGATCCGTTAACCGAACTCGGGAGCGACACATGGGACTCATCACGCGCATCGCTGGCAAAACCGGCGCGCTCGGCAGCGTCGTTTCCGCGATGGGCTGCGCCGCCTGTTTTCCTGCCATCGCCAGCTTTGGCGCGGCCATCGGACTGGGCTTCTTGAGCCAGTACGAGGGGCTATTCATTGGCATCCTGCTGCCGATGTTCGCCGGCATCGCGTTACTCGCCAATGCTATCGCTTGGCTCAATCATCGACAGTGGCGACGCACGGCGCTCGGCACGATAGGCCCGATCTTGGTGCTGGCAGCGGTGTTTTTAATGCGGGCTTACGGCTGGCAGAGCGGTGGACTGCTCTATGTCGGCCTGGCCTTGATGGTTGGGGTGTCGGTCTGGGATTTCATCTCGCCAGCACATCGCCGCTGCGGGCCGGACAGCTGTGAATTGCCAGAACAACGTGGCTGACGGCAACAGCCGTAGCCACCACAGAAAAGGAAAAATACATGACCACCCTGAAAATCACCGGGATGACCTGCGACTCGTGCGCGGCTCACGTCAAGGAAGCCTTGGAGAAAGTGCCCGGCGTGCAATCGGCGCTGGTGTCCTATCCGAAGGGCACAGCGCAACTCGCCATTGAGGCGGGCACGTCATCGGATGCGCTGACTACCGCCGTGGCCGGACTGGGCTACGAGGCAACGCTTGCCGATGCGCCACCGACGGACAACCGCGCCGGCCTGCTCGACAAGATGCGCGGCTGGATAGGGGCCGCTGATAAGCCCAGTGGCAACGAACGCCCGTTGCAGGTCGTCGTCATTGGTAGCGGTGGAGCCGCGATGGCGGCAGCACTGAAGGCCGTCGAGCAAGGCGCGCAGGTCACGCTGATTGAGCGCGGCACCATCGGCGGCACCTGCGTCAACGTCGGTTGTGTGCCGTCCAAGATCATGATCCGCGCCGCCCACATCGCCCATCTGCGCCGGGAAAGCCCATTCGACGGCGGCATGCCACCCACACCGCCGACGATCTTGCGCGAGCGGCTGCTGGCCCAGCAGCAGGCCCGTGTCGAAGAACTCCGTCATGCCAAGTACGAAGGCATCCTGGACGGCAATTCAGCCATCACCGTTCTGCACGGTGAAGCGCGTTTCAAGGACGACCAGAGCCTTATCGTTAGTTTGAACGAGGGTGGCGAGCGCGTCGTGATGTTCGACCGCTGCCTGGTCGCCACGGGTGCCAGCCCGGCGGTCCCGCCGATTCCGGGCTTGAAAGAGTCACCCTACTGGACTTCCACCGAGGCCCTGGCGAGCGACACCATTCCCGAACGCCTTGCCGTAATCGGCTCGTCGGTGGTGGCGCTGGAGCTGGCGCAAGCCTTTGCCCGGCTGGGCAGCAAGGTCACGGCCCTGGCGCGCAATACCTTGTTCTTCCGTGAAGACCCGGCCATCGGCGAGGCGGTGACAGCCGCTTTCCGTGCCGAGGGCATCGAGGTGCTGGAGCACACGCAAGCCAGCCAGGTCGCCCATATGGACGGTGAATTCGTGCTGACCACCACGCACGGTGAATTGCGCGCCGACAAGCTGCTGGTCGCCACCGGCCGGACACCGAACACGCGCAGCCTGGCATTGGAAGCGGCGGGGGTAGCCGTCAATGCGCAGGGGGCCATCGTCATCGACAAGGGCATGCGCACCAGTAGCCCGAACATCTACGCGGCCGGCGACTGCACCGACCAGCCGCAGTTCGTCTATGTGGCGGCAGCGGCCGGCACTCGTGCGGCGATCAACATGACTGGCGGCGATGCGGCCCTGGACCTGACCGCAATGCCGGCCGTGGTGTTCACCGACCCGCAGGTCGCCACCGTGGGCTACAGCGAGGCGGAAGCACATCACGACGGGATCGAGACCGACAGTCGCCTGCTAACACTGGATAACGTGCCGCGTGCGCTTGCCAACTTCGACACACGCGGCTTCATCAAGCTGGTCATCGAGGAAGGTAGCGGACGGCTCATCGGCGTGCAAGCGGTGGCCCCGGAAGCGGGTGAACTGATCCAGACGGCGGTGCTCGCCATTCGCAACCGTATGACCGTGCAGGAACTGGCCGACCAATTGTTCCCCTACCTGACCATGGTCGAAGGGCTGAAGCTCGCGGCGCAGACCTTCAGCAAGGACGTGAAGCAGCTTTCGTGCTGCGCCGGATGAGGAAAAGGAGGTGTTCAATGAGCGCCTACACAGTGTCCCGGCTGGCCCTTGATGCCGGGGTGAGCGTGCATATCGTGCGCGACTACCTGCTGCGCGGATTGCTACGGCCGGTCGCGTACACCACGGGCGGCTACGGCTTGTTCGATGACACCGCGTTGCAACGGCTGCGCTTTGTACGGGCTGCCTTCGAAGCGGGTATCGGCCTGGACGCACTGGCGCGGCTGTGCCGGGCGCTGGATGCTGCGGACGGTGACGGTGCGTCTGCGCAGCTTGCCGTGTTGCGGCAACTCGTCGAGCGTCGGCGCGAGGCCCTGGCCAGCCTCGAAATGCAACTGGCCGCCATGCCAACCGAACCGGCACAGCACGCGGAGAGTCTGCCATGAACAGCCCAGAGCACTTGCCGTCTGAGACGCACAAACCGATCACCGGCTACTTGTGGGGCGCGCTGGCCGTGCTCACCTGTCCCTGCCATTTGCCGATTCTCGCCATTGTGCTAGCCGGCACGACGGCCGGCGCGTTCATCGGGGAGCACTGGGGTATTGCAGCCCTCACGCTGACCGGCTTGTTTGTCGGGGTCTGACGCTCAGTGGAACGAAAACTCACGTTAAGGGATTTTGGTCATGAGATTATCAAAAAGGATCTTCACCTAGATCCTTTTAAATTAAAAATGAAGTTTTAAATCAATCTAAAGTATATATGAGTAAACTTGGTCTGACAGTTACCAATGCTTAATCAGTGAGGCACCTATCTCAGCGATCTGTCTATTTCGTTCATCCATAGTTGCCTGACTCCCCGTCGTGTAGATAACTACGATACGGGAGGGCTTACCATCTGGCCCCAGTGCTGCAATGATACCGCGAGACCCACGCTCACCGGCTCCAGATTTATCAGCAATAAACCAGCCAGCCGGAAGGGCCGAGCGCAGAAGTGGTCCTGCAACTTTATCCGCCTCCATCCAGTCTATTAATTGTTGCCGGGAAGCTAGAGTAAGTAGTTCGCCAGTTAATAGTTTGCGCAACGTTGTTGCCATTGCTGCAGGCATCGTGGTGTCACGCTCGTCGTTTGGTATGGCTTCATTCAGCTCCGGTTCCCAACGATCAAGGCGAGTTACATGATCCCCCATGTTGTGCAAAAAAGCGGTTAGCTCCTTCGGTCCTCCGATCGTTGTCAGAAGTAAGTTGGCCGCAGTGTTATCACTCATGGTTATGGCAGCACTGCATAATTCTCTTACTGTCATGCCATCCGTAAGATGCTTTTCTGTGACTGGTGAGTACTCAACCAAGTCATTCTGAGAATAGTGTATGCGGCGACCGAGTTGCTCTTGCCCGGCGTCAACACGGGATAATACCGCGCCACATAGCAGAACTTTAAAAGTGCTCATCATTGGAAAACGTTCTTCGGGGCGAAAACTCTCAAGGATCTTACCGCTGTTGAGATCCAGTTCGATGTAACCCACTCGTGCACCCAACTGATCTTCAGCATCTTTTACTTTCACCAGCGTTTCTGGGTGAGCAAAAACAGGAAGGCAAAATGCCGCAAAAAAGGGAATAAGGGCGACACGGAAATGTTGAATACTCATACTCTTCCTTTTTCAATATTATTGAAGCATTTATCAGGGTTATTGTCTCATGAGCGGATACATATTTGAATGTATTTAGAAAAATAAACAAATAGGGGTTCCGCGCACATTTCCCCGAAAAGTGCCACCTGACGTCTAAGAAACCATTATTATCATGACATTAACCTATAAAAATAGGCGTATCACGAGGCCCTTTCGTCTTCAAGAATTTTATAAACCGTGGAGCGGGCAATACTGAGCTGATGAGCAATTTCCGTTGCACCAGTGCCCTTCTGATGAAGCGTCAGCACGACGTTCCTGTCCACGGTACGCCTGCGGCCAAATTTGATTCCTTTCAGCTTTGCTTCCTGTCGGCCCTCATTCGTGCGCTCTAGGATCCTCCGGCGTTCAGCCTGTGCCACAGCCGACAGGATGGTGACCACCATTTGCCCCATATCACCGTCGGTACTGATCCCGTCGTCAATAAACCGAACCGCTACACCCTGAGCATCAAACTCTTTTCATGATATATCTCCCAATTTGTGTAGGGCTTATTATGCACGCTTAAAAATAATAAAAGCAGACTTGACCTGATAGTTTGGCTGTGAGCAATTATGTGCTTAGTGCATCTAACGTTCAAGGTGAGCGGACTCGCGCGGCTTTATGCGCGAGGTCCGCTCGAGCGCAGGGTTATGCATCTGCTCTCGATGACGCCACATATCATTTGTTACCCATCAACACGGGTAATTCCACGAGAATATCCTCTCGTGCTTTAGACCCGCCGGGAATATCGGACTTTTCCTTTCCTATTTCCAATCGGGCGAAAACAACTTGCCGTCCGTTTTTTTCAGCCCAGCCCACGAACCAGCCCTGCGGACGACTTTCATTTATCTTGCCGTTATTGTCCCGAAGCCAGCCGCTGCCGCTTTTTCCATGTACAGCCCATCCTTCGGCTGCCTGGTACTGCGGGATTGTGGCATACGCCATGTCATAAGCCGCTTCGGATACAGGCAGCTTATGCGCGACAAAGCGTAGAAGAAACTGAATTTGCTCCTTGGGAGATATGGTGAGCGACGACATCAGCCATGACTGGGTCAAGCCGTTATGCTTCCCCGAGTCACCGGAAACATCTTGATTACCGTACTCAAATTTCTTTACGTATTCCGTGAACCGATCAACTCCCAGACGGCTTGTTAATTGCTGCGAGAACCAGACAACAGAGTCGCTTTGCCATAGCGCCGGATAGACTTGTTTGTATGTGCGATCTCTCGGAGACGGGTTGTATTCCGGCTTCAATTCCCACGTAGGTGATTTTGGCGACTGCAAGATTCCACTATCAAACCCCATGATTGCCAATGGAAGTTTAAAAGACGAGCACGGAGACACACGACGGGCACATTCTCCGGTCTCATATAAGGTATTTCCGGTAATGGCGTCTGCGATGATGGTGCATTTAAGCGTTTCAACCTCATCAGAAGCCACGGAACTGATTGGGAGAGTGGCGGAAACGAACACCAACATATGCAGCAGCAAAATTTTTTTCATCAAGGTATCCTTCATTGCTCCGCTGTGCGCTTAATAGGTGCATAACTTTGTTTTAGACATTATTTGCCGACTACCTTGGTGATCTCGCCTTTCACGTAGTGAACAAATTCTTCCAACTGATCTGCGCGCGAGGCCAAGCGATCTTCTTGTCCAAGATAAGCCTGCCTAGCTTCAAGTATGACGGGCTGATACTGGGCCGGCAGGCGCTCCATTGCCCAGTCGGCAGCGACATCCTTCGGCGCGATTTTGCCGGTTACTGCGCTGTACCAAATGCGGGACAACGTAAGCACTACATTTCGCTCATCGCCAGCCCAGTCGGGCGGCGAGTTCCATAGCGTTAAGGTTTCATTTAGCGCCTCAAATAGATCCTGTTCAGGAACCGGATCAAAGAGTTCCTCCGCCGCTGGACCTACCAAGGCAACGCTATGTTCTCTTGCTTTTGTCAGCAAGATAGCCAGATCAATGTCGATCGTGGCTGGCTCGAAGATACCTGCAAGAATGTCATTGCGCTGCCATTCTCCAAATTGCAGTTCGCGCTTAGCTGGATAACGCCACGGAATGATGTCGTCGTGCACAACAATGGTGACTTCTACAGCGCGGAGAATCTCGCTCTCTCCAGGGGAAGCCGAAGTTTCCAAAAGGTCGTTGATCAAAGCTCGCCGCGTTGTTTCATCAAGCCTTACGGTCACCGTAACCAGCAAATCAATATCACTGTGTGGCTTCAGGCCGCCATCCACTGCGGAGCCGTACAAATGTACGGCCAGCAACGTCGGTTCGAGATGGCGCTCGATGACGCCAACTACCTCTGATAGTTGAGTCGATACTTCGGCGATCACCGCTTCCCTCATGATGTTTAACGTTTGACATGAGGGGCGGCCAAGGGCGCCAGCCCTTGGACGTCCCCCTCGATGGAAGGGTTAGGCAACACTGCGTGTTCGCTCGAATGCCTGGCGTGTTTGAACCATGTACACGGCTGGACCATCTGGGGTGGTTACGGTACCTTGCCTCTCAAACCCCGCTTTCTCGTAGCATCGGATCGCTCGCAAGTTGCTCGGCGACGGGTCCGTTTGGATCTTGGTGACCTCGGGATCATTGAACAGCAACTCAACCAGAGCTCGAACCAGCTTGGTTCCCAAGCCTTTGCCCAGTTGTGATGCATTCGCCAGTGACTGGTCTATTCCGCGTACTCCTGGATCGGTTTCTTCTTCCCACCATCCGTCCCCGCTTCCAAGAGCAACGTACGACTGGGCATACCCAATCGGCTCTCCATTCAGCATTGCAATGTATGGAGTGACGGACTCTTGCGCTAAAACGCTTGGCAAGTACTGTTCCTGTACGTCAGCAAGTGTCGGGCGTGCTTCTTCTCCGCCCCACCACTCGACGATATGAGATCGATTTAGCCACTCATAGAGCATCGCAAGGTCATGCTCAGTCATGAGGCGCAGTGTGACGGAATCGTTGCTGTTGGTCACGATGCTGTACTTTGTGATGCCTAACTTTGTTTGGAAATGTTGAATACTCATACTCTTCCTTTTTCAATATTATTGAAGCATTTATCAGGGTTATTGTCTCATGAGCGGATACATATTTGAATGTATTTAGAAAAATAAACAAATAGGGGTTCCGCGCACATTTCCCCGAAAAGTGCCACCTGACGTCTAAGAAACCATTATTATCATGACATTAACCTATAAAAATAGGCGTATCACGAGGCCCTTTCGTCTTCAAGAATTTTATAAACCGTGGAGCGGGCAATACTGAGCTGATGAGCAATTTCCGTTGCACCAGTGCCCTTCTGATGAAGCGTCAGCACGACGTTCCTGTCCACGGTACGCCTGCGGCCAAATTTGATTCCTTTCAGCTTTGCTTCCTGTCGGCCCTCATTCGTGCGCTCTAGGATCCTCCGGCGTTCAGCCTGTGCCACAGCCGACAGGATGGTGACCACCATTTGCCCCATATCACCGTCGGTACTGATCCCGTCGTCAATAAACCGAACCGCTACACCCTGAGCATCAAACTCTTTTATCAGTTGGATCATGTCGGCGGTGTCGCGGCCAAGACGGTCGAGCTTCTTCACCAGAATGACATCACCTTCCTCCACCTTCATCCTCAGCAAATCCAGCCCTTCCCGATCTGTTGAACTGCCGGATGCCTTGTCGGTAAAGATGCGGTTAGCTTTTACCCCTGCATCTTTGAGCGCTCTGATCTGAATATCGAGGGACTGCTGGCTGGTTGAGACCCGCGCATAACCAAAAATTCGCATAAAAATGTACCTTAAATCGAATATCAGACACGATGTGTCTATTATGCCAAAATGACGATTTAATGGACACTCAAACGAAGCCGTTTTACTATGTCTGATAATTTATAACATTTCGTACGGTTGGAAAAATGTTACTAAATGCCCGTCAGGCAGGGAGGCCGATATGCCCGTTGACTTTCTGACCACTGAGCAGACTGAAAGCTATGGCAGATTCACCGGTGAACCGGATGAGCTTCAGCTGGCACGATATTTTCACCTTGATGAAGCAGACAAGGAATTTATCGGAAAAAGCAGAGGTGATCACAACCGTCTGGGCATTGCCCTGCAAATTGGATGTGTCCGTTTTCTGGGCACCTTCCTCACCGATATGAATCATATTCCTTCCGGCGTCCGGCATTTTACCGCCAGACAGCTCGGGATTCGTGATATCACCGTTCTTGCAGAATACGGTCAGAGGGAAAATACCCGCCGTGAGCATGCAGCGCTGATACGTCAGCACTATCAGTATCGTGAATTTGCCTGGCCCTGGACATTTCGCCTTACCCGTCTTTTATATACCCGGAGCTGGATAAGCAACGAACGTCCTGGCCTGCTTTTCGATCTGGCGACAGGGTGGCTTATGCAACATCGTATTATTCTCCCCGGAGCCACTACGCTGACCCGGTTGATTTCAGAGGTAAGGGAAAAGGCGACGTTGCGCCTGTGGAACAAACTGGCACTGATACCGTCAGCCGAACAGCGTTCACAGCTGGAGATGCTGCTGGGGCCAACTGATTGCAGCCGCCTGTCTTTACTGGAATCACTGAAAAAGGGCCCTGTGACCATCAGTGGTCCGGCGTTTAATGAAGCAATTGAACGCTGGAAAACTCTGAACGATTTTGGCCTGCATGCTGAAAACCTGAGTACACTCCCGGCTGTGCGCCTGAAAAATCTCGCACGTTATGCTGGTATGACTTCGGTGTTCAATATTGCCAGGATGTCACCGCAGAAAAGGATGGCGGTTCTGGTTGCCTTTGTCCTTGCATGGGAAACGCTGGCGCTGGATGATGCATTGGACGTTCTGGGGTTCTAAGCGGGAATCCCAGAAAATTCCGTCATTCCGTATGATGAAAATTCAGTCGACTCCTCGCTTGACGTGACGAGCGCCAAAAGCCTGCCGCATCTGCCTGGCGCGCTCGAGCTCATCGCCATGCAAATACATCGACGTCGTGGCGATCGACGCATGGCGTAGGTTGTCGCGCACCGCGGTGAGCTGAGCTCCCCGGGCCAACGCATGGCTGGCATGACTGTGACGCATCCAATGAGGCGTGGCACGGCGCAGCTTTTCGGCGGCGACCGGATGATCGGCCTCAATGGCCTCAGCGGCTTGCGTAAAGAATCTTCGCAACACGCACCAAAGGTGAGGGCCGGTGATGCCGGCATTACCGTCTTCCCCAAGACTGCCCACCAGGGGCGTTTTCGGATTCCACCGTTCCCGGCTGACTGGCAGTTGACGCTGTGCCAAGTATTGGTCCAGCGCCGTATACGCGAGCGGCGGCAAGGCCACCTTACCTGGTTTGCCACCTTTGCCAACCAAATGCAGCCAGTGGTCACCGTGCTCGTCGAGGCGGACATTACCCAGGACGGCGCCGACCAGTTCGCTAGCGCGCAGGCCCGTGGCATAGCCGAAGTCGAGCATGAAGCGCAGGCGTTGTGCTGCCGGCTCGGACCAGCCGTAGGACCATTCCAGGCCGTCTGCAATGGCGCGCAGCAGTAGCCATTCTCCCTCGGTAAAGCCTCGCGCCGTATCCAGTGCGGGCCGCAAGGCGTGACCGCGTACCTTGACGCCGGCGAAAGGGTTGGCCAGCACATAGCGCTGCTCGATGAGCCACCGGAACAGCGCCGAGAGCACCGTCAGCGCATACGCTGCCGAGCGTGCGGACAAGCCGCCCGAGAAGGGGCGCCATTCCACCGAATCGCGTGGTCGAGGTGGCCCCACCCAACGCTCGCGCGGGGTCGGGTGCCGGACAAAGGCCCGGTACGCGATTGCATCGTCCGTGGTCAGGGATGATAGCGCCCGTCCGCGTTCGACGATGGCCCACAGGATTAGCCGCGCAGCCTCCTTGCGATAGGCGCGCTGTGTGGCGACAGTCTCGTGCAGCGCCAGCCAGGCCTGCACGGCCTCGTAGTCGTTGGTCGCATTCAGCGTGCAAGCGTTGCGCGGGGCCCGGAAATTGCCCTGCGAGCCGTCGACTTCGTTCGGCAGACGCAACTGCTCCCACGGCACGATGCCGCTGGGCTGAATAATCGGGATCAGGGCCCGGGCGCGCTCGGTGAGCTGCGGATGTGCGGCAAAGAAAGCCTCGACCTGCCGGGCGCCTGTCATGCCGAGTCCCTCGATGGCTTTCCACCAGCCACGCCGGCGGGGAATGCGCACGGTCAGCGCCGAGAGGGTGTGGATACCGTACGCCTGCAGTGCCCTGACGGTCCTCGGAGACAGCCACTGGTCGATGCTGTCGCTGATCTGGGGCTTCGGCGCCGGCAGCGTGGGCAAGAGCCGGATCGCGCGTTCGACGGCACCCGCGCGCCCCTGTCGCTCTTCGGGGGCGTGCTGGAACACGTCGGCCAGATCCGGCCGGTGGCGGCTGTTGGCGAAAACGATGAGCTGGCGGCGGATATGCCCCAGCATCCCTCGCGCTGATTGACCGGCGGCCTTGCGTGCCGCCAGGTAGTGTTCAACGGCCGCGCGAGAGCTGAGTCCCGCGTACCAGCCGCGCAAGGCAGCCAGCGAATCCGCATCGGGAAAGCCGACTGGGGTAGAACTCGAAGCCGTAGTCTGGCCCGTTTTCATATGGACAGGTTGCGATTCGAAAAGCGAGTAACGCGATAATAACGATTATTTCAGTAGAATCGAAAATGCCCCATGTTTCTACGAAACCTCAAGATAGCAAGAACGGGCCATGAGCAAGAAGAACAAGCTACTCAGCGTCCTATCCGACGCCGAACAGGAGGCCTTGTATGGCCTGCCGGAGTTCGATGATGCGCAGCAGCTGGAATATCTGGCTGTGACAGAAACCGAGTTGGCGCTTGCCAACAGCCGGCCCAGTCTTCATGCCAAGGTCTATTGCCTCTTGCAGATCGGCTACTTCAAGGCCAAGCATGCCTTCTTCAGTTTCGACTGGGACGAAGTCGAGGACGATTGCGCTTTCGTGCTGAGCCGCTATTTCCACGGCGAGGTGTTCGAACCCAAGGCGATCACCAAGCATGAACGCTACACCCAGCGCGAGCAGATCGCCAAACTATTCGGCTACTGGCCGTGGTCGGCCGCCTTCCTGCCGCAGCTCGAGCAGCAGGCCGCACGGACCGTGCGGCGTGACGTAACGCCGGGGTTCGTCGCCGCCGAGCTGATCGTCTGGCTCAATGAGCACAAGATTATCCGGCCCGGCTATACGACCTTGCAAGAGTTGGTCAGCGAAACGCTATCCGCCGAGCGCCGGCGCCTGGGCAATCTGCTGGAGCAAGCGTTGGACGAATCTGCCAAGGCCGCGCTGAGCCAGCTTCTGGTCCGTGATGACACCCTGTCGCAACTGGCGGCGCTCAAGCAGGACGCCAAGAATTTCGGCTGGCGCCAGATGGTCCGCGAGCGCGAAAAGCGCGCCACGCTGGAGCCGCTGCACGCAATCGCCAAGACACTGCTGCCTAAACTCGACGTCTCGCAGCAGAACCTGCTGTACTACGCGAGCCTGGCAAACTTCTACACCGTCCACGACCTGCGCAATCTGAAGGCCGATCAGACCCAACTCTACCTGCTGTGCTATGCCTGGGTACGCTACCGGCAGCTCTCCGACAACCTGGTCGATGCGATGGCGTACCACATGAAGCAGTTGGAGGACGAAAGCAGCGCTGGTGCCAAACAATCCTTTGCCGACGAGCAGGTGCGCCGTCAGCAGGAAACGCCGCGGGTAGGCCGCCTGCTGTCACTCTACGTTGATGATAGCGTGGCCGATCCCACGCCCTTCGGCGAGGTGCGGCAGCGCGCCTACAAGATCATGCCTCGCGATACGCTGCAAACCACGGCGCAGCGTATGAGCGTGAAGCCGGCGAGCAAGCTGGCCTTGCAGTGGCAGGCGGTGGACGGGCTGGCCGACCGCATGCGCCGCCATCTTCGTCCACTGTACGTTGCGCTCGACCTCTCCGGCTCCAATCCAGACAGTCCATGGCTTGCCGCGCTGGCCTGGGCCAAAGGTGTTTTTGCCAAGCAGCAGCGGCTGTCGCAACGGCCACTCGACGAGTGGCCCGCGGCGACACTTCCGAAACGCTTGCGGCCGTACCTGCTGACCTTCGACGCCGACGGTAAACCAACCGGCCTGCACGCTGACCGCTACGAGTTCTGGCTGTACCGCCAGATCAGGAAGCGTCTCCAATCGGGTGAACTCTACCTCGACGACAGCCTGCAACACCGGCACTTCTCAGATGAACTGGTTGAGATGGACAGGAAGATCGATGTGCTCGCAAAAATGGAGATCCCCTTCCTGCAGCAACCCGTCCATGCCCAACTCGATGCGCTGACTGCCGAACTGCGCACGCAGTGGCTGGCGTTCAACCGCGAGCTGAAACAGGGCAAGCTGACGCACCTCGAATACAACAAGGACACGCAGAAACTGACCTGGCGCAAGCCCAAGAGCGAGAATGAGAAAGCGCGCGAAAAGGCATTCTACGAGAAGCTTCCGTTCTGCGACGTGGCCGACGTGTTTCGCTTCGTCAACGACGAGTGCAAGTTTCTGTCGGCGTTCACGCCCATGCAGCCGCGCTACGCGAAGAAGGTCGCCGACGCTGACAGCCTGATGGCGGTCATCATCGCGCAAGCGATGAACCACGGCAACCACGTCATGGCGCGCACCAGCGACATCCCGTACCACGTGCTGGATAGCGGCTACCAGCAGTACCTGCGCCAGGCAACGCTGCACGCGGCCAACGACTGCATCAGCAACGCCATCGCCACGCTACCGATCTTCCCATACTACTCGTTCGACCTCGAAACGCTGTACGGTGCCGTCGACGGGCAGAAATTCAGCGTCGAACGGCCGACCGTGAAGGCGCGCTATTCGCGCAAGTACTTCGGGCGCGGCAAGGGCGTGGTCGCCTACACGCTGCTGTGCAACCACATCCCGCTCAACGGCTACCTGATCGGCGCGCACGACTACGAGGCCCACCACGTGTTCGACATCTGGTATCGCAACACGTCGGACATCATGCCGACCGCGATCACCGGCGACATGCACAGCGTCAACAAGGCCAACTTCGCCATCCTGCATTGGTTTGGCCGGCGGTTCGAGCCGCGCTTCACCGACCTCAACGCGCAATTGAAAGAACTCTACTGCGCTGACGATCCAGCACAGTATCAGGCGTGCCTGATTCGGCCAGTCGGGAAAATCGACTGCGATCTCATCCATCGCGAGAAGCCGAACATCGACCGGATCGTCGCCACACTCGGGCTGAAGGAAATGACGCAGGGCACGCTGATCCGCAAGCTGTGCACCTACACCACGACGAACCCGACGCGGCGCGCGATCTTCGAGTTCGACAAGCTCATCCGCAGCATCTACACGCTTCGCTACCTGCGCGATCCGCAACTGGAACGCAACGTGCACCGCTCGCAAAATCGCCTCGAGTCCTACCATCAGCTACGCTCGGCCATTGCCCAGGTCGGCGGTAAGAAGGAACTGACCGGTCGCACCGACATTGAAATCGAGATCAGCAACCAGTGCGCACGGCTGATCGCCAACACGATCATTTTCTACAACTCGGCAATCTTGTCGCGGCTGGTGACCAAGTACGAGGCGGCCGGCAACAGCAAGGCGCTGGCACTCATCACAAAAATTTCGCCTGCGGCATGGCGGCACATCCTGCTCAACGGGCACTACACCTTTCAAAGCAGCGGCAAGACGATCGATCTCGATGCGATCGTCGCAGGCCTGGAACTGGAGTGACGGAATTTTCAGCGGTTCCGTGTTAGCAGCAGTGTAAAACTGACCCACCCCAGCGAAGTAAAACTGATCCACCTGGGCTAGTTTGGCGGCCTTTTCGAGGCCGTCGATGTTGACCCAGGAGCAAACCGTGGAAATCAGAGTTCTTGCCCGACAGGGCCACTCCATCCGGCACATCGCCCGCACGTTGGGGGTCTCGCGCAATACCGTGCGCCGCTACCTCCGCGATCCGTCGGTAGCGCGATACCAGCCCCGTGAACCACGCCCCACCAAACTGGGGCCATTTGAATCTTATCTGCGGCAACGGGTCGAGCAGGCCCACCCCATCTGGCTGCCTGCCACCGTCCTGAATCGGGAAATCCGCGCTCAAGGGTATGGCGGCGGTCTCTCGTTATTGCGCGCCTTCCTCGCCACGCTCAAGCCCGCCCGCCGCGAAGCAGGTCCGGCCGTCCGTTTCGAGACCGAGCCCGGACGGCAGTTGCAGGCTGATTTCGTGGTCTTGCGCCGGGCCAGATCCCCCATGTCGGCCTTCGTCGCCACGCTGGGATACAGCCGCATGACGTTTGTCACCTTCGTACCGGACGAATCCTTCGAGTCCGTGCGGGACTCCCTGTTGCTGGCTTTTGACTATCTGGGCGGTGTGCCCCGCGAGGTGTTGTTCGACAACATGAAGACCGTGGTGCTGGAACGCGATGCCTACGGTGACGGCAAGCACCGTTTTCACCCCGGCTTGCTTCAACTGGCCGATGACCTGGGGTTCCGGATCCGGCTGTGTCGCCCGTATCGGGCCCAGACCAAAGGCAAGGTCGAGCGCTTCAATCGCTACTTCCGCGAGAGCTTCTACAACCCGTTGCTGACCCGGATGAAGGGCACGGGGCTGCTGCTCGATTGTGCTGCTGCCAACCGACGCGTCCGTGACTGGTTGGCAGACGAGGCGAATGTGCGGGTCCACGCCACCCTGAACGAGCGCCCCATCGACCGTTGGCGGCAGGAGCGGGAACACCTGCAACCCTTGCCATCCCGTGTGCGGCGCGACGAGGCCCCCCTGCTGGATAACAGTCTCCGCCCGGTACCACTGGAATCTCTCCAGCACCCACTGTCTGTCTATGACGCAATTGGGGAGGCCTGCCGATGAACCTCCAGCATGAGCGGATCGACGCCCTGTGCCAGCAACTCAAACTCGAACGGGTGGCAACGCATTACCCCGTCCTGGCGCAGCAGGCGGTGCGCGAGGACTTCAGCTTCACCGACTTCCTGGAACACCTGTTGCGGCATGAAGCGGGGTGTCGCCAGCAGCGCAGCCGCGAACTGCTGACGCGGATGGCTTGCTTCCCGGGCATCAAGACCCTGGAGGACTATGACTTCAGCTTCAACCCCGGCGTGCCCAAGGCACTGGTGCAGGAGCTGGGCAGTCTGGCGTTTGTCGAACGGGCCGAGAACGTGGTGCTGATCGGACCCTCTGGCATCGGCAAGACCCACCTCGCCATCGCCTTGGGTTACAAGGCCGCGCAAGCCGGGGTCAAGACACGCTTCATCACGGCAGCCGACCTGATGCTGCAACTGAGCACGGCGCAGCGACAAGGGCGGCTGAAGGAATACTTCAACCGCGCCATCCTCGGTCCACGGCTGCTGGTGATCGATGAGATCGGCTACCTGCCTTTCGGACGCGAGGAAGCGAACCTGTTCTTTCAGGTGGTGGCGAAGCGCTATGAGAAAGGGGCGATGATCCTGACCTCGAACCTGCCGTTCAGCCAGTGGGCCGACGCGTTTGCCGGCGATACCACCCTGACAGCCGCGATGCTGGATCGGCTGCTGCACCATGCCCATATCCTGACCCTGAGCGGCGAAAGCTACCGCTTGAAGGACAAGAGGAAGGCGGGAGTGGTCAGGAAAAATTCCAAACCCGAATGATCCAGGTGGGTCAGTATTACTTTGGTGATTCAGGGGTAAAGTGGGTCAGTTTTCAGTTGGTGTTGACACCGGCGTACCCTCGGTGCTATCTTCGCGCCCCAATAGTCGGGGCTTGGCCAGGACTTCCTGAGGCCGTCCGTAACGTGGATGCCGAGGTCAGGCGAGGTGGCCGACCCATGAACGCCGACCTGATTCGTTTTTCAATAGCGCTGGACGTTGTGGTGCCAGGGACTTACCAACCCGATGTGTGCCCATCCGGGGCAGTTACAGCCGTTACAGCCTCTGGAGAGGGAGCGGCTTGCCGCTCGGTGATAATCCCAGCTGTAGCGGCCTGATTACATCCGGCCGCTACACCTAGCTCCACCTTCAAACAAGGAATATCGTTGATGTCACTGTATCGCCGTCTAGTTCTGCTGTCTTGTCTCTCATGGCCGCTGGCTGGCTTTTCTGCCACCGCGCTGACCAACCTCGTCGCGGAACCATTCGCTAAACTCGAACAGGACTTTGGCGGCTCCATCGGTGTGTACGCGATGGATACCGGCTCAGGCGCAACTGTAAGTTACCGCGCTGAGGAGCGCTTCCCACTGTGCAGCTCATTCAAGGGCTTTCTTGCTGCCGCTGTGCTGGCTCGCAGCCAGCAGCAGGCCGGCTTGCTGGACACACCCATCCGTTACGGCAAAAATGCGCTGGTTCCGTGGTCACCCATCTCGGAAAAATATCTGACAACAGGCATGACGGTGGCGGAGCTGTCCGCGGCCGCCGTGCAATACAGTGATAACGCCGCCGCCAATTTGTTGCTGAAGGAGTTGGGCGGCCCGGCCGGGCTGACGGCCTTCATGCGCTCTATCGGCGATACCACGTTCCGTCTGGACCGCTGGGAGCTGGAGCTGAACTCCGCCATCCCAGGCGATGCGCGCGATACCTCATCGCCGCGCGCCGTGACGGAAAGCTTACAAAAACTGACACTGGGCTCTGCACTGGCTGCGCCGCAGCGGCAGCAGTTTGTTGATTGGCTAAAGGGAAACACGACCGGCAACCACCGCATCCGCGCGGCGGTGCCGGCAGACTGGGCAGTCGGAGACAAAACCGGAACCTGCGGAGTGTATGGCACGGCAAATGACTATGCCGTCGTCTGGCCCACTGGGCGCGCACCTATTGTGTTGGCCGTCTACACCCGGGCGCCTAACAAGGATGACAAGTACAGCGAGGCCGTCATCGCCGCTGCGGCTAGACTCGCGCTCGAGGGATTGGGCGTCAACGGGCAGTAAGGCTCTGAAAATCATCTATTGGCCCACCACCGCCGCCCTTGCGGGCGGCATGGATTACCAACCACTGTCACATTTAGGCTAGGAGTCTGCGCGGCAGAGCCGTGTGACCGGTTTTCTGTAGAGCACTGACGATGGCGGCGGCGCTCTCTGCAATTGGCAAGGCGTCGGCGCCAAGGATACCAATCTTGCGGCGCGCGGCGTGTTATGACGACTGGGGTGCATTTGAGCCGCCCCATTTAACCTTCGCCCTCACAGATACGCCATTCGCCTCAGATTTAGCGCCATGCAGACGAGCTTCCACTCGGCTTGCACCTTGTCCAGGCCCCTCATGCTGAACTGACGCAATCCCATCACCGCCTTGATCCAACCATTCGGAGCCTCCACGATCGACTTGCGCCGGCGGTAAGCTGCATCGCCTTGCTCCGTTTTCAATTTCGCCGCAATCGCCGCCGTATGCGGATGGGTCTTGGCATTGACCTTGGCATCTTCACGTCCCTCGCGGCCGAGGGCAACGATGACATCGCCGTGGTGATCGGCGACCTTTGCCAGAACAGCCTCACTACGGAATCCCGCATCCGCCAGCGTCTGGGCCGGCATTTCTCCGGTGTTGGCCTGAACTGCTGCCAGCATGCCCAGCAGCGCCTGACTGTCCGCGGCGCAGTTGGTCAACTCCGCCGCCACGATGATCTGGTGCTCGGCATCGACCGCTGTGTACCCGTTGTAGCTCTGCTCGGAGCCACCACCGGCGTGTTTCATGATCCGGCTGTCCGGATCGGTGAAGCTTTCCTGATCACGGTCATCCGGCACACCAAACTCGCGTTTGTACGAGCCACCGCCCTTGTCCGAGCCATCCGGATGGCGAGGCCGGCGGCCATCGTCTTCGCTGCGCCCCCGGGCCTGGTCCGCTTCACGCTGGCGCGCTTCCAGGCGCGCCTTTGCCGCCTGGATCGCCTCCAGGCGCTTCTCGCGGCGAGAAATCTCGGCAGGAATGTCCAGCTCCGGCTCGTTACGCTCCTGGTCGTCGGTAGCCTTGGCGCGATCAAGCAGCGCCTTGATCTCGCAATGCAATTCGTCCTCGGCCGGCTTCATGCGCTTATAGCTCATCGCCTTGTGGCGGCTGGCGTTGGCTTTTACCTTGGTGCCGTCGACCGCGATCGTGCCAAGCTTCACCAGCCCACATTCGCGCGCCAGTTGCACCACCTGAACGAACAAATTCTCAAGCTCGGTCAGGTGTAGGGCACGGAAGTCACTCAGCGTGCGGTGGGCCGGGAAGTTTCCAGCGGCCAGCACACGCAACGCGACATCCTCGTACAGCTTCCTGGCTAGTTTGCGCGAAGAGAAGACGCCGCTCGCGTAACCATAGATCAGCACTTTGACCATCATCGCCGGATGAAACGGCTGATTGCCCGGACCACCGCCGGCATACCGGGCGTGGAATGCGCTCAAGTCCAGCGTATCGACAGTCTCGCTGATGAAGTAGGCAAGATGCCCTTCAGGTAGCCACTCTCCCAGAGAAGGGGGCAGCAGATAGGATTGGTCGGGTCGGTAAGGAAGGTAACTGGCAGCCATCCCCGTATCGTCCTCGATCTTCCGCCGATTTGGCTTCTGCCGCGCAGGCTCCTAGGCCACCGTAGCTAAACATACGAGAAAAACCGCTTCTTGAGCGCTCTCTGAGACCACCTTGGGGTCGGTTCCGGCTGAGGGCGAAATGACACCCTAAGCGTTAGCTCTGTGTCGTTGCACGATGTCAGCGACGGTATTCTTGCTGATACCGAGCTCGCGTGCGATCCAGCGATAGCTGCGTCCCTCGGCCCTCATCGCAACCACCTTAGGCAAAAGTCGGTCTGATTTTGGTCGCACTCCGGCCTGACGACCAAGCCTCTTACCACGTGCCTTCGCAACAGCAAGGCCTGACTTGACCCGCTCGCTGATGAGATCCCGCTCAAACTCCGCAATGCCGGAAAGAAACGTCGCCAGCATTCGTCCATACGGCGACGAAAGATCGAACGCCATTCCATTCATGGCTATCACGGAAACCTTCCAGTTCTCCAGTTCACGTAGCGTATTGAGCAGATCGAGCGTCGAGCGCCCCCACCGGGAAAGCTCAGTGACCAGGATTGCATCAATTTGTCTGGACTGGGCAAGCGCCAGGACTTTCTTTCGCTCGGCCCGGTCGAGTTTAGTTCCTGAACCTGTTTCCTTAAATATTCCCACCACGTCGTAGCCGGCACGGCCGGCGAAGGCTCGCAGATCAAATTCCTGGCGTTCACAAGACTGATCCGCTGTTGAAACCCGGCAGTAAATGGCGGCACGATGTCCCAATTGAACCCTCCTGGATTTTTGTATCGGAACGCCCTGATTTATATGGGCTGGCTGTTGTCCAAAACAGACTATACTTCAAAAGGGACGAATTTGTATGTCACGACGCCATATTTTCACCGAACGGCAGCGAGCAGCGCTGTTCGATCTGCCCACGGACGAACTGTCGCTACTGAAGTTCTACACGCTGGGCGATGATGACCTGGAAAACATTAGGCAGCGCCGCAGACCGGAAAACAGGATTGGCTTTGCCCTGCAACTTTGTGCCTTACGATATCCGGGCCGTGCACTGGCTCCTGGTGAGATGATCCCGCGTGAAATCCTTTCCTTCGTCGGTGCTCAGCTTGGAGTTCCGGCTGATGCGCTTCTCACTTATGCCACACGGCGCCAAACCCGTCAGCAGCACATGGACACGCTGCGCGAAATTTACGGCTACAAGACCTTCACGGGCCGTGGTGCCCGTGATCTGCGGGAGTGGACTTTCGGCCAGGCCGAAGATGCCAGATCAAACGAGGATCTTGCTCATCGTTTTATTGTGCGGTGTCGGGAAACTTCCACCATTCTGCCCGCAGTATCGACAATCGAGCGCTTGTGCGCGGATGCTCTGGTCGCCGCTGAGCGGCGGATTGAAACGCGGATTGTGGAAAATTTAACAGCGGATGTTCGCGATCACCTGGACAAACTTCTGAGTGAAATGCTCGCCGGCAATATCAGTCGTTTCATCTGGCTTCGCAACTTCGAGGTTGGTAACAACTCGGCTGCTGCTAACCGTTTGCTCGACAGGCTCGAATTTCTGCGTACCCTGAATATCAATCATAGTGCTTTGGCCAGCATACCTGCCCATCGCATTGCCCGGCTGCGTCGGCAGGGTGAACGCTACTTCACCGACGGTTTGCGTGACATCACTTCGGACCGCCGCTGGGCGATCCTTGCCGTCTGTGTTGTGGAGTGGGAAGCGGCGATTGCTGATGCCATAGTCGAAACCCATGACAGGATCGTAGGAAAAACCTGGCGGGAAGCGAAGCGCCAGCATGACGAAACAATTTCCGGCTCTAAAGCCACACTCGCGGATACGATCCGTACCTTCACCGCGCTGGGAGCTTCGTTGCTTGAGGCCCGCAGTGACGGAACCCCGCTGGAGATGGCTGTCGCCAGTTCGGTTGCATGGGACCGGCTCGCTCAACTGGTAGCGACAGGGACTCAACTCAGCAACACGCTAGCCGATGAGCCTCTTGCATATGTCGGGCAGGGATACCATCGCTTTCGTCGTTATGCGCCCCGCATGTTGCGCTGTCTGAAGCTCGAAGCCGCGCCGGTCGCCGGACCATTGGTAGCAGCAGCTTTGTCGATCGGAGAGATGAAAGGTGTTGCATCGCCAGAAAGGCGTTTCCTGCGGCCCAGCTCCAAATGGAACCGTCATTTACGAGCTCAGGAAAAAGGAGATACCCGTCTTTGGGAAGTGGCGGTACTCTTTCACCTCCGGGATGCTTTTCGTTCCGGAGATGTCTGGCTCGCTCATTCGCGCCGCTATGGTGACCTCAAGCAGGTACTGGTGCCGATGATCGCGGCGCAGGAAAATGCAAAACTGGCCGTGCCTTCCAACCCACAGGATTGGCTGGCAGACAGAAAGGCGCGACTCACGATCGCTCTTAAGCGGCTGGCCCGGGCTGCCCGTAACGGCACTATTCCGCACGGTAGCATAGAAGATGGAACGTTGCGGATCGACAGGTTGACAGCAGACGTGCCGGATGGTGCCGAGGCACTCATACTGGATCTGTATCGCCGAATGCCGTCCGTTCGGATTACCGACATGCTGCTTGAAGTTGATGCAGCCCTTGGTTTCACAGATGCGTTTACCCATCTGAGAACCGGGGCTCCATGTCGCGACCGGATCGGTCTGCTCAACGTCCTGCTCGCTGAAGGGCTCAATCTGGGCCTGCGTAAGATGGCGGAAGCTACAAACACGCATGATTACTGGCAGCTCTCACGCCTTGCCCGCTGGCATGTTGAAAGCGAAGCCATGAACCAGGCATTGGCAATTGTGGTGGCCGCGCAGGGTAAACTGCCGATGTCACGCGTCTGGGGGATGGGCACGTCAGCATCGAGCGATGGTCAGTTTTTCCCGACAGCGCGGCATGGCGAAGCCATGAACATGGTCAATGCCAAATATGGTTCTGTTCCCGGCCTCAAAGCGTATACTCACGTAAGCGACCAGTTCGCGCCATTCGCTTGTCAGTCGATCCCGGCGACCGTGAGCGAGGCACCGTATATTCTCGATGGACTACTGATGAACGAGGTCGGTCGCCATGTTCGCGAACAGTATGCCGATACAGCAGGATTCACCGACCATTTGTTCGGAGCCAGTAGCCTGCTCGGCTACAATCTCGTTCTGCGAATCAGGGATCTGCCATCGAAGCGGTTGTACGTATTTAATCCCGATACGACCCCCAGGGAGTTACGCAAGTTGGTAGGTGGAAAAGCCCGGGAGGATCTTATCGTTGCGAACTGGCCTGATATTTTCCGTTGTGCCGCGACGATGACCGCTGGCAAAATCAGGCCCAGCCAACTCCTGCGCAAGCTCGCTTCTTACCCACGACAAAACAACCTTGCAGTTGCGCTTCGTGAAGTTGGTCGTATTGAACGGACCCTTTTCATTATTGAGTGGATCCTGGATACGGACATGCAGCGGCGTGCTCAGATCGGTCTTAACAAGGGAGAGGCCCACCATGCGCTCAAAAATGCGCTCCGTATCGGGAGGCAGGGGGAAATTCGCGATCGCACGACAGAGGGGCAGCACTACCGAATCGCTGGGCTCAATTTATTGACTGCGGTGATCATTTACTGGAATACCGTCCATCTTGGTCATGCCGTCACGGAGCGGCGGAACGAAGGGTTGGATGTTCCCCCTGAATTTCTTCCCCACATATCCCCATTGGGCTGGGCGCACATTCTACTGACTGGCGAATATCTTTGGCCCAAGGAACCGAAAGCTTAGGGTGTCATTTCGCCCTCAGCCGGAACCGACCCCAGGATGCCGTTCGAAGGGTTGTAGCGCGTCCCATGCTCGATATGAGCCGCTACCAGCACACCACCATTAACCCATCCCGTGACCGCACACCGACCCGCGAAATTCTCAACAAGGAGATTCTTGAATTTTGTCTGCGCTGCGCCGCTCCGCTGGGTCACAAAGCGCTCGCAAGGCTCTCCCTGAATGTCCACGTCAGGTTTTCGCTTCCGTTCGCTGGTGGCGTTCTCAGAGCGTTTTAACGGGATTCGTGGATAAGCCAGATTGTAGGCAGCGCCTGTGGTCATTTGTTCGATAACGGCCGGTGCATATCCATCCGCTTCGAGCTTACGGTAGGCGGCACGGTAGTCCTGCTGGGTTTTCACCGGAAAAATGTCGCCGCCGGTACCGTTACCGGGCGCGGAGATCTGTCGCACATACCGGAATATCTCCGAGCCAATCATCCACCAGCTGTTGTAGTTGAGCATGCAGCTCAGCGACCGTCATAACTTCAATTTGAGTTGTCATCAGATTTCCCTACTGAGTGATATTTAAGCAGGCAAGAACCATCCCACTGCCGAGCAAAACACAGGCCAGAAAGGTCGTACAAAGTTCCCACGCATCTCTGAGTCCTGAGCTGATGGCATTTATTTCATGATCGTCTGCCTGCTCAATGAGCCAGTCGACGTATTCATCGTGCTTTTTGTTAGAATCCATATTGGTTAGTGCTTATCATTTCCGGCCGTTCTGTGTGGCCGTCAGGAGGGTACTACTTACTTTTCTCATCTGACGGAAGGTATCGGAAAGTGTGCTGATCGGATGGCCTTCATTTCCTGCGGCCGCAGAATCACCGGCAACAAATTTCATGGCCACGGATACCTGATACGCCAGCCCAGAAAGAGCGGTATCGAACTGCTGAGCCTCTGAGCCAAAACGATAGGCATCCTCAACCGAGGCTCCTGTCAGCCATGCGTGTGCGATGAGTCTTCCTGTTTTTTCCGGGTTGTCGCGGGACACATTCGAACTGACGGTACTGCCAATAAGGTGATAAAGAAATCCGTCGCACCTCTCAGGGTATTCCCACATCGATTCACAGTACTCGTCATAGGCTCTCTGGATAGCGGCCGGGGACAACATGGACAGCTCCGGGTATATAGCCTGGAATTGCTGGTGGTATTCCGGATCGAGTTCGTCAACGTCACTGGATTTGAGCTCCAGCTGCTCCAGTCCGAACTCTCCCGCCCGGGGCCACAACGAGGCGAAACACTCCGGATTTCCCATGTACGCGCATGTCGCGGCGATAGCGTGGTTCCATTCCCACTCCGCTGATTTAACCTCGTTAAACAAAGATTCGGAAACCGGCGCGAAGCCACTGACAAAATCCGTGTTCCAGAGATGCGTGTAGGCACCGGGATTTTCATACACCGGCACATCCCATTCAGGCCGTGGGGGAAGACGGTCGAGTGTAAAGGGCTGGCGAAGGATCATGGACTGCCCCCGGTAGACAAAATCCCCCTCACCCTCGACAGGATTACCGAGAAGCAATCTGGTCGCATCCGCATTACAGGCGTCACGGTCAGGATATTTCCGGGGCAAATACGCATTGAAATAAGGGTGGTAGATCGCCTGACTATGGTCGGTATTATTGATCTCACGAGAATATGGCGCCGGGAAGACCGACCACTCCTCAATAGCCTCTGAGGCGGTCATTGTTGCCTGCGGAACGAGGTCTAAGGCTGTTGCCAGGTTATGGCCATTCTGTTTCACCAGTTGGACAAGTTTCTCGAACACGAAAACATTATCGCCATATACCTGATAGCTCACACCGGGGATACCGTCTATTGAGCGGAGCCTTTCGCGAATGACATCATCGTTCATATGATGATTGTGGAACTCATCCATACAAAAAAACCTACCAGCAGGTACTTCACGGCTCATAACGAATTCCTCACGGATTATTGAGACTCTACTTCAGACCGGTCTAAAGAGATGAAAGCGATGTACATCATAACATCAGCCAAGTCGGTGACTAATAGGTTGCATGACCTCATCATCAGTGTGAGATGTGCCCCACAGTCGTCTTACCCGTATCAACCTCCCTTGGTAGTTTGATCGGTCATATTGAAAGTCTGTTTGCGCTCTGTTGTAGGGGAAAAACAATCACGCTTTTTGCTTTCGCGCATCAAATGCACAACGCCTTTGCTGGCGTGCCCCAGATCAAACACAACGACCTGTCCAACCTCTATGCCCTGCCCAACCAGCTCCGGATCAATCATCATGACCTGGCCTAAATGCTCTGACTTTTGCTCAGTTCTAAACATAGTAACCCTCTCTTATTAAAAGCTAACGTTTATGGTGTAACTGAACTGGCGACTGCCATGAGTCAACAGCGTCAGATACATCATGAAGTTGCATGTCCTCATCCAACTAGTGCTTGTTAACTACAAAACATCGTGCCCGACATTAACAATGTGCAGCCATCAGTATCACGTATTTGACAATTGTGCCCTGGCAAGGCCGCCCGCGAATTTCGAGTAAACAGGAAGAAAATAAAAAGAAAACAAAGAGTTATAGCCTGATGTATACGCGCCGATCGGGAATCAGGCGAAGCCTGACCGCACGGAAGGGTCTGGCAGGGGGCATTAGGGATGAGGACATGCAATTGTGTTATCACGTCCGCACCAGCTGTCGTGGAAATCATCCCCGGCCGGTTAACCCGGTTTCGGATGTTCACCAGTTTTCCGGGTAGCAAGGCCAGCTCATCCAGACATCGAGCACCTCGGTATCACTGACCGCCGCAGCGTAAATCCCGGCACCCGGGAAGAAATAGACAGGCAGGCTGGCGGCGGGTGACGTGCTGTCATCCGTCAGGGAGCCGACAACCTCATGCGGCCCCCGGAGTAAATCACCCAGGTAGTCATCCGGCCTGATGCCGTTGCGGGATGCAGCCATCTCCACAAACTCCGCCAGCGGATGGCGGGTCGGATAACCCCTGAACACTTCATACGATGGCGAAACACATTCGCCGCTGGTGGACCGCCCCCAGTACCCGGCCAGTTGTTCCGGACCGAGTCCACAGGCATGTTGGGTGACCTGTGCTTTAAACTGTTCGAACGTATTCATTCCTGAAGTCCCTGTAGGGTATATTTGGCAAACCTCCCTGCCAGCGTCACTACCGGCAGGACACCGCATTGTCAGACGCGACCACCGGCTATGAACCGGCAAGACGTCAGTCGCCCGCCAGCCCGGGTGAGGTGGAATACAGTTTACCAGTTCCGGCCGACTGACTTTGCCGCCAGGAGACGCTAATTACACTATTATTGAATCTTTGCATCTTCGATGACCAATATCGCCCCGACGCTGAACGCTACTGGAATGCATCTCTTGCCACGATTGAAAGGATCAAACACACCTACCGCGCAAAAATCCGGAACTCCTGATCCAGTCTTTCGGCCATAACAGCCCAACGCTAATGTATGTCCATTAGCGTTGGGCTGTTATGATGGCTGTGCCAGTTTATATTACCGGACTGATCATGATAGGTACTCTGAGACCATGTAAGAAATGAACAACCCATTACTGCTTAAGGCGAGCAAGTAGATTTTGTTTACGTTTCCATGCCCGCCAGGCCCGTAACTCCCCAGCCCCCTTCAGAGCAATGAGAAATTTGTTGGTCCTTCAGTTGTTGCCACCTTACTGTCTTCGCAGGCCGTCAGGCAGACACTTTTAAGTCGGTGGTTGTAGAGGCCAATACGGGCGATTTCCTGGAGATAATCCCGTTCCTCCATCGTTAGCGACTGCCCTTCCTGTGATTTTGTGATCATGTCCTGCCAGTTCAGCAATTTCTCGTAATTCACATGCTCACTGGTGTCGAGACAATGCAGACGGAAGTAACGTATAAACAGCGGAAATTCATCAGTCTGGGCTATATTGGATGCTCTGACGGTGAGCCGACACAAACAAACGATGGTGTCCTGCTGCATTCTTATCAGCGTATTCATGCTCTGGGGTAAGATGTCCGGCAGCTTCATGTAGCAGTCGGAAAGACGCTGGAGAAGTGGTCCTGCTTCCGCAGGCTCACGGCCCTGATAAACCTTCAGGGGTTCAGTCCCCAGTTCCTGCATCATGGGATGATACAACCACTCTCGTGACTCCGTCTCATCAATGATAATTTTCTCGATACGTTCGCTGTAGGTTCCATCTCGCCTGCCAAGTTGTACCTGACTGATTTCGTATTCTATATCCGGCAGATCGATACGTAATGCTGCTACCATTTCCGAGGGATGGAGATGGTCGAACGTCAGCTTCCCGGCCACGCTGCGATCGGTATCAAGAAACACGGCGACACAGAGGTCGTTAACCTTCACAAACAGATCTGCCGTGGCGCCGAACATGCTTCCGCTGCCGCTTACCTCATCAAGTGGCACCTTCCCGCCTTCATAACCGGCCAGAAGATGCGGGAAACCGAGAAGATGTCTTTCCCGGACAACTTCAATAATTTTTCCCCGAATCGCCTCCATCAAGCCGTCACAATCACCGAAGAGGTCCGTGGTGTGGCTATAGTGCCAGAGTTTGACCTCACCCTGCCTGGCGATCAAATCCGTACGACACCCGGGGCAGATACAGTTGCATGCACTCCCTCTGCTTACTTCCGTGATGTCCAGATACCGTCCAGTTTCGCGATGGAGTCCGAAAGGAATCCCATAGGTATAGCTCTTTCGCATGTTATTTCCCCCGCAGCATACAGACATTCACTATATCGGACGAAAGCAGTATGACATTTCGATAAGAGGTCTTTTTTCATGAGTTTTTAAGTTGCTTTTATTACTGTGGCAGGGGCAAATGGATAAAGCGATGGCAATTCTATGCTGGTAAAAAGCTACTTTTCCGGTTGCCCGTCCCTCCACCAGCAGTGAGACTTATTAATACGGACGGAACCGGAATTAGTGAGCATTCCAACAGTGGGCTCACTTTCAGGACGAAAGCTGATTTAATATAAATACTGGACCCTACATTCAATGCAGTTTGTGTTGATCAATATAACCCATCATAAATTGCATAAGTTCCGGGTCACTCCGGGCAGAAAAAAGTACAGTCACTACGTTTTTCATCGCACTTGTCGCATTGCTGGCGTCAATAGCATTCTTGTCATTTATAATTGCATTATTCCCAATTTTATTAATCTGATTAATTACTTCATCCTCACTGATGCTTGTACTCCGGATTGAATCAAAAATCGGGTAGGCCTGCGCCGCATATTCAGTGAAGCGGACAGCATCAAGGCTCGATGCCAACGCCGCCTTTTCCTGTCGGGAATATACCGCCAAAGCGGTCTGACTCAGCAACTCCGAAGGCGTCTCGCAGGCCGCAGTACTGGTGTTCCCCTGGATCATGCCCATTCTGAAAAAATTCGAGACAACCTTGTTTATTTCATCATTCATTATCTGGCTGAAACCAACTTTTGGGTCTGAGGTAGTGAAATTTGCCCTGTAGTTCTCAAGCGCCAGAGAGGCAACCTCTGCGTTGCCCGTCTGAGTTGCGTTACAGGCGTAACGGTAACCTTCATCCAGTTTTTGACTGAACTCGTTTAGGCTCGCCGCGTTTAAATAAAAGGAGATGAATGGAAGAGTTAAAATTAATAAAGGTTTAATTCCCATGCGTTTTACCACAACAGAGCAAGTAAAGCATTTTAAGTGAAGTTATTACTTTTCTGATTAAACTAATTCCCAGAGGTGGTAATAAATAATTTAATAAATTTATATGTTCAACAGACGATTTCATAAACCTCTTTTTGTTAAACGTCGGCTGTATAATGGTTCCCGGGATTTTCATTTTACTGACGAACCAGGGTCCATACACTGGCGGGGACTTTATCGTAGAGTTTTTTCATTGTCAGTTCAGCTTTTCGATGGTCATATGCCCCGGAAATTTCTAGTGAAACTATACCAACATTCTTTTCACAGAGTCGTTCAAATACTTTTTCCAGTGTGTCAAATGAAGAGCACTTACGAAATTTCATCAAATACGCCTGTTTAGTTTCGGACATGGTCAACCTTAAGTTATTTTCAGCAAAAGTACAGTATCCCAATCTTATGTGGATTTGTTCCGGGAATCTAATTTTTTTTGCAACTATTTGACGTATAACTCCGGCTCGTTGCTGAACTGGCGGGCCCCCTTTTTTTGTTTCACGATGACTCCAGCCCGGTAGTTCGCTGGACTGCGACGTAGCCCGATACAACAGGTTTATCAATAGCTTACGCGCGTCCATCATATGCCGGTGCTTTCTGAAACTTGACCCGGTTCTCCCTCGCGCCGCTCCTATCTGGCTCCTGGAATCCGGGTCGTTCCAAGGAGTCATCATGGCAAAGATCAAGCTCACCAAGACCGCCGTAGAGTCGGCGCAACCCCAGGCGAAGGACATCGAACTACGGGATACCGTCGTGCCCGGCTTCCTTTGCAAGATTACCCCGACGGGACGCCGGGTGTTCATGCTCCAGTACCGCACGAACTCTGGCCAGCCCCGCAAGCCCTCGCTGGGACTCTACGGGGAGCTAACCGTCGAACAGGCGCGGGTCAAAGCGCAGGACTGGCTGGCCGAGGTTCGCCGGGGTGGTGATCCCGGCGGTGCCAAGGCCGAGGCGCGCAAGGCGCCCACGATGGCCGAGTTGTGCAAAAAGTTCATGGAGGACTACTCCAAGAAGCGCAACAAGGTCAGCACGCAGGACGGCTACCAGGGCGTCATCGACCGCAACATCATCCCGCTGCTGGGCCGCAAGAAGGTGCATGACGTGAAGCGGCCCGACATTGCGGGGCTCATGGAAAAGCTGGCCTACAAGCCGACCGAGGCCAACAAGACCTTCGGCGTGCTGCGCAAGATGTTCAACTTGGCCGAAGTCTGGGGCTTCCGCCCGGACGGTACGAATCCGTGCCGCCACGTCCCGATGTACCCGCCGGGCAAGGAAACCCGGCTCATCGTGGACGAGGAAATGGTGCGGATCTTCCGCCAGTTGGAGAAACTGGAGGCGGAGGGGCTGGAGAACTACGTCATCCCGTTGGCGATCCGGCTGCAATTCGAGTTTGCGGCGCGGCGCTCCGAAATCTGCCCGCTCGAATGGAGCTGGCTGGACTTCGAGAACCGGCGCGTGGTGTGGCCCGACAGCAAGGTTGGCGGCATTTCCAAGCCCATGAGCGAGGAAGCCTATCGGCTGCTTTCGACGGCGCCGCGTCTGGAAGGCTGCCCTTACGTCCTGCCGTCGCCGAACGACCCGGCCAAGCACCTGACCTTTGGCGAGCACTATGGCGGCTGGTGCCGGACGCTCAAGGCCGCCAGCGTGCCGCACGTAGGCACGCACGGCATCCGTCATCGCTCGACCACCGACATTGCCAATTCCGGTGTGCCGACCAAAGTGGGAATGAAGCTGACGGGCCACAAGACCGTGGCGATGTTCATGCACTACGTCCACACCGAGGACAAGCCGGTGCGCGAGGCGGCCGAGCTGGTGGCCAGCCGCCGCCAAGCCATCACGGGCGCGCGGCAGCTTGCGGAGGCGGTGGCATGAACGGGCGCCGGCCATCAGCAGCATCGCTCGCAGCGCCCGCGGCGCTGCTGGGCGACATTCGGGCACTGATCGAGGCGGCGCGCAAGCGCGCCGCCTCGACGGTGAATAGCGAGCTTACGATGCTCTACTGGCGCATCGGCCAACGCATCCACACGCAGGTCTTGGACAGGCGCCGGGGCGCCTACGGCAAGGAAGTTCTGCCCACCTTGGCTGCGCAGTTGGTGGAGGAGTACGGCAGCAGCTTTGCAGAGCAGAACTTGCGCCGCATGGTGCAGTTCGCCGCCACCTTCCCCGACGAGCGAATTCTCGTATCACTGATACGAGAATTGAGCTGGACGCACTTCATCGCCCTGATGCCGCTGAAAGACCCGCTCCAGCGGGACTACTACGCACAGATGGCCAGCACCCAACGCTGGAGCGTGCGGACGCTGCGCGAGCGTATCGACTCGATGCTGTACGAGCGCACGGCGCTTTCCCAAAAGCCGGAAGAAACCATAGCGCAGGAGTTGGCGACCCTGCGCGATGCGCAGCGCATGTCGCCGGCCCTGGTCATGCGCGACCCGTACATCCTCGACTTCCTGGGCCTGCGGGACACTTGGCAGGAAGGCGACTTGGAAGCGGCGATCATCCGTGAAATGGAGTCCTTCCTGCTGGAGCTGGGCGCGGGCTTCTCATTCGTCGCCCGGCAGAAGCGCATTCCGATCGACGACGAGGATTTCCACCTTGACCTTCTGTTCTACAACCGCAAGCTGCGGCGGCTGGTTGCGGTGGAGTTGAAGGTAGGTGACTTCAAGGCGGCCTACAAAGGGCAGATGGAGCTTTACCTTCGGTGGCTAGACAAGCACGAACGGGAGCCGGAGGAAGCCTCGCCGCTCGGGATCATCCTTTGCACCGGCAAGAAGCGCGAGCAGATCGAATTGCTGGAGCTGGACAAGTCCGGCATCCACGTTGCCGAGTATCTGACCGCCTTGCCGCCGAGGGGCGTGCTGGTGGAGCGGCTGCAACAGGCAACGCAACGGGCGCAGTTGCAAATCGAGCAGCGCAAGACGGACAACGAGTAGTCCTGTCCCAAGCAGTCGGGCGTCCCGGCGTGCCGCCGTCGCGCTGTCGTGCTGCGCATCGAGCTTCGCTGCGCGAGTCTCGCCCCTGTCGGGCTTCCATCACTGACGCCTCCGTCCCGGCTCGTTGATCCGGGCCTGCGCGCTCCGCTTGCCAAAAATCGACTCTGTGCAGTGGGCGGGTGTGGGCGGTCTTGCTGTTCCCTTCACCGTATCACGGCGTTCTCGCCGTCAAGGGCGGCGCGCGCCATGCGCGCTTGCGTCCTGGCGGCCGTCTGCGACCCCTGACTGCTTGCGCTGCGCCGTGCTGCCGCCGGTTCCGGGCAATTCCGCCCGAGCAACCGGAGCACGATCATGTCGCAACTGTCCTTTCCCTCGTTCGATTCCTGTCTGCTGGTGCGCGACGCGCACGGGCGCTATCTACCGGCATCGGCCGACGACATTCTGGAAGCTGCGCGCCAGGTCATTGACCGGAAAATGCAGCGCGGAGCAGAGTTCACTTCGCCGGCGGCGGTCAAGGAATACTTGCGTACAAAGTTGGCCAGCTTCGAGCATGAGGTGTTCGTAGTGCTGTTCATGGATACGCGCCATCGTCTGATCGAATACAGGGAGATGTTCCACGGCACTATTGACGGTGCGTCGGTGTATCCGCGCGAAGTGGTCAAGGAGGCGCTGCGGCTCAATGCGGCGGCGGTCGTCGTTTCGCACAACCATCCGAGCGGAAACCCCGAGCCGAGCGCGGCTGACCGGGCGCTGACCCAGCGGCTCAAGGAAGCGTTGGGTCTGGTGGACGTGCGCGTGCTCGATCACATCATCGTTGCGGGCAACGAAACGGCATCGTTCGCCGAGCATGGGCTGATCTAGCCCAAGGGGCTTCGGCCCCTTTTTGCTGCGCCTGGTGGCATAGCTATGGCCCTCGCGGCCTGATGCTCAGGCCGTCGCAACCTGAATCATCTCGTCGTAATGTTTCTTGTCCACCTCTTCCAGCCACTGGAAGATGTTCCCGATGACGCTGTGGCTTTCGCCTGCCAAGTTTTCTGCGGATTCCTCTGTTATCTCAATAACGTCGCTATGTGAATACTTATTGATAAAGCGGTAGATTTTTTCTTTAAGCTCTGGTGTCGTGATGGTGCAATCTTTTAGGCCAGCCTCCATCAATTGACTAATGTCGCTTCGCCGCCTTGGATATTTGAAGGTAAAAAACGATTCAACAAGCTTTCGGGCGAGGTTGGCGGTCAAGAACGCCTCATCTCGATTGAGTGTCGTGTGCGCCCTATATTCGTAAAGCTTCTTGAAGATATAGTGGTACTCGGAACCGTAGTTCTTGAGTGAGTCGTCGGCATCCACAAGTAGGGAGTGACGAGGGGAGCCAGGTGGCGCATCCAGGCGATAAAAGAAGCAATTCTCGGCGTTGCCTTTTTTGACTCGATTCCTATTGGTGCCAGTGAACCAGTCTCTCACTAGCTTAAAGTAAGTGAAGTTGTGAGTCAGCACAAAAAGTTGCTTGGCTTCAGTGCATTGCGTTCTCAAAAACGAGTAGGCGTGAAACAAGTGATTAGAATCAAAGCTTGAGACCGGATCGTCAACGACGACGATCGTATCCTTGATGTTATTTCCATTTTCTTTGAGCTTCGTGATGAAATAGACAAATGCAATCGCAGTCTTCTCACCTTCGCTCAAATTCCCATCGTGCTCACCAACCCCGTTTCTGATGATCTCATAGCCTTTCTTCTTCTGATTGAAGTTCAGGCAAAGCTCAGAGCGGCCAATGAAGCGATGCAGGATGTCATTGAACTCCTTTGCCCCGACCGTTTCATTCGAGAGCGCCGCTTCTATGGCTCCGACCTCTAGACTAATTTTTTCAATTTCCTTATGGTCGTTCTTTGCTTCTGACTCAAGGTCATTGCACTTCTTCTCACTTCCAGCATAGTCAAACTCTTGCACCTCAGCCGCAGCAAAGTGAAGCTCCAGTGCCACCTTGCTTTTTGAGGTCTCAGATTTGAAATTTGAAGTCTTATTGTTGTGCTTTCCAACGAGAGCAACAATCGACTTCAGGATGTCATTGAAATTGGTGACATCGTCTTCAACCACATCCGAGATCTGAATGTCTGTCTTCCCAGGGTCTGTGATCTTGGCCTTCAGGGCTTCCCGCCAGGCGTCCATTTGCTGGTCGATCTTTTCAGCAGCAGTTGCGTAGTCCTTTTGAAGCTTTTCTGCCTCGGCCGATAGTTCTTTATAAAACTCGGTCGATGCGGGAAACTGATTAGCTGGAGCGCCTTGAGATTCAATCCATGTCGCCGCATTCTGAAGTCGGCTCTGAAACTCCGTGAACTCCTTGCTGAAGTGGGCAGCAAGCGCCTCGGCACGAAGCTGGGCGAACGGAGAGCCGCAGAACTCGCAGGATTGCGAGTCGTGGTTTTTATGGATTTCCAAGCCTGCTTGAACCCATTCGCGGATGTCCGGGTTATCGGTAAGCCGCTGGATTGCTTGATTGACCGCCGTAGTCCCAATCAAATCTCTGATGCGGCCCGCCGCTTTCTTAAAGTAGTCCGGCTCAATGGCCGTTGAGGCGAAAGCAATGCTTGGAAGCTGATCTGGCTTGGCGGCATTCGTAAGGTCGATAACCCTCTCATCTGGAAGAACCGACTCCGCCTTGATAATTGTCTCGCCGTTATTCTGTATGAAGTTGGAGAGCTTGCGGCGGTCGTAATTCAAGTAATAACTGTCGCTCGTATCAATCGCCTGAAGTCCAAGCTTCATTTTCTTGGCAGCATTGGTCAGGAACTTCTCTAATGCCTCACGCTGCTTCTTGATATCGCTTTGCTTGTCGTCGTGAGCCTTCTTTTTCGACTGAAGCTCGCTCTTCAGCTTCTCCAGCTTCTGCAAGTCATCAATCTTCTCTTTCGCAATAAGAAGGATGCTCTTTACGGATTTGTCCCAATCAATGTTCTCATGCACGAAGCGTTGATTGAAAACATGAATATTCAATTGGGATGAGTGGAGTGTGGATTCCGTGATCGTTGAGCCATCCTCCAGAACTACTGAAAATTGGCCCGTGCTGAAGCGGGGAACCATCGAGCGAAGCTCAAAGCAAGAGAATAGATTCGATAACGTTGACTTGCCTGTTCCATTCCAACCATAGACCAGGTTGTACCGGCCGAACTTTTGGATCTTCGTTCCATTGAAGTCGCTGAAGATTCCGAACTGTTTGAGGCGGTTGATGCAGACAATCATCTCTAGATCTCCGTGTTCTTGCTTTCCCATCATTAGCTTGCGAAACAAATGGTAAACGAAGAGTCCTCTTGCGTCTCCGCTTCGCGGATCGCGCTGCTCCAGGTTCGCTAGTCGCTCATCCCTGGCGGGACTGGCTTCGCCAGCCTTCCGCATCGCTGACGCCTACGGCCCGGCTTCCAGCTTCGGGCCTGCGCGCTTCGCTTGCGTGCGGTCAGCACAAAGGGATGGCCGTTGCCTTGTCCAGCCGTCTCCCCTGACTTCATCACCTTACCCGCGACCGTAGCCCGCGCCCGTGTGCCGTCAAGGCGCGCAGGGCCGTGTCCTCGGCTGCGCCTGCGGGCCGCACCCACCCTGCGCTTGGCTCCTTGACGGCCCCCGTCCGCGCGCTCCTTTGGCCGCGGGCGATGAACTCAGGAAAGACGGTGGCAACAGGGCCAACCGGGTTCCTCGTGCCGACCGCACCAAACAGCCGAAAGGCTGGGCTCCGAATCTAGAAATCCGGTGTGCGGTGTGAACAGCAAACCTCTTTTGTCAGGAGAAAGACCATGCAACTCGCATCCCGTTTCGCTTTCCGCTCCCCCTCGCTGCGCAGCGATTACCCGCTGTCCGACGACCAGATTCACCGCGTGGCCCCGTCCATCTTCGCGGATGCCCCGCACGAGAGCCGTTCGCAGCGGTACGCCTATATCCCCACCGCCGCCGTGCTGACCGAGCTTCGCAAAGAAGGCTTCCAGCCTTTCATGGTGACGCAAACCCGCGTGCGCGACGAAGGCAAGCGCGAGCACACCAAACACATGATTCGCTTGCGCCATGCCAGCCAGATCAACGGCGCGGAGGCCAACGAAATCGTGCTGCTGAACTCGCACGACGGCACCAGCAGCTATCAGATGCTGGCCGGAATGTTCCGGTTCGTGTGCAGCAATGGCCTTGTTTGCGGCAACACCGTGGCCGATGTGCGAGTGCCCCATAAAGGCGACGTGGCCGGTCTGGTCATTGAGGGCGCTTACGAAGTCTTGAGCGGTTTCGATCGGGTGAAGGAATCGCGCGATGCCATGCGCGGCATCACCTTGGACGATGGCGAATCCGAAGTGTTCGCCCGCGCCGCGCTCGCCCTCAAGTACGACGACCCCGACAAGCCCGCGCCCATCACGGAATCGCAAATCCTGATGCCGCGCCGCTTCGACGACCGCCGCCCCGACCTGTGGAGCGTGTTCAACCGCACCCAAGAAAACCTGACCCAAGGCGGGCTGCGTGGCCGCAGCGCCAACGGGCGCCGACAGCAAACCCGCCCGGTGCAGGGCATCGACCAAAACATCCGACTGAATCGCGCCCTCTGGCTGCTGGCCGATGGCATGCGCCAGTTGAAAGCCTGAATCCCCACGCGGCAGGGGCAGGCAGCAGCCCTTGTCGCTTTCTTCGCTGCTGCATTCCTGAACCGATAGGAGTTATCACCATGAACGCCGTTACCCAAACCGAAGCCCGCGCCATCAACACCGCCGCCGCTATCCCGCTGGAAGCCGCTGACCCGACCAAGAACCTGATTCTGGTTCCGCTGTCGCGGCTGGTGTCGCGCCCCACTGGCCGCAACGTGCGCAAGACCCCGCGCATGTCCATTCCCGAACTCGCCGCCAGCATCCAGCGTGTCGGCCTGCTGCAAAACCTCATCGTGATTGCCGCCGCCGACGGCGAGCATTACGAAGTCGTGGCCGGTGGCCGTCGCCTCGCAGCGTTGAAGCTGCTGGCGAAGAAGCACCGCATCAGCAAGGAATGGGAGGTGCCTTGCCTGCAGGTGGCCGATGGCACCGCACGCACGGCCAGCCTGACCGAGAACGTGCAGCGCGAAGCCATGCACCCCGCCGACCAGTTCGAGGCGTTCGCCGCGCTGGTGGCCGAAGGCCGCAGCATCGAGGATATCGCAGCGGATTTTTCCGTCACGCCGCTGGTGGTGCAGCGCCGCTTGAAACTCGCCAACGTCTCGCCGCGCCTGCTGGCCGACTATCGCGCCGAGGCCGTGAGCCTTGACCAGTTGATGGCCCTTGCCATCACCGACGACCACGCCGCGCAGGAAGCCGCGTTCTACGATGCGCCGACATGGCAGCGCAGCCCGCACAACCTGCGCGACCGTCTGACCGAACGCGAAATCGACGCCTACCGGCATCCGCTGGTGCGCTTTGTCGGGCTGGACGGCTACGAGCAGGAAGGCGGTGGCATCCGCCGCGACCTGTTCGCGGAGGGCGACAAAGGCGTGTATCTGACCGATGCCGCACTGCTGGAACGGCTGGCGCAGGACAAGCTGGCAGGTATCGCCGCCAAGGTGCAGGCCGAGGGCTGGGCGTGGGTGGATGCCACGCCGGGCATGACCCATGCCGATCTGCAAGCCTTCCAGCGTGCGCCAAGGGAACGCCGCAGTCCGAACAAGCGCGACGCGCAGCGCATCGAGAAGCTGCAAACCAAGCTGCACGAACTGGCCGAAGCCGTGGATGCCGCGCTGGACGACGAAGACGAAGAAAAGGCCGATGCCTTGCAGGAAGAAGGCGAACGCCTGGGCGAGCAGTTGCAGGCGCTGGAAGAAGGCTTGCTGGACTATGCGGCCAATGTGAAGGCCGCAGCCGGTGCCATCGTCACCATCGACCGCGACGGGCAGGCCGCGATTCATCGCGGGCTGCTGCGCGAAGCCGAAGCCAAGGCGCTGCGCACGCTGGAACGACTGCGGCAGGGTTTCGGCAGCGAAGGCGAAGCCGCAAACGAGGACGAAGGCGAGGACGACGAGCAGCCCAAGACCGCCACCATGTCCGACCGACTGGCGCAGCGGTTGAGCGCGCACCGTACCGCCGCGCTGCAAATCGAAGTGGCCCGGCATCCGCAAGCCGCGCTGGCCGCCGTGGTGCATGGCATGGTGCAGACCGTCTTGCAGGAAAGCCACTACGGCCACGACCTGCCGCTGGGCGTGCGCCTCACGGTGCAAGACCGGCTGGAAGGCATGGCCCCGGACTGGCCGGAATCACCCGCCGCCGTGGCGCTGCGCGAACTGCAACAGGTGGCAGGCGAAACCTTGCCGGAGGACAGCGCCGAACTGTTCGCCGCGCTGCTGGCGAAATCACAGGATGAACTGGTGCGGCTGCTGGCCGTGTGCTTAGCTTCCACGGTGGACGTGGTGACGCCTCGCGCCACGCCGCACCAGCCCGGCGCGGAACTGGCGCAGGCCGTGGGGCTGGATATGGCCGCGTGGTGGCAGCCCACCAATGAGGGTTACTTCCGGCATGTGCCGAAGGCCGCGATTCTGGAAGCCGTTGGCGGGTTCGCGCCCTCGCACGTCACCCGACTGGCGAAGTTGAAGAAGGGCGACATTGCCAGCGAAGCCGAACGGCTCGCCGCTGGCACCGGCTGGATGCCCGCCATCTTCCGCACCGAAGGCCCGCAGCAGGCCGGGCAGGACGCGCCGGCGGATGGCGAAGCCGAAGCACAGGAAGAAGCGGCCGCCGTGGCGGATGTCCAGCCGCAGGCCGAGGCTTTGGCCGCGTGACTTCGCACCGTAGATAGCGCCCCGGTTCCGGCCGGGGCGCTTCATATTGAGGATGCCTGCCATGACCCACCAACCCGCAAACCGCCCCCGTATGGCTGCGACCTATGCCTCCGGCACGGTGCGCGCCCGCCGCTGGCACGGCGACGGCGACGTGCGCGGCTACCGTCCGCCGCGTGGCTGGACGGCCCGCGCCGACCTGACCGATCTGCATCCCCTCACGGGCCGCGCCTTGCCGCGCGCCGTGTGGTGGATCATCGAAACCAAGAAATAACGAGCCGCACCGGCCCCAAGCCGTGCCGCCTTGGGGCCGGTGGTCGAAAACTCCGGGCGCGGCGGTGGCCGCGCCCGGTTTCACTGCTAAAAAAAAGCCCCATCGCCGCCTTCGGTCGGCGGCGATGGGGCCACGCACAAGGGCGCTCGTGCGCGAAATCCACGAAGCCAGCAAGTGTGGCGGCGCATCGCGCCGCCAACGATTCGACCGAGCCCCGCCGCAATGGGCGGGGCTGGTGTGGCTACGCCCCGGCTTGCTGCGGCAGGTTGCACGAAAGCGTGCCGTCCCCGACGCTGGCGGTTCGTTGTCTGTACGTCACGAAAGACGGTTCACCGACACGCCGCCCAGCCTCGCTTCTATGGAGCTTCCACACCACGCCTCAGTATGTGGCCGTGAGCTGCGGCAGGGGCGCTCTGGCCTTGTCGTCGGGGCATTGACCTGGCCCGCGTCAGGGCGCAAGCCGGTGCAGCCGTCACGCGGGGATGCCGAGTTGGCCACGTCTCCATTCGGGAGCGGGCGGCCTGTGCGTCCTTGTCTTGTTGTGAATCCTGGCGGTGGCGCGGCTGCGCCTTGGGCTTCATGGCCGCAACCTTGCAGCGAAAACAATTTCCCCTGCGCTGCGCGCATTCCTCGCGGGACAAATTCTTTTCGCTTCCAGGTTCTCCACGTTGTTGCGACCGCTGCGCGGTGCGACCAGCCCATCCCCCGCCGGCCGGATCACAACAAGGACGCACTGGCGCGACCTTGTTCAACCCGAAAGGAGAAACATCATGGCTAACATCGGCACCTTCACCGCAGAGAAAGACGGCTTCACCGGCACGCTTCGCACCCTGACGCTCAACGTCAAGGTCAAGCTGGTTCCCAACGACAAGGGCGACACCGAGAACGCCCCCGACTTCCACCTGCAAGCGGCTGGCCACGAAGTCGGCGCAGCGTGGAAGAAGACCAGCGAGGCCGGGCGGGAATACCTGTCCGTATCCATCGACGACCCTTCGTTCCCGGCGACGGTCTATGCCCGCCTGATCGAGAACGAGGACGGCACGCACGACCTGATCTGGTCGCGCAACAAGCCGAAGGCGGCCTGACAGCCGCTTACCGCGTCCCGCCCACTGCGGCGGGGCGCGATGCTGCTGATCGCAGCACCGCACGCGCAGGATTTCTGCTGCTGCCGCGTGCTGGATACGCCCGTCACCGCGGGCCTGCATGCGTGCCTTGTGGCTCGCAATCCGTGTCAACGAGCGGTGTGTGGCGTGTCGGCGCTGTAAGCGCCGCCGGGCTTTCGGGCTTCGCCCCGTGCCGGCAAGCCGTCACGGCCATCCGGCTTCAATCCCTCACGCCTTCGCGCCTGCGGCGCTGCGCGCTCCGCTTGCTGCAATTCAGTACCACACGCCAACGCGCTACGGCGTGTCGGGCTCTTCCAATATCGCCCTGAGTTCCTGGCGCACCTGTGCCAGCAATTCATCAGCTTCGCGGGTGCTGTCACCGGCATAAGCCAATGTGAGCAGCGTGAGCGGATGCACTTCCATGACCTCGCACAGATCGGCCAGCTTCTGGATGGTTGGGCTTTTCAGGTCGCGCTCCAGCGTGCTCATGTAGGTGCGACTGGACACGTTGGAGAACGCTTCCTGGCTCAAACCACGCGCCTTCCTTACCGTCCGAATCGCCGCTGCCAATGAGTTCTTCGCTGCCACCTATGGTTTCCCCAAAAAACCAAGATGACAGCCCATTGCGCCCTATAGGACTACAATCTATAGTGTTCATTTGGTGGTGATGTTTTCCTTTTCCGTGCTTTTACGGAGATCCGCATCTGCGGATTTCCTCAGACCCAGGGAACCGCGTCCGTGTCTTTCCTGACTTCCACCAATACGCCTTCGTGCCTCTCCGCTTTTGCGGCTTCGTGCGCTTGCGCATACGTGCATCCGTCCGCAGGCACAGATGCGCCTCGGCGATTGCGTGTGTTCGTGGAAGGGGCGCGGCCTTGACCACGCTTGTCACCGAGGAAGACCGGGTGCACCTACTGGCCCACGGCCTCACCCGCGCCGCAGGCCAGGAATGTGACCCGCTGCCCGTGGTGCGCCTGTTCACACCGGACGCACATGCGACCTGGCTATTGGCCGCGCTCGATCCGACCGATGGCGATACGGCCTACGGCCTGATCGACCTCGGGATCGGGATGCCTGCCCTGGCGACGGTGAAGCTGTCCGATCTGGCGTCCATCGTCGGGCCGCTCAAGCAGCCCGTGATACGAGATCGGTACTTCCAGCCGACGCGGCCGCTGTCGGAATACGTTCGACTGGCTCAGGAAAACGGTTCGATCACCGATTGACGCATTCCAGCGCGACCAGGCAAAAAGTATCGCATTGTGACTATTTCGGTCTTAGCCAAGACCTGGCAAGTCTTGATCCGCATGCTTGCACCAGGGTGGTGCGCTCCTGACCAAAACAGTCATGATGCCAGGCGCGAGATTCGGCACGGTGTTCAATGCTGCACCCCATTTCCGGGCGGTGCAGTCGTCGCATTTAGACGATTTCGGCAATGCACTGGAGCGAATCTGTCTTGACACCAGCAGTTAAAGCGTAACCCGAGTTTGATGACCACTTGATGGCGATTCGATAGCTCCCGCACAGCGGAATTGTGGCGACGTTCCCAGAAACAGGGAGGTTTCGCCATGACTGACCGCAGCAGCCAACACTGGTATCCCACGGCCGCGTATCTCTACACGCTGCACCTCGATGGCCCAGCGCTGGCTTGGGAGTATTTGCGCAGGAATGCAAGCTACCGGCGCGACTGGCTACGCCGGCGTCGCAAGCCAGATGCGGCGCAGGCCTGGGGCCTGCGCCTGCTGGAAGATCCCGGCCTGGATGCGCGCGATGCACATCCTGCTTGGTTCCCCGATCACGACGGCGTGGTGCAGCTATACCCCGACGCCGACCCACCACCCGATGCGCATACCTTCGAGTTCTGGCGCATTCCTGGGCGCAAGCAACTGACCCACGACGGCAAGCGCCTGGTGCTTGTATCGCATTGGCCAGGCTGCTGCGTTCGGCTCGCACTCGCACCCGACCTAGAAGATGGCTCGGCCTATCTCTACGCCACACGCGCCTGCGCCACGCCCTGTGCGCGCTACCGCACGCTCGCTGCGAAGCTGGATGCGCTATCTGCCGCAACCGTGGCCGCGCCTGTGGCAACAGCCCGCTCTCGCCCCACGCCCGCCGCGCTGCTGGAACTGCATACCTTGCAAGCGCTCGACGCGACCCTCGCGGGAGCCTCTTTGCGCGAAGTGGCCGAAGGTCTGTTCGGCGCGGATGCCGTCGCGGCCGACTGGCACAAAGACAGTGCATTGCGTGCCCGCGTGCGGCGGCTGGTACGCCGCGGCGATGAGCTGATGCACGGCGGCTACCGCCGACTAGCGCAGCTTCCAATGTTCCCGTCGCATTAGGGGGGACGTTTCTCGACCCGTGCGAATCGTCCCTTAGCAAGAAGCCTTGCTTTCTTGAGAGTGCCTCTATCCGGCCGCGTGGTGTGGCCGGGCTTGATGGAGGTACATCCCATGCGACCTGCTCCCTCGCGGCCTGCCGCCGCTGCCGTCACTGCGACCTCGCAGCCTCAACGCTACCTGACAAACGACGAAGCCGCCGACTACCTGCGGCTGTCGCCGCGCACGCTGGAGAAGCAGCGGGTGATCGGCGGCGGCCCCAAGTTCCGCAAGTTCGGCCGCCGCGTCATGTACGCGGTGTCCGACCTCGATGCCTGGGCCGACCAGCGCAGCTACGAGGCCACGTCCGATCCCGAATACGCCGAGCGCCACGCGGGCGACTACCGTGATGGCCGCTGATCGTCGGCGCGTGGGTGGCCTTCGCCATGTCCAGCCCGCCAGGGCAAGCCTTGCCGCAGCGCGAACAGCTCGATCTGTTCCGAGCGCTGCCGGGCGACATGGCGCCACGCGATTCCCAGGACTTGATGGCCTTTCCGTTCTTCTCGCTTGCCAAGTCGCGGCGCACGGCGCCGATCGACTTCCGCAGCGGGAACGTCACCATTCGCGTGGAAGGCACGCAGGAGCACGGCATCGCAACGATATGGGATGCCGACGTGCTGATATGGGCCGCCTCGCAGATCGTGGAGGCGCGCGACGCGGGCCTGCGCCCGTCGCGCTGGATACGCGCCACGCCTTACGAGATTTTGCGCTTCATCGGGCGCGGCACGTCCCTCAACGACTACCAGCGCCTGAAGGCCGCCCTCGACCGGCTGCAATCGACCACGGTGGCCACGTCCATCCGCGAAACCACGGGAAGGCGCTTGCATCGCTTCTCGTGGATCAACGAGTGGAAGGAACTCGCCGACGCCAGCGGCACCCCGCTGGGCATCGAGCTGATCTTGCCGGACTGGTTCTATGCCGGCGTGCTCGACGCCGCCCTGGTGCTGACCATCGACCCGGCCTATTTCCGCTTGAAAGGCGGTATCGAACGCTGGCTGTACCGCCTGGTGCGCAAGCATGGCGGGCGGCAGGAGCACGGCTGGCAATTCGACTTCCGACACCTGTACCGCAAATCCGGCAGCGCGGCCCGCTTCTCGGACTTCGCCTACGACGTGCGCGCCCTGGTGGCGCGGCAGTCGTTGCCCGGCTACGTCCTCGGCATCGAGCGGATGCCGGACGACAACACCGAGCTGCTGACCTTCCGGCCCGTGCCGCACGCGGCACGGGGATAACTGCGGGAGAACCTGTGGACGGCCTCGTGCTATCAGGAGTACCGGGTATCGTGCTATCAGGAGTACGACCCTCGTGCTATCAGGAGTACGAAAACGCCGGAAAGCCAACAACGGCGCGGGTTTGCGTTCCCTCTAACTTACCTAACAAGAAATACATAACTTTTAGTAGAAGCGCGCCGTTTCGGTGGACAACCACGAAATGGCACGCCCAGGCCGGCTTTCCAGCTCGGAGGGCCGCGCCATGATCTTCGCGTTTCTCAACCAGAAAGGCGGCGTCGGCAAGACCACGCTCGCCACGCACATCGCCGGCGAACTGGCGATGCGCGGCCTGCATGTCATCCTGCTGGATGCCGACCCGCAGGGGTCATCGCTCGACTGGACGCAGCGGCGTAGCCAGCAGGGCCTGCCCCGTCTGTTCAGCGCCGTGGGCCTTGCCCGCGAAACGCTGCATCAGGAAGCGCCAGAACTCGCCAGGCGGGCCGATCACATCATCATCGACGGCCCGCCGCGCATCGCCGCCCTCGCGCGCTCCGCGCTGCTGGCGGCCGAGCGCGTGCTGATCCCCGTGCAGCCCAGCCCCTACGACGTATGGGCTTCTGCCGAGATGGTCGCACTGATCCGCGAAGCACAGGTGTTCCGGCCAGCGCTACGCGCGGCCTTCGTCATCAACCGGCGCGTCAGCACCACCATCATCGGCAGGGAGGCACGGCAATCGCTGGCCGAACAGCCGCTGCCCGCGCTGCGCTCGGAGATCCACCAGCGCATCGTCTTTGCCGACAGCGTAGCCGCTGGCCGGCTCGCCCGCGAAACCGCGCCCGACAGCGCCGCTGCCCGCGAGATCGCCGCGCTCACCGACGAACTGCTGCGGTGGCCGACATGACTGGAAAGCCATCACCACGCAGCAAGCGCGTCGGCATCGGTGTACGTCCCCCAGCGAATCCGCACGCCGAAGCGTGGATTCGCCAGGGCGACGCAGATGCCTTGCAGAAAGGCGACCTCTACACCGCTCGACTGACGCTTGACATCACGCCCGCCATGCGGGCGCGCATCAAGGTGTCGGCCTTCACGCGAGGCGTGACCGTAGCCGAACTGCTGCGCAGCCTGCTGGAGCGGGAGTTTCCCCCGGAGGGCACGCCGTGAACGCATCCGCTTCGACCGCCCACACCCCCAAAGCAAGTGCGCCCACGGCTGCACCGCCGCCGGCGCCTTCGACACTCGCCGGCCAGGCCGGCAACGTGCCGCTGACGCGCGTGGCGCTGACCTACATCGAACCCCGCTTCAAGCTCTACCTGCGCTTCGGCGAACCGGCGCGCACGCTCCAGCTCGACCGCTGGCGGCGCTGCGCCGTGTTCCTGCCGAACGCGGTTCTGTGCCGCATCCGTTGGCAGGCCAACGACTACGGCACGATCCGCTGGCAGCTCATGGTGATGCAGACCGCCACGCCGCTGGACGCCGTGCAACGCATCCCCGGCGTGCAGCCGGGCGCGCGTCTGCTGTTGCACGCCGAAGGCGATGCCAACGTTCGCGCCGTGCTGGAACGCATCGACGACATCGAGGCGCTGGGCATCGCAGCCGCAGACACATCGCCCGCGTACTGGCGCACGCTCGCGAACCGGCTCGCAGCGCGCTCGGCGTTACCCACATACACCACAGAACGGCACGCCGCCTGGCTGGCAGGGAGGGCATTGCCATGACCACGATTTCCACGACCGGCCCCGTGCCGCATCCTCGCTCGCGCCTGCGCACTCGCCTCGTGCTGGCAGGCTTCGCCACCGTCGGCCTCGCTGCGCTGGCCTGGGCTGCGTTCGTGCAGCCCCTGCCGCGAATGGCCTACAACCCGTCCGACAGCGTGGCGGTCGGTTGGTATCGCATCGAACCGTTCGACCCGCGCACCGCCTCGCGGCCACGTCCGCTGTCCGTGGACAGCATCGTGCTGGTGCCGCTGCCCGACAGGGCCGCCATGCTGGCTGCGCAGCGCAGTTACCTACCGACCCGCGTTCCGCTGCTCAAACGTGTGGGCGCAGTCGCGCCACAACACGTCTGCATCGTCGCCGGCCAGGTTCGCATCGACGGCGTGCCGGTGGCCGCCGCCCTGCCTGCCGACCGGCAGGGCCGACCGCTGCCATCCTTGCAGCTTTGCCGCCGTCTCGAACCGGGCGAACTGTTCCTCTTGAGCGTGACCAACCCAGCGTCGTTCGACAGCCGCTATTTCGGGCCGGTCAGTGCATCCACCGCGATCGGCGTTGCGCATCCGATCTGGCTGGAGACACGTCCATGATGGCCGCCGATTCGCTGCACTTTGCCGCGCCTCTCATCGTGCCATCGGGCATGTCGTTCTACTGTTCGTCGCCTTGTCATCGCACGTGCAGTGCGGGTGCATTCGCACCGCACTTCGCGCTGCCTTCGGCGCAGCCGTCCAACGTGCAGGCGTCTTGCCTCGAACGCGCCTGGCCTGCGGCCATTGGCGTGTTCGCCGGCGGGCTGGCTGCTGGTGCAGCAGCGCCGCCGGGCCGCCGATGCCCGGAGCGGGAGCGAGGGGCAAAGGCGGAAGGCAAGACAAAAGGACGCGGCACCGGGCCGCGTCGAAGGCCTGTCTGCACATGGGGGTGGCGCGGCACGGAGCGGCTTTGCCGCCGTGCCGCGTGGGGCGCGAGGCCCGCGCCAATGCAGGCATGTCCGCGTGCTTCGCACGCCCGGAGACGCCGGAGCTTGCCAGGGGCGCTGCCATGACCGACCGCCGCGACGACGATTTCCGGGTGCGCCCTGGCGCGCCGAAGAACCGAGGCAAAGGCCAGGGCCAGAGCTTCGTTTCCAAGGTGCTCAAGCGGGCTGGCAAAGCCAGCGGCGGCAAGTCGGCGGTGCGCCGTCCTGTCGCTGGCGGGAGCGGCCAGCACGCGGGCCAGCGGCCCGGCTCACGGCTTGGGCGCGGCCATACGGCAGCGCGCTTCGCAGGTGCAAAGCTGACACCCATGTCACGGCGCGTGACCGTCAAGACGCTGCTGGTCAACCAGCGCAACGCCAGCCCGCAGTCGCTCGCCAAGCACCTGCGCTACATCGAGCGCGACGGTGCCGGCCGGGACGGCGAGCCGGGCCGTGCCTACGGGCCGCAGACCGACCATGCCGACCTCGATGCCTTCAAGGAACGCTGCCAGGACGACCGACACCATTTCCGTTTCATTGTTTCCCCGGAAGACGGAGCCGAGCTGGACGACCTGCGCACCTACACCCGGCACCTGATGAACCGCATGGAGGCCGACCTGGGAACGCGGCTGGATTGGGTGGCGGTCGATCACTGGAACACCGACAACCCGCACACGCACCTGATCGTGCGCGGACGCGACGATACCGGCAGAGACCTCGTCATCGCGGGCGACTACATCGCCCACGGCTTCCGCCATCGCGCCGCCGAGCTGGCGACGGAATGGCTGGGGCCGCGCACCGAACTGGAGATCCAGCAGACCTGGCAGCGCGAGGTGAAGCAAGAGCGGTGGACGAGCCTCGACCGCACGTTGCAGCGCGAGGTCGGCGAGGATGACCGGGTGCGGATCGAACGCTTCAACGAACCGACGTTGCAACGCCAGCGCCTGCTACTGATCGGCCGGCTGCAACGCTTGCAGCGGCTCGGCCTGGCCGACGAGGTGCAGCCCAGCACCTGGGCCATCCATGCCGACGCTGAGAAGACCCTGCGTGCCCTGGGCGAGCGTGGCGACATCATCCGCACCATGCAGCGCGCCATGAGCGGCCAGCCGCGCGAGCTGGCGGTATTCGAGCCGGCCGACGACGGCCGTACCCTCGTCGGCCGCGTGGCCGCCAAGGGGCTGGCCGACGAGCTGCACGACCGCGGCTATCTGGTCATCGACGGCGTGGACGGCAAGGCCCACTACGTCGCTTTGAACGCCCGCGACGAACTGGCGAGCTACCCCACCGGCGCGGTGGTGGAGGTGCGTGGTTCCGCCGAGGTACGGGCGGCGGACAAGAACATCGCCGCACTGGCGAGCGATGGCCTGTACCGTACCGATCATCACCTGGCGATCGAGCAAGGCCGAGCCAAGCCCGGCCGCGACCCGCAGGAAGTCGTCGCGGCCCACGTCCGACGGCTGGAAGCCCTGCGCCGGGCCGGCATCGTGGAGCGCGTGGCGGAAGGGCTATGGAAAGTGCCGGACGACCTATCCGAGCGTGGGCGCCAGTACGATGCGCAGCGACTGGGCGGCGTGGCCGTGGACCTGAAATCTCACCTGCCGATCGAGCGGCAGGCCCGCGTGATCGGCGCCACCTGGCTCGACCAGCAACTGATCGGCGGCGGCCGGGGATTGGGCGACCTGGGCTTTGGTGGCGATGCCAAGCAAGCCTTGCAGCAGCGCGCCGACTTCCTCGAAGAACAGGGGCTGGCCCAGCGGCGTGGGCAGCGGGTGATTCTCTCCCGGAATCTGCTGGAAACGCTGCGCAATCGGGAGCTGGCGCAGGCCGCCCAGCACATTGCCGCCGATAGTGGGTTGGAGCATCGGCACGTCACAGACGGGCAGCGCGTAGCCGGCATCTACCGGCGCTCGGTCATTCTCGCCAGCGGTCGCTATGCGCTGCTCGATGACGGCATGGGGTTCAGTCTGGTGCCTTGGCGGCCGATAATCGAGCCACGACTGGGGCAGCAGATCGCCGCGACTGTACGCGGCGGCGGTGTGTCATGGGAGGTTGGACGGCAACGAGGTCCTGGGATTGGATAGGGGCCGTAGGCTGTCGTACCGAGTTAAGGTGTCGAGCAGCGTTCTGGCCCTAGCTTCTGTGCTCCGTTAAGGCGACTAGTCTGTGCTTATCGCCGACGCTGTGGGTGCATGGTTGCTTGCCGATTCCGGTGCAACTCGCAAACGCGCTGCCCCGACCTGAACTGCCCATTCAACGATCTGCCCGGCCAACACGTCCGTCGCGACACCGAACGCGCTCACCACATCTGCCTCTCGCTTGCTGCCTGTAGCTTGGATTGCTTCGAAGCGTCTACTGGCAATAGCAGTCCGTTTGGCCGGATCGACCAGTTGCACATCGAGCCGAACCCGAACCGCGGCGATCGCTTCAGTGCCGCGGTATTCGAGCTGGAACGCCCGTAGCGTACTGCGCAACTCCATATCGGCGCTCATTGGCGTGCTATCGGTAATCACCGAAGTCGACCGCCCATCGCGCATGAAGGCTTCGACGATTCGGTCGCGTAGCAGCACCGGTGCGGGGTCGGCCCAACGCACTCCTTGCCAAGCCGACAAGCGACCATCGGGCTGCGCAATGAAAAGCCGCTCCGAATCCAGGACGCGACTACTCTCAGGGGCGTAGACGCGCAGCGCCCCAGGTCCAGGAACGGCGCGTGGCGTACTCTCCGCCTGGGCGATGTGATAGTCGGGCAGTTTGTAGGTGACCATTGGAGCTGTTTTGGGAAGCACACTGCACGCGGACAAGCCGAGTACTAGCGTCATAGTCGCGGCAGCGACGGGAATCATCCTGGCGGAAGTGTTCACGGCTTGGTTTCCTCAATGTTCTCTCCACCGAGCAGGTATTGCGCCGGATTGCGATCCAGTCGGCGCAGCACGGTGTTTAGATTGGCCAGCGCCTGCTGGAGTTCGTGCATGGCAGGGCCTGTGGCGGCCATGCCTTGGTTCAGCGATTCCTGATTGTTTTGCAGTAGCGTCTCAACCCTGAAAGCGGCGCGTTCGAGGGATGCCGTTGCATCACGCGTGTTCACCATGATTTGCTTACCATCGTTATTTAGTAGCAGGTTGGCATCGCGAAGAGTGCTATTTGCTTGGCGCACGGCAGCTGTCGATTCTCTGCTTGCTTCGGTCAGATTGCTGATTAACGTCGCGATCTCGGCCCTCTGGTCAGCGACCGCGCCCGTAGTCTGTTCGAGATTCACTAGACTGCGGTGCACAAGAGCCAAATTCTCCTTCGACAGTAACTCCTGCGTGCGCAGCAAGATGCCGTTGAGTGTCGTCATGCTGTTACCCTCGCCGGAGACCAGGGATGCCATCGCCGAACGTGGCGCGAGGATCAACGGTTCCTCGTCCTCTTTCCGATCCAGCAATGGCACGTTTGGCCCACCGTCGCTCAACTCGATCACCGCGTTGCCGGTAATTCCCGTGATGACCAATTCAGCGCGGGTATCCTGCCGGACCGGGATGGTGGCATTGATACGCACGCGCGCTATCGCCCGCCTTGGGTCAGGCGGCGAAAGAGAAAGTGCAACGACTTCGCCAATCGTGATTCCGCTGTACTGAACCTGGCTGCCGGGCGTAAGCCCGGTCACTGGCTCATCGAACATGATCCGGTAATACTGGTAATCGTGGTCGGAACGTGTGTCGCTGAGCCAGAGCGCGAAGCCGATACCAATCGCACCGAGCAGCACGACGAACAGACCAATGAATACATGATGGGCACGTGGCTCCATGATCAGACCACCTCGTTTTCAGAGTGTAAATATTGCGTGCGCCCAGCCCAATGCGTGCGCGACGGAAGAATGATGCAGATGCGGAAGGGTTTCATGGCTGCGTCTCTTGGCTGGAAGCACCAGTGGCCTGTGCGGCCGCACGGCCACGGGGGCCGTGAAAGTATTCCTGTATCCACGGGTGCTTGAATCGCTCGACTGCCTCGATGCCGTCGTTGATGAGTACCTTCTGGTTCGCCAGGACCGCGACACGGTCGCATATGGTGTACAGCGTATCGAGGTCGTGGGTTACCAGAAACACCGTGAGACCCAGTGCATTGCGCAGGGTCAGAATCAATTGGTCGAAAGATGCAGCCCCGATTGGATCCAGTCCTGCGGTGGGTTCGTCAAGAAACAGGATGTTCGCATCAAGCGCCAAGGCTCTCGCCAGTGCTGCTCGTTTCACCATGCCTCCGGACAACGAGGCCGGATATTTGTCTCCCGCTCCGGCAGGCAACCCCACCAAGCCCAGCTTGCTTCTTGCCAAACGCTCGGCAAGAGGCCGCGCCAGACCGACATGCTCGATTAAAGGAAGAGCGACGTTCTCCAAGACGGTCAGCGATGAATACAACGCGCCCTTCTGGAACAGAATGCCGAACCTTCGCTCCATACGCGCGCGTGCAAGCCATTGGGCTCGCAGTAGGTCGCGCCCCCCGATACGGACCACGCCCGAATGCGGCTTCTGCAGCCCGACGATGCTACGCAAGAGCACGGATTTCCCGGTGCCTGATCCTCCCACCACGCCAAGGATTTCCCCGCGTCGCACGTCCAGGTCCAGGTCCTGATGGACCTGCTGGGTTCCAAACCTGTTGTCTAGGCCGCGCACTTCAATAGCGTGTCGCACACCGTTGTCGGTGTCTTCCTTCACCGCGCTCACCAGCCCATCTCCATGAAGAACAGTGCAGCGATGGCATCGATCAGGATCACCATGAAGATTGATTGCACAACACTAGAAGTCGTGTGGTCGCCTACCGACTCAGCGCTACCGGCGACCTTGAACCCTTCATGGCAGCCGATAGCGGCGATCATCACCGCGAAGAGCGGGGACTTGCTCATTCCGACAAGAAAATGGCGCACCTCGATTTTTTCCTGCACGATGGCAAGGAACTGTGCAGGAGGAATCTCCAAGCTCAGTGCGCATACAGTGGCGCCGCCCACAATGCCAGCCAAGATGCCTACTAATGTGAGCAGTGGCAAGGACACAAGAAGCGCCAGCACGCGTGGCAGCACCAGCAACTCGATGGGGTCGAGCGCGTTGGAGCGAAGCGCATCGATCTCTTCATTTGCCTTCATCGAACCGATTTGGGCGGTATACGCGCTTGCGGTACGGCCTGCAATCAATATGGCCGGGAGCAGCACTCCGAACTCGCGCATGAACGAGAAGGCGACCAGATGCACCGAGAAGATGCTCGCACCGAAGTTGGCCAGCACCGTTGCGCCCAGGAACGCCACCACCATTCCTACCATGAAGCTCAGTAGCGCCACGATGGGAATGGCGTCCACCGCTGACCGCTGGATTTGAGCGATCACCGAGGTCGTGCGCCAGCGACGCGGGTGACGAACGGTACGGCTCCATGTTTCGATGATCTGACCCACGAACCCGGCCAGACCAAGACACGCACGACAGCCCTGTTCCACGGTCAGGCCTATGCGTCCCAGACCGCGGAGCAGAGGATTCCCGCTCACCGCTGCTTTGTCCGTCTTCTGCTGAGCGGTAGCAGCGGCGGCAAGCGCTTTCATTAGGGCGAGGCGATCCGGGGACAGATTTGGAGCTGCCTCCGGCCGGTCGAGTATCGAGTCTGGCCCGAGAATTTCCACCAGCAGAGCCGCGCCGGCGGTGTCCAGTCTCTGGACTTGCGTCCAGTCGAGCAAGGGAGTGGCGTACCCCTCGGCATGGCTGATGCGGGCGGCGGACACGGATTTTGCCAGACTGGCGTAGTGCTCTATCGTCCAGTCGCCACCCGCCAGCCATTTGTGATCACCGCCGACCATGGCATCCTGCCGGAGCCAAGCCTGTGAAGCGTTGCTCATGGCTGCGTGTCCCGCCAAGCGCTGTCGATGCGCTCGATGCAGTTCGTGATCGCCGCTTTGGCATGACCCAGCAATGTGTACGAACCGGCGAACTCTTTAATGACGTTGCCGCGCTCGAAGCAACTGGCGGCAGCAACGCGTCGTCCCGTACTTACATCGACTGCTTCGAACTCTAGGCTGGCACCGCCCGTCGTCACGGGTCCAACCAGCAGGGTCGTCATTGCATTGACTGCCCGATTCGGTGTCTGCAGTTCGGTGACCGCTACACGCACCCGAACCTGTCCCGTGCCACCTGGGGTGGCGGGACTTTTGCCTTCCTGGCGTTTCAGTTCGCTCGTCACATGGTCTAGCACTTCACGCTGCTGCGCGTCATCGAGCCCATCGATGCGACCCGAGGCGGTCTTGATCTGCGCATCTTCCACCACGACAGCGGCATAACGCTTGGGCTCGAATCCCGCTGCGCGGTACATCAGTACGTTCTCGTATCGTGTCGGCGATAACTTCTCGTAGTCGCCGAGAAATCCGGAGCGCGTCATGCTGTTGGTCGCGCATCCAGAGAGCGCGGCTGCTACGCAAAAAAAAATGCCGCCGCGGATCAATGCAGTTTTGCTCTTCATAATGGGTCTCCTTGATCAAACGAAACTAAGACAGGCAATGCCTGCTGCGATGAGGGCGGTGCCAGACCAGCGCGTCACTGATGCGAGATCGCCTAGCAAGAGGGCGCCGATACCCAAGTTTCCAAGTAGCCCGATTCCTGCCCAGGCTGCAGAGGCCGCGCTGATCGGAATCCGCTTGAGCGCGAGCCACAAATCTCCGGCAAACCTGCGCTCGTGATTGGCTTGTACCGCGTCGAACGCCCGGATCATCTCGTCGATCAGTGTCACGAACAAATCGCGTTTGGTCTTGAAATGATAGAGAAACGCCCCTTTGCTCAACCCGGCCCGCACGACGACGGCGTCCAGCGTCAGACGACTGGCGCCTTCCTCCAGCACCAGTTCGCGAGCGGCCTGCAGGATGCGCTCGCGAGTTAGCTGGGCTCCTTGCTGGAGAACGGGCTGCGCATCGGTGCTGCTATGGGCGGTGGACGGGGGGGGCAACTTTGTTTTCGCGCGAGGCGGCATGGTCGTGCTCCAAAAAAAGCTTGAGTCATATACAGTCCAGACGGTATAGTAGAAGGCGTAAAACAGTCCGTCAAGACTTTTTCGGAATGCAAGGACCTGCCATGTCTCAAATTCTTGAACGCTATCGCCTCATGGCCATGATTTCGCCGCTAATGCTTCTTGCGGCTTGCAGCCATGCTCCGCACTCTGCCGATCCGCCTCGCCTGGATGTACCGGCCCATTTCTCAAATGAAGAGGGAGGTGAAGGCATCCTGGACAAATCATCCCGCCGTACTCTTCCCGTCGACTGGTGGACGGCCTACGGCGATCCACAGCTCAATGTCCTAGTCCGGGCGGCGCTGGAGCGCAACACCGAACTGTCGATTGCGCGCGCGCGCGTCGACGAGGCCTCGGCCGCCACGCGGCGAGCACGGGCCTCCCTGCTCCCCTCGTTGTCCGCGGGCACGCAGGCAACTCGAGGACGCGACTATTCAGAGAACGTTGCGATCGGCAATGATGGCCGCGCCACGTTGTCTGCATCGTGGGAGGCAGACCTGTCGGGGCGGCTTTCGCAGGCAGCAGAAGGTGCGCGCCTGGATGCGGTGGCAGCCGAACAAGCGTGGGTTGCCACGCGTTGGCAGGTCGCGTTTGAAACAGTGTCGGCGGCTGTGCAGCAGCGCCAAGCCAGTGAACTCGAAGCGCTCGCCACGGCGCGGCTGGCATCCGCCGAGCGACTCGTCTTGCTGACACAACGGAAGTTCGAGGCCGGACAAGCTACCGGCTTCGACATCGAGCGAACCCGCTCCGGCGTCGTCGCACTGCGTGTGGAGCAAGAGCAACTTCGGCGTGCGCGCGGCGAGGCGACGCATGCACTTGATGTACTAGCGGGACAAACGCCCGGAGCGTCTGCAGCTTCTCCGACTCTTGCTTCACTCGCCGCCCCCAATTGGACACCGACACGCATACCTGCGGACCTGCTGAGTGAGCGGCCCGACGTGCGCGCCGCCGAAGCGAAGTTCGCAGCCGAAACCGCGCGCTGGAACGCAGCCGAAGGCGAACGCTTCCCTAAGCTGGTGTTGGACCTGAGCGGCGGACGGCAGCGCGTTGAGAGTGCGGGGACGCGCATTACCGGCAACATTTTTTCACTTGGGGCCGGGGTTTCGTTGCCGATCTTCGATGGTGGCGCGATCCGTGCCGGCATCGAGACCGGAGAGGCGCGCAGCCGAGCTGCGCGCGCGGAGTTCGAGCGCACTTTGTTGAGTGCATTGCAGGACGTAGAGAACGCATACCTCGGTTGGCATACGCAGCACGCCGCACTGGAGCATCAGACCGAGGGGGTCGCAGTCGCGGAGCGTCAGCTCGATCGCAGCCGCCGTCTGTTTGAGGCGGGACAAGTGGACGCCACGGTGGTGGCCGAGGCTGAGGCGGGGGTGATGTCAGCGCAGGCTTCGCTGATCCGCACGCGGGCCGAGACAGCCGTGCAATGGGGTGTGCTGGCAAAAGCACTATCCGGCCCACCTGTTTGATCGGGGAAGCTTGCTGGAGCAGCTTGCGAAGGCTAGATAGCGTGGCGCAAGGCGAAGGTGGTGAGGCCTAAGTGAGGAGGAATGCGAACATGGAAATTCGGCATCTGCGCTACTTTCTAGCGGTGGCAGAGGAACTGCACTTTGCCCGAGCCGCAGAGCGCCTCCACATCGAGACATCGCCGCTGTCGCGCGCCATCAAAGAGCTTGAAGAGGAGTTGGGCGTAGCGCTATTTGCGAGAACCACTCGGAGCACCCGCTTGACTCGTGCAGGCAGACTCTTCTTTGAGAGCGTACCCCGTGTCTTCGCAGCTTTGCAGCAGGCGCGCGACAGTGTGAACGCCGCAGCCAATGGCTTTCATTGCCAGCTCCGTATTGCATTGTCTGATGGAATCACGCCATCGCGCCTGCCTGCGTTGTTGGCGCTCTGCCGGCAGGAAGAGCCGGAAGTGGAAGTTCGCTTCTTCGAAGTGCCTTTGTCACAGCAAATCAAGGGATTGTGTGGCGAACTGTACGATCTCGGCTTCGCTCAATCGGATGAAGTCGGCGAAGGCATCATCGCCGTGCCGGTGTGGAGTGACCCTCTGATGGTAGCTGTGCCCGCACGGCACCCCTTGCTATCCCACAAACAGATTCCCCTGGAAGAGCTGTTGCGGTATCCGCTGGTGCTCTGCGACGCGGTGGCGTGTGAGGGCCATGCTCGGCAAGTTGAACGGGTGCTACGTCGCGTGGACATTGAGCCTCTAATTGCCGAACGCGTGACTTCCAGCGATCTAATGATGGTCCTGGTTTCGGCGGGACTTGCACTAGGCCTCACAGGAGGTGCGCATATTACTGCCAGCAGGGAACAGGGTGTGGTCGCACGGCCGCTGACTGGAGGTTCGCCCATGCTCACGACCTATCTGCTACGACCGGCCAGCGAGCCGTCAGAAATACTGACTCGCTTCATGGAACGCGTTCATTCGATCAAATCTCCAGACGCCAAAAGTCGGCGGTAAACCATCACACAATCTCCCAAGGAAACTTAACCATGAAGAAGATTGCTCTCATATTGCTTTCCTCGACACTGGCAGCCTGCAGCCCATCCGGGAAACCAGATAAAGGCAACCTTCCGACGGTCGATGAATTAGCGCTCAATCCTGAGCGGCTGAAAAAGTTGCGCCAGCAATGCAAGTTGGATCGTCCTATGCTGGGCGACCAACTATGTAACCGGGTTGCCGAGGCTACGCGAAAGCGTTTTTACGAAGATGGCGATGTGCCCTACACCACACCTAAAGAGCCGCCGAAGTTCTAAGCTGGTGGTCACGCTGGAGTATGTATGCCGGATATGAAAAACTTGAAGGAGAATTGCAATGGGCTGGATCTATCTTGTTTTGGCTGGATTGTTTGAAATCGGATGGCCGGTCGGGCTGAAAATGGCGCAAGAGCCAACATCGCGTTGGAGTGGGGTCGCAGTAGCCGTCTCTTTCATGACAATTAGCGGCGCCTTCCTATGGCTTGCTCAGCGTCAGATACCGATTGGGACTGCTTATGCGGTGTGGACGGGTATCGGAGCGGCGGGAACGTTCTTAGTCGGAATTCATTTCTATGGCGACCCAACCTCCCTGATGCGATACCTTGGCGTGGCGCTGATCATCCTGGGCGTTATCACGCTCAAGTTATCGAGTTGAGTACTAGCTCCTTTGATAGCGTAGTCACTGGGACACCCTGCGACACAGACTGGATCGGGTTCTGGGAACTCGCACGGTCACCTCCTCCTAGTCGTTATATGTGGTGAGCTTGCCGCAGCCTCGGGAGAGTTCGAGCCAGTGCGCGTAAGGCGGTGGAGCAGCCATTCCGGGTGCTCCACCTTCAGCTCCTGCAAAGGTGGAGAAAGAGTGTGGGTTGGCTAGCATGGCGCGGCCAAGAATCACCAAACCCATCTACCTGCCAGCGATCACGTGCTCGGCCATTCGCGGATCGTCGATGCCCCAACTCACTGCCACAGGTAGCCCAGTCTCGCGGCTCATGCGTTTGGCAAAGGGGCTGACGCGACGGCCGGCAACCAGCGGCTGGCCATTCGCTTCCTTGACATTAACCAGTCCGGCTCGGCCGTGGCAGGCCGCCGCGACCACCCTGCCGTCAGCCCAAGCGCCCGACAGCAGATTGACGAGCGCCCCGCTCCGGGTAAGTCCCACATGGTGCCATGGCCGCCGGGCAGGAACATCACCGCACCCCCTTCCGGGGCGATGCTGTCGATCTTCAGCGAGCCTTCGAGCTTGTCCATCGACACCTTGTCATCGAGGAAGCATTCCACGCTCGGCGGGTTCATGCCTTCGCTCGCTATGGAATGAGGATCCACCGGAATCTCGCCGCCGGCGATTGACGCAATATCCACATTGGCACCTGCATCGACCAAGGCGTAGTACGGGGTGGACTGTTCCTCGAACCACACGCCGGTCAGGCGCGGGTCGTCGCCCATCGTTGCCTGCGAAGTCAAAACCAGCAGAATCTCGAGGGGAGTTCCCATCATGGTTTTCTCAGTTCAGACGCTTGGGATCAAGCGGCCAGCGACCATTACGCCTGCTTGGCTTTGCGCGCTGTCTCGACCAAGCTGTCGAGCCAGTCCTGATGGCCGTTGATCATCGGGTTGGGTTTGGCGTTGTGCAGCTCCTCGGCCGGCTTGCCCTTCTGCGTTTCCTGCGTGAGGATGCGCACGCGCCCGCCGTCCAGGTTCTCGACCAGCCAGGCGTGATGCACATCCAGGCGCGTATCTGTGCCTTCCTCGCCGGACCAGCCGTGCCAGGCCACGCGGCCGGGTTGCCCATCCGCAGGTGCCACGTACTCGTTGCACTGCCCCTCTACCGGGAAGCCGAAGGTCTCGAAATAAAATCGATCGCCGTCGGCCAGTACCGGGCCTTTGCCGCCATGAAAGCGCACGTTAGCCGAGTTGGCGTAGTAGCTTGGCCACAGCGATGGTGTGACGAGTAGCGGCCATACGTCGGCCGCGCTCAAGCCGGCGGCGATGATCTCATTAGAGGCGAAATTCTCAGTAAAGCCCGGCGTGTAGCCTTCGGGCCAGAGGATGGCGTTCTGTTGCTTGCTCATATCGAAGCTCCTTCACAAAATGTCAATGACGCAACAGGGGTGGCTGCGTCATTCAAGTGGTCATAGAGCAATCATGAGCCTCCCTGTGAAATAAGTGAAATCCTAATTTTTTATTTTTGAAATCATATAATTTGATATCAGCGTCTAGGTTCTGCCATCCGCCGACAAGGCTATCTCGCAGCGGTGCTACGAAAGGGTCCGTCTCCAATTGAGCCGGCTGATTGCATATTTGTAGTGCGAGGCAGAGTTGTGCTGAGCATGACGATGAGAGCCATCTTGCCTACTTGTTGTTAGCACAGGAAGTGAACAGCAGTGCTCGTATCCAGCGATGTGCTGGATCGTGATGGGTGCGTTCGTGCCAAGCAGCCGTCTTGGTGAACCCCGGTATCTTCATCGGCGGCAGGGAGATAGCCAGCTTGTCCATACCGGCGACCAAGCGGCTCGGCAAGATCGCGACCATGTCACTGGCACGCAGGATGTCTGGCAAGATCAGAAAGCTCTTGACCGACAGTGTGACGCTTCGTTGTTTGCCCAACTGTTCTAGCGCATCGTCGGTGACGCCGCGGAAACCTCCACCATCGTAGGAAACAAGCGCATGGTCGAGAGCACAGAACTGCTTAACTGTCAGCTTGCGCCCCATAGCCGCTGGATGGTCTTCCCGCAGGACACACACGTAGTGCTCCTTGAATAGCTCTCGGGCATGCAGATTTGGCGGAGTGATCTCTGGCGTCAGGAGGGCTAGATCGATTTGACCGCGCTCAAGCTGGTTCTGTAGCAGTCCGCTCTCGACTGGCACTAATGAGACTCGAACGCGCGGTGCGTGCTGTTTGAGTGCCGATAGAAATGGGACAGCAATGGCACGCAGCGCATAGTCCGTCGCGGCGATGGAGAAGGTCAGTTGTGCGGTGGCCGGGTCGAAAGAAGGTGGCTGGAGCAGCGCGTCGATTTCCGCTAGCACCTGTTTGACAGATATCCCTATGTCTAGCGCCCGCTGCGTCGGAACGATGCCCCGCTGCGCACGCGCGAACAGCGGGTCGCCGAAGCTTTCACGCAGCCGCGCAAGCATGCCGCTCAAGGCCGGTTGGGTTAGTCCAAGACGTGCTGCCGCCCGTGTCACGTTGCGTTCGTCCAACAATACGTCCAGCGCCTTGAGTAAGTTGAGATCCATGCTCTTGATATCTTTCATTCTTATCCAGATTTCAATAAATAATTCTTTCCCATGATATCTAGATTCTGCTCATGAGGGGAGCGAGACCCAGCGAGAATTTTTTTCTGGGCAACCTCTTGGAAACTCCAAATGCGCCATAGGGTGCTTTAGTTTGCGGCGTTTGTCTTCGACTCGCCCCGCCGCTCATTCTTTCTTTTCCCTCGACCGTTGTGCTCAAAACGGTCTTTGACGGGCACCCACGCGGCACCGATCCTCGCTCTATGCGGCACGTTCCTGTGCCGCTTTTGAACGAGGAATCAGTGCAGGGAAATCGGAGGCCAGTCAATGCAAGCTCAGGGCGTACTGTTCGGGCAGATCGCCGCCGTATTCGGCATCGTGATCGCCGGCGTGTGGGGTGCAACGCAATGGACAGCCGCCGCCCTGGGCTATCAACTACGCCTTGGCTCGCCATGGTTCGACTTCTTTGGAACCCCGGTCTATCACCCTTGGCGGCTGTTCGAGTGGTGGTTCTTCTTTGATGCCTACGCGCCGCACGTCTTCGATATCGGCGGGGCCATCGCGGGTGGAAGTGGTCTGGTGGCCGTGGTGGTCGCCATCGCCATGTCGGTGTGGCGCTCGCGGCAAGCGCGCCTTGTCACCACCTACGGTTCGGCACGCTGGGCCGATGCGGAAGACATACGCAAAGCTGGGCTGATCCAGCCCGACGGGGTTTTCCTCGGGCTGCATCGCGGCCAGTACCTCCGCCATGAAGGCCCGGAACACGTCCTGACCTTCGCACCAACGCGCTCGGGCAAGGGTGTGGGCCTGGTCGTTCCCACCTTGTTGAGTTGGCCCGCATCCGTCGTCGTTCACGACATCAAAGGCGAGAACTGGACGCTCACCGCAGGCTGGCGTTCGCGGTTTAGCCACTGCCTCCTGTTCAACCCCACGGATGCGCAGTCGGCAGCCTACAACCCGCTGCTGGAAGTGAGGCGCGGCGCGCACGAAGTGCGCGACGTGCAGAACGTGGCCGACATTCTTGTCGATCCCGATGGCGCACTCGAACGCCGGAACCATTGGGAAAAGACCAGTCACGCGCTGTTGGTCGGCGCCATCCTGCATGTGCTGTACGCAGGCGAGGACAAGACGCTGCGCGGCGTCGCCAACTTCCTCAGCGACCCGGCGTGTCCGTTCGAGCTGACGCTGCACCGGATGATGACGACGAAGCACCTGGGCGATGCGCCTCACCCGGTTGTCGCATCCGCTGCCCGCGAAGTGCTTAACAAGTCGGACAACGAGCGATCGGGCGTGCTCTCCACCGCCATGTCGTTTCTCGGCCTGTACCGCGACCCGACCGTGGCCGAAGTCACATCGCGCTGCGATTGGCGCATCGCCGACCTGATTTCCGCCGAGCACCCGGTATCGCTCTATCTGGTGGTGCCGCCCTCCGACATAAGCCGCACCAAGCCGCTGATCCGGCTCATCTTGAACCAGATCGGGCGGCGGCTGACCGAATCGCTCGACGGCAGCGATGGCATCGCGCGCCGGCACAAGCTGCTGCTGATGCTGGACGAGTTTCCGGCGCTGGGCCGCCTCGATTTTTTCGAGTCCGCGCTTGCCTTCATGGCCGGGTACGGCATCCGCAGCTTTCTCATCGCTCAAAGCCTGAACCAGATCGACAAGGCGTATGGGCAGAACCATTCCATCCTCGACAACTGCCATGTCCGGGTGACTTTCGCCACCAACGACGAAAGGACGGCGAAAAGGATTTCAGAAACCCTCGGCACCGCCACCGAGCTTCGCGCGCAGCGCAACTACGCCGGCCACCGGCTCGCTCCGTGGCTGGGGCACCTGATGGTGTCGCGTCAGGAAACTGCACGGCCGCTGTTGACGCCCGGCGAGGTGATGCAGCTTCCACCTGATGACGCCGTGGTCATGGTGTCCAGCGTCGCCCCGATCCGCGCGAAGAAGCTGCGCTACTACGCCGACGCCAATTTCAAGAATCGCGTCCTGCCACCGCCCGCGCTCGTAGCCGGGAGGTACGCCGACGCGCCGCCAGCCCGCCCCGACGACTGGAGCGGCTTGGCGATCCCGGCCGTACCTGCGGCGCCGGCCTCGGCATCCGCCGATGGCCTGGGCGGCACCGATGACGGCGGCCCACGCCGCCAGCCCGAACTCTCCGAAACCGTCGCCTACGACCCCGAGCCGGACGCACATGCGAACGACCTGGCGCTGCTCGATGACGACGACCTGGCGCTGCCGCTTCCCGGCCAGCTCGACCCGGCCATGCAGCGCACGGCCCGGCTGGCTTCCCTCGACCCCAACGACGGAATCGACCTATGAGCCAATACCGCCTCAATCTTTTCATCCAGCCCGAGCACGCCCAGCGCCTGGACGAACTGGCCGCCAAGAAAGGCGTGTCCAAGTCGTCCATCGTCGCAGCGGCCTTGGCGTCCTGGCTGTCGCCCGATGCTGGCGACCAGCGCGAGGCCGCCATTGCCAAGCGGTTGGATCGACTGTCGCGGCAGACCGAACGCCTGGAGCGCGACCAGAACATCCAGATCGAAACGCTGGCGCTGTTCATCCGCTACTTCCTGACCGTCAGCACGCCGGTGCCCGAAGCCCATCAGGATGCGGCACGCGCCCAGGGCAAGGTGCGCTTCGAGCAGTTCGTCGAACAGTTGGGTCGCCACCTTCTGCGTGGCCGCAGTCTGGTGCGCGACGTGGTGGAGGAACTGCACCCCGATCCGATGCAGATGGATGACGCAGCAGCGATGGCCTCCGCCCATGAACGAACTGCGGAGCGTGCGTCATGAGTGCCGTTCCACAGATCCAGCCCGAACCTCGCTCATCCGCAGCAGCGTCCCAGGATCGCCGCATCCAGATGCTGCGCACTGCAATGGGGCCGCTGATCGCCGCTGCGCTCGAAGACCCGGATGTGGTGGAAATCATGCTCAACCCCGATCGCACCCTGTGGGTGGATCGGCTGTCGTCGGGTCGCTCGCCGCTGGGCGTGGAGATGCCCGAGGCCGATGGTGAACGCATCATCCGCCTGGTCGCCGCGCATGTCGGCGCGGAGGTGCATCGCGGCCAGCCGCTCTTGACCGCCGAGTTGCCGGAAACCGGCGAGCGTTTCGAGGGCATCCTGCCTCCGGCCGCCCCGGGGCCAGCCTTCGCGCTACGCAAGCGGGCCGTGAGCATCATCGGCCTGGATCGCTACGTGGCCGACGGCATCCTGACCGCCGGGCAGGCCGAGTTCCTGCGCCGCGCCGTGCGCGAGCGGCAGAACATCCTAATCGCCGGCGGCACCAGCACCGGCAAGACCACGCTGGCGAACGCGCTGCTGGCCGAGATCGCCGCCACAGGCGACCGCGTGCTGGTGCTCGAAGACACCATCGAGCTGCAATGCGCGGCCCGCGACCATGTGCCGCTGCGCACCCGCGCCGGCGTCGTCACCATGACCGAGCTGGTGCGGGCCACGATGCGCCTGCGGCCTGACCGCGTGATCGTCGGCGAGGTGCGCGGCGGCGAAGCCCTCGACCTCATCAAAGTGTGGGGCACCGGCCACCCCGGCGGCATTGCGACCATCCATGCCGGCTCCGCGCTGGGCGCGTTGCTGCGCCTCGAACAGTTGATTCTCGAAGTCGCTGTGAATCCGCCGCGGGCGCTGATCGCCGAGGCGGTCAACGTCGTCATCAACATCGCCGGACGCGGCCGCAAGCGCCACGTCGAAACCATCGCCCGTGTCGTCGGCTTCGACGGCACCGGCTATCGCCTGGCGGACGCACTGGAAACGCCGTTTCCCGAGCTGACGCCGGTTCCTCTCGCAGCCGACGCCGCTGCACATTCCCGTCCCCCAACCAACTTGGAGAACTGCCATGACGCACGTTGATTCTTTCCGCTTTTCCGTAAATCCGCTTCCTCGCCTGTCCGGCCTGGCGCGGCTGCGCAGCCTCACCCGCCCTGCGAGGCAGGGGCTGCTGCTGGCCGCGCTGCTGCTGTTGCTGGCCGGAACGGCGCAAGCCGCCGGTTCCTCGATGCCGTGGGAGGGGCCCTTGCAGTCGATTCTGGAGTCGATCCAGGGGCCGGTGGCACGCATCGTCGCGGTCATCATCATCATCGCCACGGGCCTGGCGCTGGCCTTCGGCGACACCAGCGGCGGCTTTCGCAAGCTGATCCAGATCGTGTTCGGGTTGAGCATCGCGTTCGCCGCTTCCTCGTTCTTCCTGTCGTTCTTCTCGTTCTCCGGCGGGGCCGTCGTATGAGTACGGCCAGCGACCTTCCAGGCTTCGAGGTGCCGCTGCATCGCTCGCTGACCGAGCCAATCCTGCTGGGCGGCGCGCCGCGCACCGTGGCAATTGCCAACGGCACGCTGGCCGCCGCCGTCGGGCTGGGCCTGCAACTGTGGATTCCCGGCGTGGTGCTCTGGATCGTCGGCCACTCGCTGGCCGTATGGGGTGCGCGCGTCGATCCGCAGTTCATGCAGGTCTTCGCGCGGCATATCAAACACCGCCCGCTTCTGGACGTGTGAGGGGAGGACGCCATGCTGAACCTTGCCGAATATCGTCAGCGCCCGGCCTTGCTTGCCGACTGGCTGCCCTGGGCCGGGCTGGTCGCGCCGGGCGTTGTGCTGAACAAAGATGGTTCGTTTCAACGCACGTTCCAGTTTCGCGGCCCCGACTTGGACAGTGCGACACAGGGCGAGCTGATTGCCACGTCGGCGCGGCAGAACAACGCGCTTCGCCGTACCGGGTCTGGCTGGGCCTTCTATATCGAGGCCGAGCGGATGCGGGCATCGAGCTATCCGCAATCCTCCTTTCCCGAACCACTGTCCTGGCTGGTGGATGAGGAGCGACGCGCGGCGTTCGAGGAGTCGGATGGCCATTTCGAGAGCGTCTATCACTTCACGTTGCAACACCTACCGCCGCAAGAGTCTCGCGCCCGTGCGGCTGGGATGCTGTACGAGAACCGGCCCACTGAGGGTGTGGACTGGCGTGGTCGGCTTGATTCCTTCGTGGCAGAGACCGATCGCGTGTTCGACCTGCTCGATGGTGTGATGCCGGAGATTGCCTGGCTGGACGATAGCCAGACGCTGACCTACCTGCATGCCACAGTCTCCACCCGGCGCTATCGCGTCGGCGTGCCCGACGTGCCGTTCCATATCGACGCACTGCTTGCCGATGCCGCGCTGGTCGGCGGCCTGGCGCCCATGCTGGGCGATCAGCACCTGCGCGTGGTGTCGGTACGAGGCTTCCCGACCTCGACCTGGCCGGGGATCTTGGACGACCTCAACCGCCTGGGCTTTGCGTATCGCTGGAGTACGCGCTTCCTGTGCCTGGACAAAGCCGAGGCGGAACGGGAATTGGGGCGCTTGCGGCGCCAATGGTTCGCCAAGCGCAAGAACGTCATCGCGCTGCTGCGCGAAACGATCTTTCAGCAGGAAAGCCCGCTGGTCGATACCGATGCCAGCAACAAGGCCGCCGACGCCGATGCCGCCTTGCAGGAGCTGGGCAGCGATCAAGTCGCCTTCGGCTACCTCACCGCCACGGTGACGGTGCTCGACGCCGACCCGGCCGTGGCCGACGAGAAGCTGCGCATGGTGGAGCGCGTCATCCAGGGCCGGGGTTTCGTGACCATCCCCGAAACCCTCAACGCAGTCGATGCCTGGCTGTCGTCCGTCCCCGGCAACGCATACGCGAACGTGCGTCAGCCCATCGTTTCGACGCTGAACCTGGCGCACATGATGCCGATGTCAGCGGTATGGGCTGGGCCGGAGAAGAACGAACACCTCGATGGCCCGCCGCTGATCGTCACCCGCACCGATGGCGCGACGCCGTTCCGGCTGGTGACGCACATCGGCGACGTGGGGCACACCCTTGTCGCCGGGCCGACCGGCATGGGCAAGTCGGTGCTGCTCGCCATCTTGGCCATGCAGTTCCGGCGCTACTTCGGCTCGCGGATCTTCGCCTTCGACATGGGCCGCTCGATGCGCGCCACCATCTTCGGCCTTGGCGGTGAGCACTATGACCTCGGCGCCGATGGCGGCATCGCCTTCCAGCCACTCGCGCGAATTGCCCACGAGGGCTACCGCACCTGGGCCGCCGAATGGGTGGAGGGCCGGCTGCTGCACGAAGGCGTGACGGTCGGCCCGGACGAGAAGGCTGCCATCTGGTCGGCGCTGAGAAGCCTTGCCGGTGCGCCGGTGGAGCAGCGCACCATGACCGGCTTGTCGGTGTTATTGCAGTTTAACGCGCTGCGCCAAGCGCTCGCGCCCTATGTGCTGGGCGGCGCACACGGCAAGCTGCTGGACGCTGACCACGACCGGCTGGGCATGGCCGACGTGCAGGGCTTCGAGATGGAAGAACTGATGCACAGCCCGGCCGCCGTGCAAGCGGTGCTGCGCTACCTGTTCGCCCGCTTCGACGAACGTTTCGACGGCGCGCCCACGCTGTTGATCCTCGATGAAGCGTGGCTGTTCCTCAATGAGCCGTCCTTCGCGGCCCGCATCCGGCAATGGCTCAAGACGCTCAGAAAAAAGAACGTCAGCGTCATCTTCGCCACGCAGTCGCTGGCCGACATCAAGGACTCGACCATCGCGCCAGCCATCATCGAAAGCTGCGCGAGCAGGATCTTCTTACCTAACCCGCAGGCCACCGAGCCGCAGATTCGCACGATCTACGAAGGCTTCGGCTTGAGCAGCCGCCAGATTGAGATCGTGGCGACCGCCCAGCCCAAGCGCGATTACTACTACCAGTCGCGCCTCGGCAATCGCCTGTTCGACCTCGACCTGGGGCCTGTCGCGCTCGCATTCGCGAGCGCATCCACCCCTCAAGACCAACGCGACATTGACCGCGTGCTGACGCAGGCCGGCGCTCCCGGCTTCGCCGGCGCGTGGCTGCGCCATCGCGGCCTCGGCTGGGCCGCCGACCTGCTGCCGTCCGCTCCGGCGGCAGCTTCCTTTCTCGCTTCTCAACCGCTGGAGGTTTCGCCATGATGACCAAGCCCCGTTTGCTCTCTGTCTCACTCGCTGCTGTGCTGTCGGTATCGCTGTTGGCCGTGCAGCCCGCATCCGCGCTGACGGTGTTCGACCCGTCCAACTTCGTGCAGAACACGCTGACCGCCGTGCGCACGCTGGAACAGATCAACAACCAGATCAACCAGCTCCAGAACGAGGCGCAGATGTTGATGAACCAGGCCAGGAACCTGGCAAATCTCGACTTCAACATCGTCAACCGCCTGCGCTCGACGCTCGCCACCACCGAGCGCCTGATCGCCGAGGCGCGCGGCTTGGCCTACGACGTGCAGAGCATGGATGCCACGTTCGCCCGCCTGTACCCGGAACAGTACGCCTCCACCATCAGCGGCGACCGCATGGCACAGGATGCCCGCGAACGCTGGCAGAACACCTTGAACGGCCTGCACACCGCGATGCGGATGCAGGCGCAGGTGTCGCAGAACCTCGCCCAAGACGAAAGCGCGCTGGCCGACCTCGTGAGCCAGAGCCAGTCGGCCACCGGCGCGCTGCAAGCGATGCAGGCGACGAACCAGCTCCTGGCTTTGCAGGCCAAGCAGTCGATCCAGGCGCAGCAGCTCCAGATCACGCAAGACCGGGCCGCTTCGCTGGAACTGGCGCGGCAAGCGGCGGCTATGGAGCGCGCCCGCGAAGTGCGGCGGCGCTTCCTCGGCACCGGCACGCCGTACACGCCGCAGTCCGTCAACTTCTACAACAACTGACCGGAGGCGGCCATGCGATGCGCTTCCGTCCTGCTGGCCGTGCTGCTGACCGCGTGCGGCCAGCAGCCGGCCGAGAACCTGGCCGACGCCCTGGCCGCAGATCCGGTGCGGCTCAAGGCGTTGCGCGGGCAATGCGCGGTCGACCGGCAGGCCATGGGCGAGGATGCCTGCCGCGCCGCCGCCGAAGCCTTCCGGCGGCGCTTCTTCGCCGGCCATACCGGGCCGGATGAATACAACTCGCTGGCTGAACTCCCGCCGATTCCGCCGAGCTTCGATACGCCCGCAGATGAATTGCCAGAGGGCGCCGTTCCGCTCACTCCGCCCGAGGATTCGCCATGAACGACGTGACCATCATCGACCGTTTCCTCGATACGTTCTCGCGCTACATCGACTCGGGCTTCGGCTTATTGCAGGGCGAAGTGGCATTTCTCACCGCCACGCTCATCGTCATCGACATGACGATCGCTGGCCTGTATTGGGCCATGAGCCACGCCACCGGCCAGGGCGACGACGTGATCGCCAAGCTGCTGCGCAAGGTGCTCTATGTCGGCGCGTTCGCCTACATCATCGGCAACTTCAACTGGCTGGCGAGCATCGTGTTCCGCTCGTTCGCCGGCTTGGGAATCACCGCTACCGGCTCGGCCATCACGATGGAGAACTTTCTTCAGCCGGGCCGGCTGGCGAAGACCGGCATCGACGCAGCCGCGCCGATTCTGGAACAGATCGGGGACATGGCTGGGTTCCCCGAGGTGTTCGTGAACATCGACCCTATCGTGGTTCTGTTCATCGCCTGGCTGGTGGTGATCCTCTGCTTCTTCGTGCTGGCCGTACAGCTTTTCATCACGCTGATCGAGTTCAAACTGACTACGCTCGCCGGCTTCGTCTTGATCCCGTTTGCACTCTGGAACAAGACCTCGTTCCTCGCGGAAAAGGTGCTAGGCAACGTGGTGTCGTCAGGCATCAAGGTCTTGGTGCTGGCCGTCATCGTCGGCATTGGTTCCGGGCTGTTTGCCGAGTTCCAGGTACATCCCGACGAACCATCAATCGACCACGCGCTGGTCGTGATGCTGGCCTCGCTCGCGCTGCTGGCGCTGGGCATTTTCGGCCCCGGTATCGCCACCGGCCTGGTGTCCGGTGCGCCACAGCTTGGTGCGGGCGCGATGGCTGGTGCTGCGGTCGGGGCTGTCGGCACCGGCGTTGCCATCGGAGCCGCCGCAACGGGAGTGGGCGGCGCCGTCATGGCTGGGGCACGAATGGCCCCGGCGGCCGCAAAGCTGGCCGGTGCCGGCGCGCGTGCCGCGACTTCGGCGGCCGGCAGTGCCCGATCGGCGTTCCAGGCCGGTTCCGCTGTTGGGCAGAAGGTGGCCGACTCCTTCCGCGCTGGCTGGAACGGCACAGAAGCCGGCAGCGACGGTGCTGGCCGCGGCCAGACCGCAGACGGCACCGCAGGCTCGCAGAAGCAAGAGCAACCGGCCTGGGCCAAGCGGATGCACCGCCGCCAGCAGGCTACCCATGCCGCGACCACTGCCGCCCACACGCTGCGCGGGGGCGACGGCGGCGGCTCCGGGCAAGGCCCGAGCCTGCGGGATTCCGATACCTAACCTTCAAGGAGAACACCCATGCGATTCAAACGACCGCAGGTGCGCTACGCCGATACGCCGCAGCCTGCCACCCCGTATCAAGCCGCCGCCCAGGTGTGGGACGACCGTATCGGCTCCGCCCGCGTGCAGGCGAAGAATTGGCGCCTGATGGCCTTCGGCTGTCTAGTGCTCGCGCTGTTGATGGCCGGCGGCCTGGTGTGGCGCTCGGCGCAGTCCATCGTGACGCCCTATGTCATCGAGGTCGATCAGGCCGGGCAGGTGCGCGCTGTAGGTAAGGCCGCTACGCCGTATCGGCCCGGCGACGCGCAGATCGCGCACCACCTGGCGCGCTTCGTGACGCTGGTTCGCTCGCTGTCCATCGACCCCATCGTGGTGCGGCAGAACTGGCTCGATGCCTACGACTACACCACCGACAAGGGCGCGGCGGTGCTCAACGACTACGCCCGCACCAATGACCCATTCGCCCGCATCGGCAAGGAATCGGTAACGGTGCAAATCACCAGCGTGGTTCGCGCCAGCGACACGTCTTTCAACGTGCGCTGGACAGAGCAGCGCTATGTCAACGGTGCGCCCGCCGGCACCGAACGCTGGAACGCCGTGCTTTCGACCGTCCTGCAAACCCCGCGTACTGAACAGCGCTTGCGCAAGAACCCATTGGGTATCTACGTCAACGGCCTGTCATGGAGCCGCGAACTGGATTCTTCCGAAGGAGCCAAACCATGAAACTTCGTTTCTGCCTTTACGTTTTTCCTTTGACGCTGCTGGCCCTCGCGGGCTGCGCCTCGCAGGGCAAGCCGCCGCCGTCCATCTCGCTCGACGAGCCGGTGCTGGCCCAGCCATTGCCCGAACCGCCCAAGCCCGTCGAAGTCGTCGCCGTCCCTGAACCGCTGGCGCTGCCGGCGCAGTTGAAGCCGCTGCCGGAACTCGATGAGGCCCCCGTTGCGCCGGAGCCGGCCGACGAAAAGGTGCGCGTTTCCCGTGCCAATGCAGAAGCGCGTATCGCGCCTACCCGTGAGGGCTACGTCAACGCGATTCAGGTGTGGCCGTTCACCGATGGCGCGCTTTATCAGGTCTATGCGTCGCCGGGGCGCGTGACGGTGGTTTCGCTTCAACCGGGCGAGGAACTGGTGACGGTCGCCGCCGGCGATACCGTGCGCTGGATCGTGGGCGACACGTCCAGCGGCGGCGGGGCCGATCTGCGCGTCAATGTGCTGGTCAAGCCCATCCGTTCCGGCCTGAAAACCAATCTCGTCATCACCACCAGTCGGCGCACCTACCTGCTGGAGCTGACCTCGACCGAGAAGGCATGGATGGCGTCGGTATCCTGGGACTACCCGAAAGACCGGATGCTCGCGTTGCAGCGCCAGGCGCAGGCTGCGCAGGCGACAACGCCTGTCGATACGGGCCTGTCGCTGGACAAGATCCGCTTCCGCTACGCGGTATCGGGCAGCAACCCGCCGTGGAAGCCGCTACGCGCCTTCGATGATGGAGAGAAGGTCTATATCCAGTTTCCGGCGGGCATCGCCCAGGGCGAGTTGCCGCCGCTGTTTGTCATCGGCGCGCAGGGCGACGGGCAATTGGTGAACTACCGTTTCCGCGCGCCGTACTACGTCGTGGATCGCCTGTTCGGCGCGGCCGAACTGCGGCTGGGCGGCGACGGCGGCGACGTGGTGCGGATCGAGCGCACCGATGGCGTTGCGCGGAGGAACTGACCATGAGCCAGGATGACACTCCCGACCTTGCCGCGCCGCAGGCGGCGGGCAAGATCGCTCCCGAGGCGGTCGCGCTTCGCGCCCAGCCGCGCCCGGTCACGCGCCTGAATCGGCGCACGCTGGCCATCCTCGCCGGCGTCCTGGCGGTGGCCGTGCTCGGCGCGGTGATGTGGTCGCTGCAACCTCAGCGGCGCGGTGCGGGCGAGCAGACCGAGCTTTACAACGTCGATCGTGTCTCGAAGTCTGAAGGACTGGATGCGCTGCCGACGGACTACTCCAAGCTGCCGCCGGCGTTGCCGCCTGCCGTTCCCGAACTGGGGCCGCCGCTGCCGGGCGATCTTGGCCCGGCCATCGTGAAGTCGCAGCAGCCGGCGACGGCCGCCTACGCGGCCCCCGGCCACGACCCGAACGATGCTCTGCGCAAAGAAGCCGAAGCGGCCGCGGCCTCGTCCGTGTTCTTCCGCTCGGGAGGGCAGAATGCGGCGCCGGTGGCGCAGACACAGGTGGCCGCTGCGCCGGGCTTCGCCGCCAATGCGGTGTTTGACCCGCTGGCGGCCGGGCCGGTCTCCACGGCGGCCCAGCCTGCTGACCCGACAGCGGTGCAAAACCGGCAAGACCATAAAGAGGCTTTCTTGAAAGGTGGCTCCACTGAAACCCGTAATTCCGGCAATCTGACCCTGCCAACTTCGCCGTATCAGGTCATGGCCGGAACGGTGGTCGCAGGTGCCTTGGTGACGGGGATTAAGTCGGACTTGCCCGGCGACGTGATCGCCACGGTGACGGAGCCGGTCTATGACACAGCCTCCGGGCGCTTCCTGCTGATTCCGCAGGGTTCGCGCATCCTGGGCAAATACAACAGCCAGGTCAGCTACGGGCAGAGCCGCGTTCAAGTCGTCTGGAACCGGATCATCCTGCCGGACACGTCTTCGCTCACGCTCGACAACCTGGCCGGCACCGACCCAGCCGGCTATGCCGGGCTGGAGGACGATGTGGACTACCACTGGGGCCGCATCTTTGCCGGTGCGGCACTCACCACGCTGCTGGGCGTCGGTGCCGAGCTGGCCGCGCCGGAGAACCGGCAGGATGGTGATCGCGTCATCATCGCTGGGCGCGACAGCGCGCAGGACAGCATCAATCAGGTCGGCCAGGAGATGACCCGGCGCAACCTCAACATCCAGCCGACCTTAACGCAACGGCCGGGCCTGCCGGTTCGCATCATCGTCAACCGGGATCTGGTGCTGCGGCGGTACCAGCCGCTGTTCTTCAACCGGGGGACTTCACGATGAGCACGACCAAGAAGCTGCGGCTCGGCCCGCTGCCGAAGACCGAGAGCACCAAGCTGACTTTCGTTTGCCCGACCAGCTTGAAAGCCGACCTCGACCGCTACGCCGCGCTACACGCGCAGGCGTATGGCGAGGCCGTTGATGCGGCGACGCTGATCCCGCATATGCTGGAAGCGTTCATGGCGGGGGATCGAGGATTCAGGAAGGGCACGGCGACCCGCAGCACACCACCGAAGCCGCCATGATTGCACCGCATGCTATTCAACGGCATCCATCGAACGCGCAGCCCAGGCTGCGCGTTCTTCATTCTGGATGCCGCCGAGCCTGTTGGGCTATGATGATGCGACAGGCCCGCCGTTCCTCGGCAATCCAGCACTACACAGTGCGATGCGGCTTTCTCTCCCAACGCTCCTATGTCGCTCCTAGCCGACAACGCCGCTCTTCTTCTAAGCGGCCCCGAAAGGAGCTAACCTACTGTCCCATATACGGTTTCAAGTCCTTCTTGATTTGCGCGAAAGACTTGACACCGGCACTTTTTTGTTGCCCGGAACCTGTTCATAAGCAGGTACCGCAATGCTAAAATGGCTGTAAATAAAAACAGTGTATTCAGGTGGACACAATGAATAGCCAGCCAGTAACCAGACGGTTTGCAGACAACGATCTCCATCAACAATTGTCTACGGTTAAAGTTAATGACAAGCAACTGATGCGCCTCATCCGCTATTTTTCTCACCTGAAATACCATACGGCTAAGACGTATCTCCATTGGCTGCGTTCCTGGAATGAGTGGTATCAGGCAAATGCAGGAAAGGAGGTGAACGAAGATTGGCCCGCCAGCTCTCTCCCGGTGACTGAAACTCCACTGCTGGCCTATTTAGACCATCTTCAGAAGTCACTGTCACGAAGCAGTATTAAAGGGTGCCTGCATGCCCTGAACAGTATCCAAAGGAAAGCACTCGATCAGCCTGGGATCATCACATCTGAAGTGGGTTATATTCTTGCGGCCCTCGAACAGGCTGAAGCCCGAAAGCAGAAAGTTACCCGCCAGGCTACGCCATTCATGGTGACGGATCTAAAGGCATTGATTAAAGCACACAGTACGACGCAGTCGGTGCGCAAACTCCGCGACCTTTGCCTAATTTGGACAGGGTTTGAAACACTGCTTCGCTCAGCGGAGATCAGGCGAATTCGGATGGAAGACCTTGTGCTGGATGAAAAGACCGGCAGCTTTACCTTGACGGTATACCGGACAAAATCCACTGTCAGTACCCTGCTCACCTATCATCTGACCCCTAACCTCACAGCCACACTGAGAAGGCTGATGGGTATGGTCGGAAGGGATCAATACAGCCATCCGAAGGACTATCTCTTTCAGGCCGTTAACTTTCAGGATAACGGATATATGCCACCTGAATGGGGTTTACGAAGCCAGGGTAACGAAATCAATGCGCTGCTGAGAAACCATAACATGCCCTATCTGCCTACCCGAACCCCGCTCGGGGGAAATGGCGAACCCATTCCCGTCGAGGATGAGGGTATGCTTAGTAAGAACACGCTACTCCGGGCCTTTGAAGCGCTTTGGGAAGAGCTTCATCCGCAGGAAACGGGCACCCGATGCTGGACCGGTCACAGCGTCCGCGTAGGCGGTGCCATCGAACTTGCTCATGCCGGGTATACGCTCTTGCAGATCATGGAGATGGGTAACTGGAGCAACGCGGAGATGGTTTCACGCTATATCCGTAACATTGAAGCTGGTAAAAAAGCGATGACGCAATTCATGCGCGGAGCGCTGGATGAGTAGCGCCCATGCGGGCGCTGCTGAGGGTTATTTCTTACGGAAAGGATTAAACCGGTTCAGATCCTGAAGGGCGTCTTTCGGCGGCAGCATACCTGTGCGTTTCATTTTATAAACGCCGTTAAGCTTCATAGTTTGCACACCCAAGTTTAACAGTGCCACCAGCTTAAGCGTATACAGAAACGTGAATGCCGGGGCCATCTGGATAAAAATAAACAACAAACCGGCACACATCACCCTCAGCCACGCCGCATATTCCATGCTCAGCGGTCGCTTAAAATAATGGATTTCCAGTAATCCCACCGCCTTGTTACTGATCCACACCGCTGCCAGTGAGAGTAACAACACGATGCACACCATAATGCCCAGTTCCATGATCCTCACTCCCCGTCGTTTTTATATTTTGTGTTTCTGATTTGCCTGCTTTGGTTTTGTTTTTCGCCTTCTTTTTGGGTTTGATATGGTGGAACAGGAAACAATCCACCAGCACCCAGCCATTGGCATACCGGGCCAACAGCAATTTCTGCCCCGGATAATGAGCATGAAAAAGCATTTTCACATCGGCGGTATTCATGATCTGTTGCTTACGCTTCAGCTCCTCCTCAGGCATCTCATATTCCTGAATAAATGGTGATGACAACCGCTGGCGAAGCATACGAATAGCGCTGGCATTTTCATCGTGTTTAGCCAGACGGCCAAAACGCACAAGCGCCTTATGAGACACCTGGACAGGTCCCAGATGGGAATCAACCAGTTCATACTGCCAGAAATATCGCAGATCCACTTTCACCCAGCTGATACTGTCTTCCTGTGCAGCTTTCATTATGGTTCCCGACATCGGGACCATTGTCAGTTTGGTCAGACGTATGTGAATATAATCAGCCAGGGTCCTGAGGGACTCCGGTACATTATTGTTCAGCAGAAGCTGCTGAAGCCCCGGGGTCGACGTCTGCCAGCTCAGGTTGCGGCCGTCAGGTAAAAATTCAAAGTTTTGATCCGCTGGCGCCGATTTCGCATTGTTTTCCTTCCTCATGAGAAAGTAATGGCCACACAGTAACTCGGACCGTACCTTATCCTCTCCCGGGTCATGTCGGGCTTTACTGAGATCCACCGTCAATACAACACGGTTAATAGCGTCCTCGTGGTATTTTTTCACCCAGACACAGACACGATAAAGTCTCTCATCGAGCTTCTGGCTGGTAGTGGAGATCCATTGCATGCTTTTCTCCTCAGACCTTACTCATAATGAAAATGCCAAGATCCGCACCGGGTACAAGCTCCGTGTAGCTATGGTTGATCCTTCGTGCATTTGACGGTGCGTCATCCGACGCAGGCACCCAGTTCTGAAGACCTTTAAATGCTGGCTTTTGTCCAACAGCGAAAATGGGCAGTGAGGCTTTCACCACCTTGTAATCCGTCTCGGCGTATTTGCTACTTCCACGCTCCGTGCCTTCAGGACGGTATGAGAACAGATGCGCGATCGGAACCGGGAAGGTATTGGTCCGACAAAGACGTAACGCATCCCCGTCTTGTAGGACCTTTCTTTCAAGTAATGCCTTCGCCCTATCGATGTTCGCAACCACTGTCAGGTCAGTGGTCGCTGGCGATTTGACCGCTGCCGTACGACGCTTATCCAGCATCGCGATGAGCTCACTGGCGTTGGTTTTTACCTGGTTCCGGTTTAGTCGCCAGCAAAAAGTAACTTTTTTAAGCCGTGCCTCCACAAACATAATTTTGCGAGTAGACGCCACTGTCACAAGGCCGGGAAGTTTACGGTGAACTTCCTCAAAGCGGATGTGTTTCTGATCATTTACCCTTTTCATAGCTGAGGCAAAGTCAGTTTTGGCGTCGTTGATATCGCGAATAATTCTGCTCAGCAGTTCGGCACCCTCAGGAACAATAATCAGCCCCGGATATTTGGTCGTTACTTTCGTTGAATTCCTGCTGAGTACATCGATGTCATCGATACAAAAATCCTGAAATACACGGATAATGTCATCTACAGAGGCATCAGAAATAGTACTCACCTCAATTGGGGTAACCTCTTTCAGCCGCTCTTCGTGGCGCGTGACGGCCCCCACAGTCATCAGTTCCGCCATCACCGGCTGATGGTTATTCAGAAAGGCTCTGAGCTGTTCAATTCGCTCCAGAATCCGATCACGGTAGAAAGGTAAATTTTCACTGGACATTCATCACTCCGGTTTCAATAAAACAGCGCAACACCGTTACATCCTCAACCACTTCTGAAGATGCGATACGCAGCCGGTAGCTGTACTTTTCCAACACCTTCCGCAGTTCATCGGAATTGCCTGTTGTATAAAGGGGCAGAGGTTCAGCCTGCTGGCCGTCATGCCTGAAACAACGATTAAGGTCGGACAAAAGGCCAAAACTGACAGGCCTGTGTTGCAGATTGATACGCTGCCAGTCCAGCGGTACACCGAACTTCACCCACCAGCCCAGTCCAATAAGTTCATTTCGTATACTCTGCACATTACCCAAATCCGATACTGTAACATCCGGGATAACGCCATTACCTTCCACCAGCAAATGCATCACGCTCTTAAAATCAGGCTGACGACACTTTCTGGCTTGCTTCAGAATGGTTCGGATCGAACGCAAACACTGACGAGAATGCAAATTACGACGTTCAGCCGAACTAAGCCATCTGTTGATGAGTTCATTCGAATACGCCACCGGGCATTCCCCGAGGCCTGACCTTCCGTTTTCACGGACATACAACAGACAGGAGGTAGCTGCACTCACTACAGCGTCATATTTTTCATTCATGTTTACCCCCGTTAATATCAGAAATCTGGTTATCCGGAGTCAGGAACAAAGGCTGATAATGCAAGCGCCACGGATAATGTACCGTTAGGCCATCCGTGCCAATACGGTTCAGCCTGTAGCGGCCGTTCATTCGATCAACAGACCAAATGCCGGGAACTACAGGACGGCTCCACCGACAAACCGGTAAACCTCCGAGCTGAAGGGTATTCACCAGCCCTTTATCAATCTCGGTCACGCGTACCTTCAACAAGAAGCATAACCAGGGAGAGCACCAGATAAACAGCCAGACGGGCGCTAGGACAAACTTGTTTAGCAAATGCCCTGTCATCAACATCGCAGATAACAGCATAAAACTGATGATCAACCAAAAAACCATCCATCCTAACCAGGCTCGTGTCTCACAAAGTTTCCATTCCAACAGGTAAAGTCGCTTTTTCATCCAGAGCCCCCGGAACTCAGTGAATGACTGAGGTGTGCTGCATCAAAATAGGTGTGCGTGGCAAGATCTCGTTTCGCCACAGCTCTTGCGCTGACGTCCATCCATGGAGAATTCCGTTGCCACAGTGTGAATTGAACGCCATTACCTCATCATTTAGCTGATAGACAAGCCTGTCTGGCATCTCAAGGTACTCAGGCAGAGAAAGCAGTACGCCGTGGATCATTTCGCCAGTCAGCCTGGATAACGTCTCTTCTTCGTCGAGATTTACTGTTGGCATTGCAGATAGTGGGATAGAGAAACAGCAGAGATCCATACCCACAGCGTCATAACCAACATCAAAACCATCATCATTAAGCACAAATCGAAAGATAGCCTCAGGTGCCTGACCCAACTCGGGCATCGGTGCTTCAGGCACCTCTGTGCCGGTAAAATATTTTTCGGTCCAGTTGCTAAAGGGACTGGTAAACATCCAACAGAGCAGCGACAACGCAATGTCCGTTTTGAGTACTCGTTTCGTGCCAGACGCTCCAAAAGGATGAAGATTGCTTTTCATGATTTACCTGTAGATTGCTTTATTTACAGCTATTTAAACACATTCCGGATTTTCCCCAATAGGTTGCAAAACGCTAAAATTCGCAGATGCTGGTCCCCTTCTGTTTTAGTCGATGCTCAAGATAGATGCTGGCCAGATCGAGAGGATGATTTTCTTCGAGGCATGCCCGAACGAGATCTTCAGTTGATACAGATTCCAGTCCCCGGGTTTCAAGAATTTCTTTCGCCGTCGTCAGCGCCCGGGAGGCACTTCGACTTAACTGAATTTTCACCTGAGAACTGCTTTCACACAGGGTGTCAGCTGGTACGGTCTGTGAATCGGTATTGTACATAGGGGTATCACTCCATATCAGGGATCGAATGAAAATTGACTGCAAGAGACGTCTCTGGTTCACCGTTTTCCACAGTGCTTAGCCAGGTTCGGGCAGGAAGTTGTTGCTCACAGAGAAGCAGGTAACCTTCGCCCATAAGATGCTTTTGTCCCAATGCATGCAGTAGATCCCCTGAATATGGACCCAGAGCAGTTTGGGTATAAAACAACGCGCCTGCGGGTATTTTTTTAGACAACATGCTCATTAATACGATCTTCTCGTCCTCATTTTCGGGTAAAACGAGGATTATCCTGAACCCCTTGTTAACGTGTGATTGCAGACCTGCAACCAGCGACCGAAACCTGAGCGCATAAATGACCATCCTGAATCGGGTCATTAACAGTGTTGTAGCAGCAAAAATAACGACGACTGAGCCGAATTTTGACCGGTAAAACCACCAGTTCAGGCCACCGGCCACAATCAAAACAACCAGAAGCACAATGCTTCCGTAAAAAAATGCAGCCGGGAAACGGGTTCTTTTTCCTTCGAGGAGCGCCGACGCCATTATTACGCCCGTGATGCAGTACACAACCCAGTCATAGAACGATTCAGTCATCATTAGGTGCTTGTGTCTCGTATTGTTATAAAATCGGACGCCTGCCTTTATAAAGCCCTCAGCAATCGTGTCCCATACAGCCATAGACTTCGCTAAAATTGTCGCAACTGTCTGTTGTCACAAAGAGTTCCCCACGGCCTAAACGACGCTGTAGATCGGCCTTTACTTCAGCTGCCGGTTTGAGAAAAAGATACTCCAGCTGTGAGTCACTTCCCGAAGAAAGCAGCAACTCAATACTGAAATCAACATGCCGATAAGAGAACTGGCTTTGGTCGTGGGAAAAGACCGAGTTCACAGGGATATTGCTCAGACTTATGGTGGCAGGCATAGTCACTCCTTTGTTTTAAACAGTATACAAATCTCTATCGTTCCATTTTTCGGATAAGAGACCTATTTTCGCGAAACTAAAACAAAGTAAGTAAATTTTATTTATGCAGTCTCCAGCATGTAGACTGATTGCGGCCGGAAACGGAAACACGTGTCAAAAAATTGAAACTAACCGGAGCAGGAAAGGAAGCAGCAGAAAGAGTGTCATTTTGGATTGGAGTTGATGCGGAAGGTAACGGATGGTTTATGAAGAGCTGTGACCGGAGAGCAATGCAGTTAATCATATCGGTCAATGAGTACGTTGAAATATAGCGGATTAAAGAACAGATTTGAGGAATAAAAAAAGGCACGGATAACCGTGCCTTCTTGGGAGTATAAAAAACTGAAGATATAAAACTATCTTCAGCACTCATGCCGCAACGGAGACTTTAACCTCTGTAGCGGGGATGAGTTTACGTAATGTGGAGAATACTTCATAAATTAGATCCTGACGGTCATGGATTTTAACCCGGCCACCAGTCAATTCAGATACATTCACCCCTTGGTAAAGTTCATTAACGACTTCACCATCTTGATCAAGGACTCGAACATGAGCAACCATATGAAAGTAAGATTTTGCAGCATAACTTTCATAAATATCAATAATCGATTCATTATTACGACGTAAAACTACTTTGCCGGACGGCAGCGTTGTTTCATCCATATAACAATCGGTTAATTGATCGTCGAAATCGTCCTCTTGAAGTGAAATATGCAGACTCAGTTCGTCGGTAATTCGACGTGAATATGAATACTCACTAAATGTATAAGCGGCCATGCTTATATCACTGAAAGTGCGATAAGCATCATGAAGACCGGATGTTATTTCATCTGATACATAGTTGATAAGCCCAATAAAATGCGTATTCCAGAATTGTTCCAGTGCAAAACGGGCGATTAAAACCTGTCCATCAACTTCCATCAGTTTTTTGTATTCTTCACGATCATAGCCACCAGGTTGTGTGCTATCCGCAGAAAGACTTAGGATATCACAACAGACATCATCGTATTCAAAGCGGCTAGTCGCGTAGTGTTTACCAGAGATATCCAGATACTGACCGGAAACTTGGTCGAAGACCTCAAGGAAGTAAACCAGGCGCTTCTTGAGGGTATTAGCATCCAGTCCATCCAGTTGAGTAGCATTAAGCGTTTCCGCATAATGGTCCACAGACTGTCTTAATTCACTGGCTGATATACTGCAAGAAAAAGAAACCTCGTCGCCCTGGCAGTGAGAGACATTGATATGAATCTCTGTCTCATCAAAATCAATGCCAATGTCTGCCAGTACTGCACGAACGTAGTTTTGATTATCAGTATAATTAGTCATTTTCACTTCCTCAGGAAAATTGAAAGGAAGTGCCCCATAGGGGAGCAACTTCCCCAGTGGGTGGATAAAAATATGTTTTTCTAAATCATTCTATCCTGCCAGTTAAACAGGAAAGTGAACGCAATCATTTAGTCGAACAAAGTTACTTTTTACGATGAGGTGAGAATGAGGACCGGTTAAACACCGTCCCGAAACTCTTCAATCGCTTCATGGATCAACGCTGCTCTGTCACAGATTTGTACTCGGCCACAAGGTCCCACAGAAGAGAAGGTTCCGTGCGAGGATTCACACTTAACACTCCCATCACTGCCAGTGAAACGAACGTTCATCATAACCGGCACATCGTGTCCGGAACTTACGCAGGTATAAAGACGAATGAGTTTTTCATCATCGCAATACGCCCCCGTCGTGCCTTCAGACTCATTGAAACCAATGTAAAGATCAGGCATGCAAGCCGGGTATTCATCAGTGTTCAGCTCAAGATGCAACATCAGTTCATGATTTACACGACGGTGATATTGATATTGACCTAAACTATGAAATGAATTTTTAACAGACTTGATAACCTGAAGAGAATTAAATAGACACTCTGTTATTTTTTTCTCAAACTCATAGATAAAGTCGCCAAAATCAGAATGGAAAAATTGCTTCAGTGCATACCGGGCAATAAGAACTTTCCCGTCAACACTCATTCTATTCTGATAAATTTCCTTTCTGAGACCTTTCTGAAATTCATCATATTCAGGCAACGATTCTGAGGCCGCCAATATTGATGTTGCTATATCGAAAAATTTCATAGTGCTATGCGCATTATGATAACCACGAATTGTTATTTTCTGAAACCCAGACTTTTCATATACTTTAAAAAGGTATTTGATTTTATTCCGGAGAACTTCGGTTTCAGAATACGGCGCTTTATGTTTTATCAACTCTTCGATATATGAATCAAGATAGAATAACAAATCATCAGTCGCCACTTCTGCTTTGAATGAGAGTTGTTCAAAGAAATTAGACTTATCAAACAGTTTAATATCCTGTTGAATTACTGTCAGACCAAGTTGTTTTTTAAGCATGGCGCTAACAAAATTTATATCATCGTTTTCATTAAACATATCTACTTCCTCTTGAAAGAATAAAGGAAGCATCCCCTAAAGGGATTGAGCTTCCCTTAGGGTTATTTATTAATTACATGTAAAGCAGATCATCCGAATGCTCTGGAGCATACGAATTGATTTGCTTAAGCGAGTTATTTATAGCCTTTCTGTACAGCGATGAAGAATGCGATTGAACCATTTTGTACTCAGTGACGAGAAGAGGTGAAGTAAAGCAACCTAGATTCGCGTCGAGAGTTAAAGGGCCATCGTTGCAAGATTCAATAACAGCGTAAATGCGCCGCTTCATCACCCTACCCGACAGGTAACGATTAACATGGTTCAGGAACTTGTCAGCCCCAGAAATACTACTCACATCCCAGTTGGCAGAAATTATCTGGTCTGCAACTGAAACGGGTACCGGTTCAACTACTATCTGAGTATTGATTTGATGGTCAACACTGAAGAACCTGGTTAACACTTGTGGAACTGAACTTTCCGCAACCTTTTCTGTAACTGCGAAAATAAGCGGAAGAACCTGAGATAAGCGTGACCGTAACTGGCCATGAAGATGGCTGATGAAATTGTGACCGTTTTCAACCATACCAAGGATTAAATCCTTGTCTGCATTGCTGGAACGATAATAGACATAGTCCAGTTTTTCACGGTTCACACCTTCATTCAGCCAGTCTGGCTCAACATCAACAAGACGCAGGTGAGCTGCTGACACTGAAACCTCAAACTGCAAGGTTTCAAGAGTGACCGGCCCAGCCTTCAACAACGCAGCTCCTGAGCAATATTGTGCAACAGGATGGTTATCCACGTCAGGGCCCCATAAAGGCTCCCAGTCGCGCAGATAACGCATTAAATGCGGTTTTAAAGTCCGGACTGGAATATCAACCTTCACAACAAGACTCTGAATGACTCCGGTTTCCAGATTGACACTTTGGATCGCAGCACCTTCAAAACCCATCTTCACCAGCATCGCTTCAATTAATTTATAAATAGCTTTCATTTTATTGCCCTCGGTTAAGAGGGAATTCTCCCCAAGGGAAGAGTTCCCTCAGGGATTAGATAAGTTGAAAATAAGTTTTAATACCCGTAACGAATAGCGTGTTGTCTTTCTTGAAGGTAGGCTTCGTATTCATCTTTTCCGGATGCGAAGCACTCTTTAACAAAGACACCGCAAAACATTTTAAGATCATCTCTGGCATGCATTTCTTTATCTGACATGACTTTAGCATAATCAGACGTGTCGATATCCGCTAAGCGCCAACCGTACTTCATGTAAACACGATTACTGTGGGCAAAGCCTTTAAGATAGCGGCGTGCATTTTTGATGATCTGACGACTACCAGACATGTCGGATGACAAAAAGTCAGGTGCGATCATCGTTTCCAGAATATCAACTGGCAACCCCTTACAAAATATTTGAACATTATAACTATTGTAACAGTCATGATATTTAAAGTCCTTTATAAGACGGTCAGGTTGGTCAGTTGTTATCTTATTTAAAACATCAAGTGCTAAACGAATACCTTCCTTCATAGTTTCATGTAATTCTACATTCACAAATGAAAAGAAGGGACTCAGTCCTTCTTTGTACGTGAGATAGTCTTCACCAAAACGTCCATGTCGAGTTAAATGCAGCAATCGTTGCTTGTTATATTCACTATCAGTCACGTCGTAACTACCACCGCGCTGTAGAGTGAATCCTTCCTTGACAGTAACCGGGAATCTAATATGGTCAATAAAGAAAGACCGATTCTGCTTATTTTTCACTACATCTAACTGACGTTTAACACAATCCGTAATGTTCTGGTCTTCGAACCCAGGGAACGGGATATCTAAAAATATTGAACTGTATGCGTTAGCATACGAATGAAGAAAATCAAATGAAACATCGGCGTCACAGCGTATACCAGTAAATTTACCGTCACAACCAGTTAAGCAGATAACATTGCTGACCTTCACAGCGTGATTGCGTGACATCAGAAATGCATTAATGATTTTCTCGATAATTTTCATGTAATCCTCTCGTTATAAAAAGGGATTACGCCCATCAGGGGAGTAATCCCCAGATGGGTAGTGTTAATCAGAAATCAGAAAGACCTAAATCTTTATTTCGCCCTGATATCGTGGAAGATATAAGACGATTTACTCGTTTCTGTATACTGTATTCAGACGTCTCACTTATAAAAAGTGGTAATGACTTACCAAGAGACTGTCCATTTCGATAATAGTGACAGACTATATAACCATGTCTCCACCCTGTACTGATATAAGACTTAACACATTTGATAAAACCCGAAGCTGCCGCTTCTGTTCGTAAAGAGGTAAATGATTTCAGATACCGGTCCATTGAACATAGTGCAATAGCTTTAAGAGTTACCTCCAGCATTTCATTCCCGTACTTCACTCTCTTAATTAACTGATCTTCATTACGGTGCAAGAATGCATTCCGCAGTCCGGCAATCAGTATTAAAACTTCTCTGAGTAAAGTACAGAGTCTATTACGCACATATCTCATGAAGTCATCAAAATATAAAAGCCAGAAACAAGCAGCCTGGCTAATCAAGAGATCATGGGAACAAGCTAGCATCTTAGCCAGCTCGATATCTTCGGAACGAAGAGAAAAGTTACTTTCCTCAAACCGTTGTTGCTTTGAATTACACGTATAGAGTTCTATCCATACAGAGATAAATTCAAGCGATTCCATGTCTTCGCAGAGCAATTCAGCACTGCTGATACACTGCTGAAGTTCAAGGCCGATATCATACGATACCGGACAATCTTTCAGAGTCTCGACATAGTCAGGGACGAACCGCGATAAATGCGTTGTTTTCAGGTACAGGCTGAGATGCACTTGTGTCAAAGGATTTACAAGAGACTGTACAGGCATCTCAGTAATGGAAACCGGTACAACACCATCCTTTATCAGAACTGCATTGACAAGATCTGTAGCTAATTTCATAAGGCCTCCAGGTTAAATGCTGAGGGCCCCCCCGATGGGATTGGCCATCAGGGATGTAGTTAAAATATGTGATATGTTTATGCGCAAAGAGCTATGACATTGTCGATATAACTGACAAGAGATGGTCGCTCATCCTTTACTGCAAAATGACGAAGTCCATCCAGATTATATGCCGGTAGAAAATCGGCATAACCACGGGTACGAAGATCATCAACCACAAGTTTTAAATAATCAAATCTTCCAAGAGAACCTCTCAATGGGGGCCTTCCCGGTTTGGACAAAACTTCTAAAGCTTGTTGCCACGTGATATCTTCCGCTTTTCCTGTAGCAAGATTAAAATGCACATAAATGAATGCTTTATAATCTCCACGACAGGTAAGATAGTAATTCGGAAAAAAATATTTATCACAGCGTAACAAACATGTACCTGAAGGGCGAATTACATACAACAGGTTTTTGTCCTTATCTATTATGCTGTGTTTTAAAATCGTAAGGTCAACTTCACTATCATGAAGATAATAGCATGATGATGGTTGCTCAACGATACGAGATGAAATCACAGCAGCAAACTTATTAAATAAGTCTTGATTTTCAGTTTTCATAACAATGCTCTCTTATATTAAACGATGAGCATCACCCTAACGGTAATACTCCCGTCAGGGGTTTTGAGTTATATGGATATACCACGTCATACAACCGACCGTAGCCAGATGTACCGCACATTTATTTAACTGAGCAAGCATCTCAGCCGTAAAAAAAACCTGAATAACAGGTGATTTTCACGAAGGAAATCTAATTATCTGTTTAGTATTTATGAAATTAAACACTAAAGAGATAACCCCCCCCGACCTAAAAAGGCGGGGGAGTTATCGGGTTTAAAGCTGAGCAAGACATTCAGGAGCCCATTTTACTGGGAAGCCATCAGGTCCTGTTAATTTCAATACTTCGTTCCAGTCGATTCCTTTCGTCCCTTCAGGAATATCGAAATCTGGTTCAAAGACTTTAATTGTCAGCTCTGAAGTGGGATATCGCTTTGCAAAAAACTCTTCCATTCGGGCCTGAAGTCGTATTGCTGACTCCATACCCGGGCAAGCGCCTCTTGAATTCACAACATCCTTATCCGCCCAGACGTAAAACTGTATTTCTTTCACATCCGGAGGAGGCAGTAGACTATCCGGCACTTCAACGTTTTCAAGACACCAGGCAGAGCTCGCAGCCCAACACGGTGTTGAAGTCGCTTCAGTTACTGACAGCGCGTTTTCTATGCCTTCAGCCACACCTAACGTCCAGGTACGGGTACCTGAGTTGTAGTGTGGGTCGTACAGCTGAATTGAGCCGCCGGTCATATCGGCAGGCGGTTTCATCATCAGTTTCGGATTCTCTACCCGAGCCTTATCACCATTTTTCTCTACGAACGTTCTATGGATTGTCAGAGGACGTCCCCGTGTATCACGATAAATTGCGATCATTCCCGGGTAAGTTGACGGTTTCTCTAGTGACTTATCCATATAGTAAAGTCGGTTGTTCAGACCAAGATCCTTAGGCAGATTACTCAGAATTCGTTTAAGACCACGATTTCGGAGATACATGCCCACAGGACTCCCTGGCTTGATTTCACCTGTATAGTGATATAACACTTCAAGTTTACGCAGCCGTTTTTCAACTTCATCGCTATCAAGCGTTTCGGTTGCACGAACTGTTGATTTATAACGCCGTTCACTTTCGAGATCCGCATCAGTTAACGGAGCGTACAGATCCATACCAAAGAAATCAGTCAAGATCTTCTTACAAGTCTGGGTTTTGCTCAACTTGTAATACTCTGCCAGCACATCAATACCGTCACAAAATGCATTCACAGGGAAATCATTGTGAATAGCACAACCGGTATAGAGGTCTTTTTTTCGGAAACGGAACTTTGATTTCCCGTCCCCGGTGAAGGGGCAAGGAACCTGGCTAGGTGCTTTATCACAAGCATCTTTAAATGCCGGTATTCTATCGAATACATAGCGCCAGCCAGAGGCTTCCGCAACACGAGCGTGAACCATTTTAATAAAGTGCTCAGATACTTCATGTGGTGTACGCTTAACAGCCGGTGATGCATAAGTCATTTTGTTCTCTCTTATCTGGCATTGTGGGTTTCTCAATGCCCTCTGCGATGCAGAAAACAGGGAGAAACCCACAACGCAGAATCTAAGAATAAGGGCCATAATGGCCCTTAACAATTACGCTTCAGACTTGAAGCCATTATTTTCAAGACGCTGGATAAAACCATCAACCATTGATGTTGCCATTTTTACATTACCCTCCGGTATAGATACATCCCGGAGAATTACTTCTTTTGGCAATTCACTTTTGACAACTTCACCCATGCGACCAAAAATACGGACACGATGCATCATCCCGACTTTTTCATACTCGACACGGTAAGTCTTTATCTGAGTCATATATTGCTCCTTAATCCTTCAGGGAGCAAAACGACCCAACCGGGCGTCATTTTGCCCCGATTGGGTAGAGTTAATTAGATAGAATTTGATGTACTAATTTACTGACCACATTCGGCAGTAAAGAAATATCATCAACATTTACGAAGGTGCCCTCATCAAAACCAATTAACTCATCAGTTTTAATGCCTACACCAGCGATTTCAATACCGTTACTTTCAGCTACCGTAAGAACATCACTAATGGTGTAATCAGACTCTGTCGGATAACCATCAGTAATAAGGAAAACAATTTTCCTGTCAAACTGGCTTTCAAGTAACAATTCTACAGCAGCCATTAAGGCGGAACCCGTTGGGGTATTATTCCCTTTACAGCCGAGTGAAAATTTTGAAAGCGTCTCTTCCGCGTTTTCATCAAACGTTTTGATAACTTCAAAGTCTTTGTCGACAAACGGATAAATCACATTAGCAACGTGCATTTTTGAATTAGCTTCAATCGCCAAAGTTAATGCAAGGTCAGTCTTAATTGCGTGGATATAACGGTGATCCAGAATCATAGAACCTGAAATATCACGAACAATAACCAAGCCGACGTGGCCCCGGTTTTTAGATTCGCTTTGCGACCGGAATACATCCCTCACACCCATCGGAGACTGGATCAATCGATTAATGTCGAATGACAAGCCTCTATCACGGGTTTTAAATTGACCACGCATTTTTACCTGCTGTAAAACAGATAAGTCTGCCCCAAGAGTCTGACTGATATTTAATGCTTCATTGTAGACATTCAGATCAATAAGCAAATCTGGAAGATCCCACTCATTTGCACCAAATTCAGCTTTAACCTCATCCGACACACTGGCAGCAATTACGGAGATTTCATTTGCAAGAGCCTCATGAAAATCTTCACTTTCCTCATCGCTGTTAAGAAAATCATCCAGCAATTTGGCAAGGATACTCCACTGCTCAGGAGAAAAGTTACTTTCCCCATCGGAAGGATTTCCATTGGAACTGTCGATTTGGGAAGGAGTTCCGTCAGCATCATACGAGTCAGGGTTAGCCGATTCATCGGTTTCGGGCTCTCCATCAGGTTCACCGTTACCGCTCTCAGCACTTTCTTCATCCCCTTTAGATTGCTCTGACGGCTCATTATCTTCCATAGGTGCTTTACCATTACCAGCATCATCGTCTTGCTCTTCGGAATCTCCATCCCCTTCACCCTGGTTGTCACCATTGGTTTCGGAATCAGGTTCATTCTCAGAGCCAGATGAATTGTCTGTGTCGTTTTGCGGGTCTTTATTCTGATCCTCTTCTTGCTGTTTCTCTTTGGCTTCATCCCGTAAACGCTCTAAAAGAGCCAAGGTTTTACGCGCCAGAGAATCGCAATTTTGCGTACTTTTGCAACTTAGAGCCTGATGAATAATCTCATCAACTTCTAAAATTACAGGCTCAAGGATTTTCTTTGCATAATCGAAAAATGGATCAAGCGTTTCTTTATGCCCTTCTTGCTGGAGAACGTTAACCCGCAATGTATTAAGCAGGAACATTTCAATAAACTGAACAGGGTTTTGAGGGCTTGAAGAAACATCAACCGTCATTCGCCCAGCTTCAACCATCAAGGCATAACTTACCGCGAGGCGCTTTTTTGCCTCCTGATAGTTAATACCCGTTTTCTCTTCCATCTGGACATCATCAAAGAGATTAATAAGTCCATGTAGACGGTAAGCCCGGGCATATGCGATTTTCTTTTGTTTAAGGGTTTGAAATTCAGCGTTCAGCTTATCATCTATACTGATGAAGCCATCTGCATTAATCAGTTCCCCAACAAAAGCTTCACGGTATACTTCATGTTCTGTATAGCGACCGTGTCCAGCTTCATGACATATAAACCCTTCAATTAGCTTGACGAATTTCTCATCGCTATAATCACCATTAGGTAATACACAAACGTTCTTTTCGCTGTTGAAATAAGGTGTATGTACCTTATTGTCTATTACAACATTAAGACCACTTATACCGCTTATCACGCTGGCTATATTCGTCAGGCGTTGAATATGGCGGGGTGAAGATTTCAAATCAAATTTCATTTGAGTACCTTTAATTAATAAAGGGTACTCACCCAGATGGTGAAGTACCCATCTGGGGTTATTTTTACAAGACTAAATCACCAGCCGTTCAGTTCGAGTTCGCTGTTAAAAGCACTATTACTACCACTGGCCTGAAGGGAAACATCTTCTTCAGGGACAACAGCAGACAAAGGTGCAGTTACTGCGTTTTTCTCAACTTCTTCAAGCGGATCTTCTCTGAACACATTTGCTGAAGAAAAAACATCATCCTCAAAAGCATTCTGAGAGTTAGCCGTATTATCCTGTGAATCAATATTGAATGACCGGGTAATGGAATCCAGCCAATCTGTTACTTTCTGCTCACCAGAAATAATACGTTTCAGCATTGACGCATCACTCATGAAATAGAACCATTGCTTTAACACCGCAACATCACGGGGAGAAGAAATGGCGCCTTTGGGTAAATTATTCATGACGTGCTTGATAGCTTCTGCAAGAACAACCGCCTCTTTATGAATGAACATAAAGCTAATGATTTTATCTTGCATCTGTTTTAATCGGTCAATCGTGCTGGAACGCAAATTATCATTTTTACTGATTTTTGCATAAACCTTCATAGCTTCATCGGCCAAATCGATTATCAGTTGTTCCTGATAAAAGTCCTGTGTTTCATCCCCCTCCACACTAATCGGTGAAAACGGAATGAAATGCGCCAGATTAAACCGGAATGATTTAATAAAATCATCTTTCGTTAATTTCAACTGGTCGATTAAATCTGACATCAACGGACTGCGATCTTTCTCAGCCTGAATATGAGTGTCATAGTTATCAACCACATTCTGGATACCGGCTTGAAATTCACGTTCAATTTCTTGTGCCTCTTCCAGAAACTCCTCCATTCTTTCGACAGGCAAAATCCACATATTGCTATAGCGGATACACAACCGTGAACAGAGTGTTGAAATTCGACTAGTGATAGTGCTTTTGAAACTCAGTGCCTTTATGTCTATCCAGCGAACTTCACTTTTAGACACGCTCTTCTGGTCCGTTATATCATCGCCGCCATAGGACAGTTCGATTTTATCGGTACGCCGAGAGCCCTGACAACCACTGATTTCGATTTTTGTTATAACAGCACCTTCCAACAAATCAGGATGTGCTTTTACAAAGTTATCACAGATTTGCTTAGCGGAAACTTTATTAAGTTTAGAAGTATTGAAAGTCATAGGTTTTCTCCAGATTAAAAAAATGGGAAAACCTCCCTGTCGGGAAAGATTTCCCGATAGGGTTAAGATTATTACTTCTCAAGTGTTGTTAAAAGAATTCCAGGAAATTCACTCTCGACAGACGTCGATTGAATACTTCCTTGATACATGAATCCTTTTGATTCAAGGCCCTTAATCATGGCTTCCATATCTTTGTCACAATCTTGATAACAAATAAATGAATAGTCATTATTGTGCTGCTTAAGACCTATATATTGATTTCCTTCCTGTGCAATCGCGAAAGTTTCATCCCCGTCTGCACTCAAAAAACCGTAAAACGAAAGATGAGCAAAGTCTGTCACAAGGCATTCAGCCTTCTGATAACTCGTCCCATCTATAACTACTTTTTTGCAGTGTAATACTCCATTGTACGGTTCTTATCGTCACCGAGTTTTAAATCGATGGCTTCCAGCACCATACCACTGGCATGTGCAGGCAGAGCCGACGCAAAAGCAATTTTAAACGTATCCAGTAAGGACATGGTCTTTAACGTCATCGACGTTCCAACCCATGCCACAAGCTGACGAATATCCATTACACTGTCTTCAGTTCCTATGTTGTTTACTGCAACGGCTACCGAAACGAATTTTTCAATTACCAGCATAGGCAGGCTATTGTAGCGTTTAAGCAAAACGTTGGTTAATGCAACCTCTGAAGGCCTTTCCATCTCCACAATCAGGAAGCGTTTAATAAACGCTGCATCCTGCCGCTGTGATGAAACGAACTTACGAGATCCCCCACTCATGTTTGTGTTTGCTGTACCCATAAACCGCGTAAACTTATTGGCATTAACCACTTCGCCACCGTTGGCGGCTAGTGACCAGGGCTTACGCTCTATAGGCATATGCAGCTTCGCGGCGGTATCAGGGTCAATCTTGTCCACTTCATCCAGAAGAATGAGGTGGCCTTCCTGAAACGCCGTTACAAGCTCGCTGGGCACAAAACTGGTGTTTCCGTTAATGAGACTACGCTCACCTTCAAGTTCATCAGCACGAATATTACTGTTGATTTGCTTTATGGTTAGCGGCCAATTCAGCATATGGCTAATGTACATTGCCATTTCAGTCTTACCAGAACCAGACTCCCCTTTCAGGCATACACTTAAATCTATATCGTTACTTACGAGCAATTGTACTACTTGCTCAAGTATACGAGCATTCGGTATATAATCCTTATTCAGGTTTGCACGATGTGGAGATAAACGTTTAAATACTGGAACTATCATATCCTCGGACATTTCAGGAATACCAAACAAATCTTTGGCCTTAACCAGGTAATATTGTTCCTTATTCGCATATGCTTTTGTAGATATAACATTTGCGGGTAACAGATTACCAATATTTTCTTCCAGTAATGAATTTTCGGTTTCTAATATAGTTGCGGCGTTAGTCATTTTTAAAACTCCGGTAAAATGCAAACACCGCCCGCTGGCAGATGTTTGCCAGTGGCATATTAGTTGAAGGTCATCTTACACGCTGTAACCATCTGTTTTCTGATAGCATCAACGTTGTAACCAAGATGAGTCCCTACAATTTCGAATACTTCAGATTCAATCCATTCGAACTGGCGCTCAAATGTAGGGTTTACGATAACCCAACCTGATGTATCCCTTAATGTTAACTTGTTATTTACGACAAGTTTTTCAAACAAATTAATTGTTGATTTAAATGCTTTAGAATAGACATCCATTATATCCCGATCAGTCCATTTTACTGCCAGTTTATTTTCTGCCAATAAATAGTCACGGTCGAAAAAGATATCCCATCCCATATCTTCCTTACAATCATGCAAAATAATCTCTTTATCCTGATGATATTGAGATAATTTAACATTTTCACTTTCAAAACTGTGCGTGTATTCATACAAGCTTTTTTTAAGCTCTGACCTAAACTCAATAGCATCTATACCATGAGTGGCACATGTAAGCTCAAATGACTGCGACATATACCAACGTGTTTCTGCTTCAAGAAGCGGATTCACTTTGATATTTCCGAATTCATCAGTTGTATAGAGTGATTTTGTAAAGACAAGATATTTAACGTTTTCCAACGACTCTTCCATTGCGACGACGTATAACTGATATACATCTTCAGGAGCCCAGTCGATAACCAGACCACCTAATTCTGCATTGTATTCTTCTAAAGTGAAGAGATAATCAGTTTCAGAAGCAAAACTAATTCCATGCAGAATTTGATTGTTGAGTAATTTGGAACAATGACCTAGCAATGCAACATCATCCGACACATGAGGCACCAGTTCCGGGCCAGAATGTTTTTCTTCTGATTGCATGCTTTGCTTTTGGGCTATTGCATTATTTATATATTCAAGCGGAGACTCAACTATGGGTATTATTTCATTTTCCTCTTCTTCAAAATCGAATATAGAGAAAAAATCCATTTGTTTACCAATAAATGATGTCGAGCTAATTTTTTGTTTCATGGGGCCTCCAAAGGGAGATCTCCCATGAAGGGATTTCTCCCCTTTAGGGTGGTTTAAATGTCAGATCTGTCTAAAGCTACTTTGCCCAAAACCCTTGGGGGGTTTAGGTATGTGAGCTAACTTACTTGTTGCAACGACTCTCATGTAGTCAAGAGGGTGCTCTCTCCCTTCCAACGTGACAATATCCACAACAAGATAACCGGAGACCATTAACTCATCACCTTGATTTATACCAGTGAAACAGCCTGAATACATTTCTGGTGACACTTTGATTTGAATAGAAAATTCTCTCTCAGCGATTTCACCATTAATTTCAGTCTTCATTCTGTTTTTGAGCTTTATTAATAACCCAACGTTACCGTCAGTCATTTCTTTCTCCATTGCACTGATAACTATCCCGGACACTTTAACTTCATTAACATATTCAAGATGTGACATTTCTTCTCTCCTCATTTTAATCAAAGAGAAGCCCTGTCAGGGTTCCCCCTTAACAGGATTAAATAAATTTATTTACAATGAACATCAATGACATCATGCCAAGAACAGCAAAACAAAACGTCTGACCAAAAGGTCTTGGTTCTTTAGCTGTTTTAGCGCTATTGACTTGAGTCAAAAGTTCATCAATTGTTAACTGCCGTTTTTCTGCCTTCATTTTGTCATCTAAATATTGCGCTTCTCGTTTTGTGAGAAATTCAATTTTAGATTTGATAGCATGGTCCCAGCCTTTGGAATCGAAAACGCTCAATTCACTAAAGGTATGTAGCATGAGTTCATCAGGAAAACCTAATTCTTTCATTAAGGGACGGACGGCTGCATACAATGCATCTACAGTTTCATAATGTGCCTTTGTCACTTCATTAAAGCGATTACGCAATGCTAATTTATCGCGCTTCACAATAATTTCAGAAACCCAGGCAATCAACTGATCATTTTTTAACTCTCTGGATTTATCGAGTGAATAATCTAGGTCATCCACATCAAGGAATGTGTTCAACCCATACTTTTCAAACTCTTCATTTAAAAACTTATCCAGTTCAGCTAAAGTTTTAAACATGGGAATTGCAGGTGCTTCTTTGAGTAGCTTATAAGCCTTCTCAAAGTCAATTGGATTGACATGAATTTGCTGCATTTCTACATGATAATAAGTTGAAAAAGCTGAAAGCTTTTGGGCCAGCATAGAAACCGATTTTAAAGAGTTCAGTTCAATTATAGTTGGTCCGTCTTCATTCAAAATAACAATAAGGTCATTATCATGCCCTGAGTAAATAATCAGAGATTCCAATAACTTCTTGTTAACTGCCTTGTCCATATCCGGAATCAGATCGGCGAAGGCCAGAAGAAGGGCTTTACTGCGTGCTTTGCTTTTAGACATTTGGGGTCACCTATATATAGTAAGAAGGAAGGAATAATGGAATATTCCAACACAAAGGCAAAGCCTGTCATTCATCTCCCGTAAGCTATGAACCGCCTGATTTATACTTTCTGGCATTAGAAGTACGCAACGAAAATAGCTCAATCAAGAGCTAAATTAGTTACGATTTGGTAAATTCGGTTTGCCTTTTTACGGGCATAGGAAAGGCACCAGCGACAAAGGTGACATTTTGCCGGTGGTGCCTTGCAGCTTAAGTAAGCTGGCCGCTTTTCACGGCTGAATCCGCGCTTAATGCGCAAAGTAACTTTTGTCAGTTACTTGAAATGTGGGAGCGATAATACAAAGCTCAATATTCTTATACAACATAGAGTCATTATTGTAAATACTGATTGGAAAATTCTTCTGTTAAATTTGATTCTATTCTCATATTCGCTGCCTCTTTCAATTTTTCTTCGGCGCATTCGCTTAAAAAGAAGGACGGATCACCGTACCACATTACATGCAGCTGTTGTTCTGCTCGTGTAAATCCTACAAATAGAAGTCTTCTCTCTTCTTCAATCGCTTCCTGCCCCACTGATCTCTTGCTTGGGATCTGGTCAGCATTGCAACTCATAATAATGACTTTTTTCCATTCTAGCCCCTTCGAACCATGCAATGTCGATAAAACTACTTTATCCGGCGTATATTCCTCATCCTTCTTTTTAGGCCCCAAACACATCGCCGCAGCTCGATTTATCATGTTTTGCCAGCCATTTTTCTCAGCCCATTGCTTACAGGTATCTAACGCAATTCGTGTCAGTGAAGGTGAACCTTTCTGAGTCCTCATTTTTATTGATGACAATTCCATCCATTTAATCAGATTTGCGAAGCGCTTTTCGATTTCAACTTTATCCCGAGTCTCCTGTGTAAACCGGGTGAAGTTTGAGTGAAGTGTTCTTGTTTCCAGGGAACTTGCATCTGGGATGCTCAGTTCACCAAAAGTTACTTTTCTCCCTTTCATGCTAAATGCTGTTTGATCCAAAACTTCTTCATTTTCACCGAAAAGCGCCAGCACCCTCTTCATTAATCGAACATCGTTGGACTGCCGAAAGAAAGCCATCAGATGCAGTACGTCGCTCGTCTCTTTCTCATCCCAAAAGGACTTGCCTCCATAACGAAGAACCGGCTGCTCTATGAGGCTTTCAAGCTGATCAAGATGTGCATTACCTCTGCTAAGGATTGCCCAGCCATTTGGGTCTTGGTTAATTAGATTGAGGATGCCTTGAATCTGTTCATCCATATCAACATATGAGCGGAAATTAACTTTTCCACCACCACTTTTAGCTGAACGCAGATCCTTAACGTATCTGTAAACATTTTTTTCAATCAATGCCCCTGCAACCTTAAGAATTTCTGGTTCACACCTGAAACAGGTATTTAGATAAAATATGTTTGGCCTGAATTGTTTTTCAAATTGCTGGAATATTTTTACCCCGCCGGAGGCCCTGAAAGAATAGATTGCCTGATCATCATCCCCTACGATGCTCGTGTTAACACCACCCCTTGTATGTAGTGCGATCCAGGCATACTGAATCGAGTCGGTGTCTTGCACCTCATCTACAACTAAATGCGTCAAATTTAGTGGCTGCATTTTTCCTGAGTGCATCTGGCCCACGACAAAACGTGAGAGTGCATTTAAGTCAGCTACGTGGTCTTTCTGACATATTGCCTGGTATGTGTTGAACAAGTGGATTTGTTGACGCGTATGGCGAACTGAAATGATGTCTGTATCCATTTCCCTTCCAATCGCATCAATAGCAAATTCAGCTTCCGGGTAACGGAAAGGCGCGCCTGACTCCTTTAACGCACGATGAATTACAGAACGCTGTGCCGAGCTAATCAGCATCTTGCCCTTCCAGTTGACCATGTCCAGTTGCATCCGGATAAAGCCGTGGAAAGTATTTACCAGCACCCTATCCTGGTCTTTTTTACTTAACCGACTTTTCAGCTTTTCAGCCAATGAATTTGTTGCAGCGCGAGTAAATGTGACCATTCCAACCTTGGCATATGGGAACTGCCTGAGGATTGAGATCACAGCCTCGATCATCGTAAATGACTTCCCAGACCCTGGTGCTGCAATAACCATATTATTTGCGTTTGCATTTTCAATGATGACCCTTTGCTCATCTGTTGGTTTACCCATAAAAGCCTCTGAATATTTAGTCCCACTGATTATACGATTTAATTTAGAGGGATTTTTCTTTACAAGGCTGGTTTTTGTTCGCTTCACATTTTTTCATTTTTTCTGCATTTTGGTTGTTTGAGAAACTGACGAGTATGAAATAATGCTTCTAGACAAAAAAATCATTCAAAGAAGGGTCTCAAATGAAAACTAAACGTTTTGTATCTCTGGTTTCTGCTTTTGTTGCCAGTGCATCGCTGGTTGGTTGTGCCCGGGATGCTGGTAAAACCCCGAATTCTGCACAGCACAGCGACACTCATGGGCTCTACTGGCATGCTAATTCTAAAGACTCGGTAGCCAAAAATGCTTACTCTTTGGCCGGTTTTGACGTTACTTTTAATGAAGAAACAGTCCAGCCGGGTGGCGATGCAGATAACTTGCTTTCCAAACTGCTAATTAGTGGCTCTATGGGCTATGTTACAGGAGGGCTCAGTGGATTAAGTATTATGAGTTTGGGATCAATGTACAGCTCCTCTGACGCTGAATATATCCAGGTTAACCAATACGTCGTCTTTGTCCCGAACCCTAAAAAACTTCCTTATAACGATGAAAGCTTAGTACGTGCCGGTGCTGCATATGTTTATAATCACACCAAAGAGTCACAGGTGGCACTCGGGTTCAATCCTTCGAAGCAAAGTGCGGCTCTGGCTTCATGCAAGATTGATATGGCAGTGATGAATAAATGGAGTACCTGCGACCTCCCTTCAAAGCCAGCTGCCGACGTAATGCCGACTAAGTCCATGTACAGCTTCCAGGTTATTCGCCCAGCGTCTGGATCTGAAATCCCTCAACTTAATCTACCTGCCGGTGATTATTCAGTAGTTCGTTACGTATTCATTCCATTTAAAGGCAATGAATCTAGTACTAACTTCTCAGGTATTATTTTCCGTTCTGACAGTCCAAAATTCACTACCCCAGGTGGCGTTGCTGCATCTATTAACGGTAAAGATTATTATCTTTTCGCAGGAGAATATGGTCAGAAGGGTTTCCCTGAAAAAACTCTTAAAGCAAAATAAAAATAAAGGGGCTTTACAGCCCCTACATTTAGTATTTTGGTAATTCCTTCCCAGTAATTGGGTCTACATAAGTTGACCCAACTTCACAAATCGCGGGCCGTGGTAGATAGCTACAGTCCACATTCTCCTCTTTAATTGCCTGATTATTTTCCTGTCTAGCTTTTATCATATTATCCTCACCACCCATTGATTCTTTCGTTCTTTGGGATGGAAGTTGGTAATTTTCATTTTTAAATGGCAAATTTTCTGTTATCGATGACTCGGAGAATGTAGCGTACTGATCAGGAACTTCTCCGACCTGGACGGCATCGTTAATCCATTCAGTTAAATCGATCTTATCAAAATCTAATCTCTGTATTTGACTAATTGATAATCCAACGCAACTCGAAGCAACCGGATCTATTCCAAGTTGAGGATACGCCTGCTGCATAATCACGCGAGATAACATTGAATTGTAGCAGCACATGTCTGTTGCTTTTTTAACACACTTCTTTGTAAATCCCATATTGAGATATTTAACACAGCGTTCAGTATCCAGTGTGAAACAGGATTTCTGATTTTTATGAATAGACGCTTCCATTTCTTTTTGATCACAGGCCACAAGCATTTCAAGCAACATTTTTGTTATTTGATATGCGGTATAAATCCAGCCAATGACATTTAATGCAAGCATAAAGTTTTGAATTGCTGCTGAAAAGACTACTTCGCCACCCGTTGTCGCTACATTTTTAAAAACGAAGTCCCTTACTGTATCGGGAAGCAAGTCATATGCTTTTTCCATGGCCATCTTCTTAAGGGTACCAAGCCCGAAAGAGCTCATTGTCTCCTTAGCAAGTTGACCACTTCCACCAGCAGTGGATGAACCTACTGTTCGCCCAAGGTTACCGGCCACATTTTCGTAGACGCTGGTTAGCGAACTGGTGACATTGTTCCACATCTGACCAACAGTTTTACCTGCCGATGCTGTCCATTCACCAACCGAGTTAGCCATTGAAGCCCAGGTTCCACTCTCCCCACCGGTCCAGCTTACCAGCTGAGCATTCACTCGTGTCCAGTTCGTGTTTCGGATCATCGACCCAGCCAGCATAATCGCCTCTAGTGAGCCAGCGGTACCCTGTGGCTGTTCGCAGCAATCTGTTTTGGCCAGCCCGTTCACAAAACCAACGGACCTGCCGCACCATTCTGCTTTCCCCTCAAAGACGGAGCAGGAATTAGGGTCGTTGGGATCTTCGCATTTTGCCTCACCCTGCATGTACTGAACCATGTTTGAGTACGCGGCCACTTTCCCAAAATCATTGTTTTCCTCTTTTGGGCCGGTTTCGCATGTTCCACCAGAACATGGGATCATACCTACACAGGCGTTAGTCTGTGACTCTACCTCTCTGACGACGTCCTTACCTCTGTCACACGTATATTTCTGCTCATACATGTAGCATGTATTTGTGCCTTCATCGAACCAACCTTCTGCACAAGTCTGTGTATCGAGCACACACGCAGCATCATTTTTATATGTGCCGCAAGCGTCAGGCATATTTTTAATGTCGTCGTAGTTGTAGCAGAGGTCTTTTCCTGCGGCGTCTTTCATGATGTTTCCCTTCGCATCATATGAGCACAGCTTTTCCTTCGCCAGGGGATCACAGAAGTAACCTTCAAGGTTTGTTTTCCAGGTTAAGAACCCGGTATCGCCTTTATAAAGCGGTGTGGCCATTTTAAGCACAGTTTCCGGGAGCCGCTTTGTACCGACATCCATGTTCACAAACCGGTCAAACCGACAGAATGAATTCGGCGTTTGTACTGCATCAAAACAACCTGCGGGTTCCTGTATATGTTTATCCTCCAGCTTCATATTTTCAAAAGTCAGCTCAACTTCAAAATAGCCTTCCCCACCGCCACCTACCCAAACGCGTGACGCCATTGTCACTTCACGGTCCACCTCCTGATATACAGAGTTTCTTACCTGGTCGGTAATATCGTAGACTTTGTCAAGCTTCCATGATTTTTTCAGCTCCCATGGCCCTTGTGGTGATGGATAATTGCTACTTCTATATTCTCCATCTATGTGAGCAAAAATCTGCGTTCCATCAAGCGTGACCCTCATATGATCATCCCACTCTGCATTAATTATTTTCGCAGTTGCAAGCTTTGCATCAGGATGAAATTTTAAGGTTAATGAGTTGTCATATACTCCATCGTTCCAATAGTTGTCGTCTCTTCTGCCGAACCAGACCCTCACACAATTATCCCCGCACATAGACATATCACCATTACCACCTGAGATATAAACAGGTACGGAAAAATCACGAGTTATTGTGCAACTATTAAAGTTATCTTTCTTGGGTGAGTTGCAGTAAAACTCTTTATAATCTGGATAGTGTGTAGTAATAGTTTGTTTTTTTGTTTCCGTATTGCAACTCTGTAGCCAGTTGCCTGTACCGGCTACAGCATTACCAATTTCATTTCGGCCAGCATTGAACATAGGGTCGTTAGGTTTAATATTAGATGCTGGGTTGTCTTTATTTGCATTCACCAGTGTACGGTAGGCAACCCCATCGTAACTCTGCGCTTCAAACAGCTGACTTTTTCGATTTTTGATGTCATTGATGAATCCATCCTCATCTCCATACCGGCCACCGGAATTAAACTGAATATCACTGTGCTTCTGCTCTGAGCTGAATAGCTCTCCTGTACTGGTTTTAGTTCCTGCCGTTGTATTCGTGTTGTTACTTATACCAATGTTACCGCTACTGTCTCTGGAAAGTAACTTTGCCCCCTCTTTCGTATAATTAGAGTTGATCGTACCGCCCGTCATGCTCGGTAACTGTACGGTCTTACCGATCGACTTGCCGTCAGATGCAGCATTACTCATAACACTTTCGTTTGAGTTCAGCGCCCCGTACTTCCCAACGTCTAAGTTTATTGAATCTGCTTTACCTACATATTTATCTGATATTTTTCCGCTCAGGTTTTCCCCGGAATCAGCATTCTTGTACTTCTCTACAATATCCTGAGCACTTGTTGTTGCATTTCGATTTGCGTTGGGGTTCGCAAGGTCAAAATTGTTTTCCAACTGATCAAATATCGCATCAGCTGCGTATATTTTTGGTGTCATAACCATGTTAATGAGCGAAACGTAAAATGCCCAACTCATAGTATTTGCGAGCATAGACGCAATAATTGTTGAAGCAATTAATTTCCTAGTTTTCATATTAAAAGCCTCCTGCAATTAAGCGCCGGGATTAAAACGCACGCAACAGTCATTATATCTCCATAGCATATAGACATAATTATCTATGCCTATTTTCTTTCGTCCACCTTTCAGCGTTGACCAATCATGTACGGAGTCACCAAGCCTATGGCAGCAATCAGGCCCTTTAGCTTCTGGCGTTGGGTAAAGCATTGAAAGTCTATATTGTGAACGAGGAGTGAAGTATTCCCATGTTTTCTCACACATTGCATCTGCTCCCATTGTTCTCATTAGCATTCCTTGCCGATGTAACTTAGTTAGTAGTCGTTGTGTAATAAGGGAACTGGTTCTGACGGCATCATCATTCGCATAGACGTGCCCTGTAAGCGGGTACAAGTTACCATCACAACCGGCACAAAAATAGGCAGCCAAATTATCCTTTCCGGCAGTCACTGCCACGCAGTCAGCAGCACATACCATTGAGGCAATAGGGTTTGCAAATACCACAGCTTCGGGGTTCAGCACGAGCGTCAACAGATCACTTTCCCACATTGGATCAACTTCGCTGATATACGTCAGACTGGCATCAATATAAGGTTCTGCTGTACATTCACCGATTATCAGCAATTTCAACATTGTCATGATCGGGAATTCCCAGAGATGTACGTCGTAGAATCCGGCTTCTGTAGCAGTCATAGGCTGGTTAGTATTGCTCTTGCCAATATCGAACTGTGATTTTTGCAACATGGTTCCCTCCAAAAATGGGCTGCACCATGGGCTTTTCACTACTTCTACGATTTTAACTGGCTGGAAAAAACTTAACTGCCATCCGATTTCTGGTATCCCATTTTGGTCTGTGCAATAGCAGCCGGGGCGTGAGGGTGCGGCACCTTCAGGTGCCGCACCAATTCCCATGATCCGCATCGGGAAGATGCAACTCCAGCAGATATTTTTGATTAGTCCCTGCCACACACCAGCTGACTGGCACATTGCTCCCGGGACGCCGGTATCTGCGGCCATGGTCATTGCAGGCAGGGAAAATGACAGCATGACAGCAACCAAAATTTCCAAAAGTAACTTTTTTAGCTTCTTCACCGGCACGCTCACTATTTAGTAATGAATGTTGTCACGCTTTCCATATACGTAACCACTTTGTTGAAATACTCTCTCATCAGGTCCGGGTAATTCAGAGTCAGCCATGTGGCCAGCAGCGCCCCTAAAATAAATCCGATCTTCATATCAGTTCTCCTCTGCCGAGATTTTTTCTCCAACACCACGTATTTCAGCTTCACTGAATTGCGTTATCCGGAATTTATCTTTTTCAGTTGAAATCAACACTGGAGTGTTTTTAATCTGGAAGCGGGAAATAATTTGCTCATTGACTTTGAATACTTTCCCGTTAAATTTCTCGCGCAGATCATTCAGATGGTCCCAACCATTTTCCTGTTTAATTCGCGTAAACATCGGCATAACCTGTCCGCTGCCAAGAAGTTGGCGATATTGCTTCTCAGCCCAATCAAGCTGCCCCGGATTCAATGGGTCAAAAATTATCATGGTGAGGTTCTGCGGGAACCTGCTCAGCGGGTTAATCAGCTCGCCCGCAGAAGCAATGACGCGGCCCTGCTTATCTTTCACGTCCTGAGTGACCCTGATAGTCGGGTCAATTAACCATTCCTTGTGCTCCTGAGCCGGAGGCAGATTAACCATGAATTGGTTCTTCCATGTGTCTGCAACAGCTCGCTTCTTGGCGCCCTCCCAGTCATACTTTTGTGCTCGCTCTTCGAGCTCTTTAATAATGCTTTTCTCTTCGACCGGATAGGTCGTACCAGCATTAGGTAAAATATCCTGATCGGGATTTCTGGCCAGTTCTCGCTGGAAGAAATCAACGTTAAACGAACCGACCATTTTAGCGAATCGGGATTCCTCACGGGAGATAATTGTCGGGACCTGCGTGACCTGGTACTGGTCAAACGCATCAGGGTCAATCGTAATCAGTGGAGAGTCAAACTTCCCCTTCACCACCAACTGATTGATTGCAGCCTGAGTCTCCGGAAGACGCGTCGTGCCTTTCTTCAGACCATTAAAAACCACTCTCGCCTTATTTTGTGACGCGGTACGGAGTAGATCTTCTAGGACGTAATCAGGCAGGCTAAATGACGCAAAGATAGTGATACCGTTTTCTGTCGAAAGCACCTCTTCCCGTCTGCTATCTATTTTTCGTTCGAAGTCAGCGGCGGTGATCCCTGAGGTACCAAACATTTTTTCGATATTCGTCGACTGGCTGCGCATTACTTCTGGTTTATTTTCGACAGACTTCAGTGCTGAGTCGTTCAGCTGAATATTTCCCTGAATTTCATCACGTCTGCGAATAATGTCATTAACTGCTTCAGAATTATTATTCTGAGCGCGTATAGCCTGAGTATGATCGATAACCGCCTGCACACTGTCAGCATTCATACCCGGTACATAGCCCCGATTCGTTGGCTGACTGATGTCCCTGTTTTGCTTCAAAGCTTCAGCCTGGCGGACGTACTTCTGGACATCCGGAGAATCCAGAGAGCCTGACGAGAGCGGGCCTTCTGCTGTTTCCGGCGGCGTTGACTGAGCGCCCAATACTTGAGCTTGCCTAGCAATGTCGTCAGCAACCTGTTGATACTGGGGGCTAGCCGTAGCGGTGGACATCAAGGCGTAAAACGCCAGGCAGGTGGCCAGAGGCTTAATCGTTGTTTTTAATTCAATAGATCGCATATGTTTTCCCAATAACTGAAGTCAACTTAACCGGCCCCCAAAATCGTGAGTCCCATGAGTGATCCGTTTGGCCAATTAAAAAAACTTCTCCTTTCGGAATAGTTAATTCTCTTTCAATAGACTCAGCAGGTATGTTGTATTTCATTGAAATACGTCTGGCATTAGCTTTATAAAACTTGCTCCCGTTATAAACGCCATCCATTGTGACTCTTAGGCGATCTCCGCCTACCCCCGCCACAATTTTAATAACCTTCTCATTTTCACGTATAAATCGGACTGATTTTGGCATATGAAATGCAATGATGTTTCCTGCCTTGACAGATTTATCCTTCAAGTCAATCATGTAAAAATCAGCAGGTAAACAACCATTTAATAGCCCATGTCCAAATGTAAATCGAGTAAAGAAGATGGCCAGTACCAGTATCAGAATTGCCAAATTGATCGGCACGTACCAATCAAAACTCAGTAACCCACGCTTCTTAGGTATGTATTCGCTCATAACCTGCTTCTCTCAGATACCGGAACCAAAGGACTAATTTTTACATTACCTTAATACCTATTATCCATGTTTTGGACCGTCATTATTTCTACAAAGCCAGTTATTTCTGATAATTTACGCCCCTCTTTTTCTTTCATTATTGCCATTGATTGGTGATTCATGAGACTTGTATCACCGTTCATGCAAAGTAACTTTTCCGACGAAATCAATTCAAAAGACCAAAGACAAAAAGCCGGGACATTACTGTCCCGGCTTCTATTTCAGTACATAAATTTGTCTTACTGCGATGTACCAGTTGTTTCTACAGCCTTTGATTTTTCCTCATCTGGGCCATATACGACCGTGCGCTGTGTTGCTGAATCTCCACTATCATCATATGCGACTACACGGATATCTTGCTTCCCACGATTAAGATTTTTCGATAGTGTCGCAGTGCTGCCAAAAACATTCCTTAGTTCATCATTGATATACCATTCATAACGAACCAGTTTGCCATCAGTATCGACACATTTATTTGTGAAACTCCAGCTCATATTGGATTCTGTATGGCTTAGCACACATTGCGGAGCGGCGTTTTTTACAACATCAAAATCTACTGATGCTGTACCACGCTGTCCCATTTTACTGACAACATCCAGCGTGATTTCATATTTTTTCTCAGTAAGACCGGGAATTCCCTGAGCCCAATAGTTTTTACTACCCTGGACAACCTCTCCATTTACTTTATACGTCACCGTATCAATACTGTCAGCAGAGTGCGCCAGTTTAATATTAGATCTTAGTGTGACATCAAGAGGAGCCCTCATGAACTTATTAGAGAATTTTGGGGTCATTTCAACAGTCATCGGAGTTTGCTCATCGACGACGAAGGTATTTTCAATACGCTGTTCGTTATTACGGTTATCGCGGAAAACGATCATCAACGTATATTTACCCGGCTTCGCAATTGCAAACTCTTTCGTATCTCCTTCATCTTTTGAAATGGAGATATTTTCCTTATCGTAGATCCACTCCCGTGAATAAGTTACTCCCGGATAGTCACCGTCTTTTATTCCGGTCAGGGCGACGTGTAAGGTCGACGGGGCCATAGTGTATTTTAGCTTCGTACTGACTTTCATTTCAGGGAACTTATACACCCAGGACTTAATCGATACTTTCCGCGTGGAAATGGTACTTTCCTTGCTGTCAGCGAGCCATGCACTGTATGTAAATGCCGCATAGCCTTGCTTATCCAGCATCTCCTCTGTCAGCGTCATCGACAACTTAGGCCCTCTGATTTTCTGTCCGTCAGGGGCAGTCCATTCTTCAATGACGTCATTTCCGTTCTGGTACCGACTGTTCGGGTTGGAGTATTTACCATCTAAAGTAACTTTACTTCCCACCTCTACCTTTGAAATGCTGCTCACTGAAACGGAAAGGCGCTTGGGTTTAGCGACCGTTAACCGCGCAGACGTCTCTTTCCAGGAGGACTCTTCAGCCAGGTCGTCTGAATCCAGATAGCGCATCCGGGCGTAGATAGTTGGCGGAAGCTTCTCAGCGGCAGTCACGGTATAGGTAGTGTCACCCGCGACCCAATTAATTTTATCTTCCGACCACATTACTTCAGCCGTACCCTGCGGAATCGGCTCATCATTATCCAGCAACGAGACTGGTAAATCATCGCCTTCAAGAATTTCCGCAACATCAATACTTAGCTTAGGCTGTTTGTACGTTACAACTGTCAGCACGTCGCTATAAGACACTTTTGACGTAAACTTGTTGGTCATCTTGGCCCTGTAGAGCCACTTACCGACGTCAGTTTTTCTGATTGAAATACTTCTCTTCCCAGTCATGTCCGAAAGCATCGTCCATGTCTGCCCATTGTCTGACGACTCCTGCCACTCGGTAGGAGCAAGCGCATCAGAGTTAGCTGTGCTGGCCGATTTGAAGTTCACAAGCGTACTGAGCGGGATACGGCCGATAATCAGGCTCTTTGAGAGATTACCCTCCAGCTCTTCACCCTTATACACACGTATGCCGACCGCACTTGTTTCCCGGGTCAATTCAAAATCAGCGAAAGGCGAACGGACTTTAGCTATCCCGACAAGACGCATGTTCCCAAGGTCCATATTCTCGATTTTGATTTTTGTTTCGACTACCCCGGCATCATTCACCGGCAATGCCTCGGTTAATGGGGTACGTTCATACGTCGTTTTAAAACGGCCTGTTTCTGGATCTTTACCATAGATACTTTTCTGAGCGTAAATGGTTACATCCCAGTCACCCATTGTCGTCCGGCTAAATGAGCTTTTGCGAGTTGAATTGTTATAGCGCCCAACTGACACCTTCAACGGTAATTCCATTGTAGTAGCCGTCTTTTTGTCTTCGACTTCCATCGTAGCCCGAATGCTGAAGTCGGGGACCGTATACACGTTAAGTGTATCGGCGGTCCGCATTGTCGGGTCCTTCGAGTACTCTACAGCAATGTCGAATACATTTTTCGTCCACAGTGGGGCTGCGGCTACTTTCAGACGCTGAACGAATGTAGTTGCATCGTTGTTTGATGAACGGTTTTTAAACGTCGTTTTTGTGTTCTCACCCCCGTTTTGCGAAACATAGACTGTCACATCAGCAGGTACCACTTTTGCCAAGAGGCGAGCAGCTTCCCCACCTGTCGTGTACGCTAGTGCAGTGTTAGGGTTGATCCCAGTTACCAACTTATTTTTCTTGTAAGTAAGGATTGGGTTATATGGCAGTTGAGTTGTCAATACGCGGCGGTATTTGGCCGACACAGCTTTAGAGCCTCTACCGTTTATCATATAGACTTGGTAATCGAGCAGGTTTTCGCCAGTTTTATTGAAGAACCCCGTAAGTCCTGGCGTCCTGCCTTTAAAGTAAAATTCAAGCCCGTCCGGTACATTGTTCCACTGAGGGTAACAGGCAGTGATATCAGATTTGCCGCCATACCACTCAAGATAAGCCTGCGCGTTCTCTTCCGTAGTAAAGAGAGTGCATTTATCACCGGCTGTCTGACTCATCAGATCGGTATATTGCCGAACGCGAGAATACAAGGTGACGTCTTTTTCTAAGTTTTTAAGCGCAAACCCTGTCGGTTGATACGTGAAAGTGGTATTGAATGTCACAATCTTGCCATACAGGTTTTCCGCCACGACTGTGATTTCGTGGTCAGCATTCACATCTAGATCATCCCCCACCGGCAGATAATAAATGCCTTTGTAGTTCGTTGGGGTGAGTTCAACAACTTTGTTATCGATAGTAACGGCTTTAATATCCGCAACCCCGGCCTGCCCCTGGAATGCGGCAACAATAATTTCATTTAAGAAATAAACAGGTGCTCGTTTTGCCAGCGCTGCCCCATCCTTAAGTACCATGAGTGTGGGGTTATCAGAAAGCATCAGTTTGCTTTCGGGCTCATTGTACGTAGACGTATTCTTGCTAGTATTCTCTATAGTGAACGTGGCGGCATAAGAGCCATTCGTCAGGTCTGTTAAGTCAAAGATATACAGATACTCATCGCCGACCTTCTGGGGTCCGCTCACGGGCTGGAGGGTACGCCGTATCGGTGTTACCCAGGATTGCTTAAAGTCGATAACCGTACCGTCATCCAAAGTTACTTTTGTTGTCGGCTTGAAAACCCCGTCCGGCACCATCGTCAGCGTCATAGCTGTTGGTAGCCACCACTCGCCTTCAGTCTCTTCCTGGGGCACTTTGACGGCTACAGCTACCGTTTTAGCGCCGGTATAGATTTGCTGACCGCCAATACTGATAGTTTTAGCTTCATCAGTGAAATTCCAGAGAGTATGGTCAACAACAGGAGGACGGTAGTCCCAGGTCAGCGTAAGCTTTTGCGCTTCAGGAGGGGCAAAGTAATTATTTTTCGAATTAGCGGTGACAGTTATTTCCCGTGAACCTATCAATAAATCCGAATCACTTACTTTAATACTTCCTACATCGATCGTGCAACTGGTCCCACCAATAGGGACTTCACAGGCAGAACCCGATCCGATAGAAATATATTGCACAAAATTGCGGGGTTCTACTGAGACGGCAAAACTCCTGATCACTTCATCCTTAATATAAGATTTAAGTGTGTAACCCTCTTGAACCAGCCCATTCATAGACGACTTTAGGCCGGTGATCGTCGGTTTAACCGGTACGAGAGCATTAACTGTATACTCCCCTTTCACTACTTCTACTTTTTGCCTTTCTGTACCGGAAAAATAGGAAATTTTGTAAGGGAGTTTTAGGTCTCCTGAGCTGTTTGGAATCCCGGTTAACGTGAACCCGTTAGCAGTAAATCCAGAGCTATTTGGAAGCCACTCAAAGAAGCAGACAAGATTATCCACCGTTGATGTCGCACGATCATCAACCGTCACATTACATGCGGTTCCAGAGCCTGAGGCAGTAATTATATTATTGTTTACGAATGCAACAAAATCGCCCGGGTCGGGATTAAACGTGACGGCAGGCATATCAGCCTGGAGTTTTCCGGAAATCATAATTGCCTCGGCATGTACCGACTTAATCGAGGCAATTAAAGAAAACAACAGGGTTAAACATAAACCTGATTTTCTCATGACGAACACCTGTTTTTTTTACGCAGAATTAAAATTACTCTACGATAAAAAAATCTGAAATCTTGTTCGTTAAGAGGAAAAAAAAATATTAATTTTTTGCTAAAAATTGAAGATTTTTAACTCACTGACAGCTTTTCGACTCCGAAAGGCGCAGAGCAGTTATTATCGATTCTGAGGATACCCATGGCATCTTAAGCGTCAAGAATCCAAGCAAAAAAAGTCCTGTTGAAACACAATCCATTTGCGTTACGGGAAGATTATAATTTATGGGTTTAAATGAACCCCTTTCGACCGGAACAATGCCTGACGTGACTAACAAGCCCCCACGGTCATTTGGGCCGATAGTGATATTTTTGTAAGCCTGGTGTGTGCGATGCGTGGTTTTTCTCTTTTCAATTTTAAGTGTAGGTTTAATTCTCAGGAAGACAGAAGCCAGCGCCATGGCTTCGTTTTGGGATAGTTTCATGAGAATACTTCCCTCTGAATTCCACCCATATTCTCTATTGTCAGCCGGAGGGGCGAATTGGAGAGTAAGGTAATATTTTTCAGCCTCGCTTATGAAGGCTGAATTATCAGCAGACCGACTTATGTCGACGTTCACTTCAAATGCCATCGCCACTGACTGGCTGAAGACCCTAGCCCGTAGAGCCTTCGTTCCAATAGCTTCCAGTTCTTTCATTGCTATGCTCTCTTCTTAAAGAACCATATACCGGAGATGACTTCATTATCCTGGATGCGTATCAAATCCGAAATAACAAAACCACCTTTTCCTTCCGAAATTATCATGGTGTAAGAGCTCGTATGCACAAGCCGAGCATTTTTGATTGGTAACCCAGCACACTTAACAGAAATTTCATCAGGCGAAACTTTTTCAACAAAAGTAACTTTTGATGCAACACCATTGATATGTATGTTTCCGTTATCTGCAATTTTAACGTTTAACGAAGGTGTGGATTCTTTATCACAGGGTTGGAAAACAGACGTGGCTTTAAGAACTTTGCCAGTAAAATCGTACAAGTCGGGCTCCGCCGGTCTTGCGTTGAAAAGCGAGTAAGCCCCCGCAATTGTTAAACCGAGCACTACAAGAGGTAATAGTTTCTTGTAATTAACTTTCATCCTCCAGTTCCTCTCCAATCAGGTGTAAAGCACTCACGCACATAAGCCTAAGCTGATACAGCAAATTGTCGGCGGTGATACCACCAACAAATGTCACTGTACGGCGTATCGATACACCACCAGGCTCGCATTGAATATGGCCAATACCCGCATCGCGAAGAAAATCATTCTCGGCGCTTACGAGGTCTGCTTCCGCAGGTGGAATGACCACTTCGATGAGTATTGTATCAATTGGAGCCCATTCCCAGTCGTACTTAAGGGAGGAAATTGGAGCGATAGAAACATGAAATTCATCAATATTAAAAATTACAGGTTTTTTGCCCGTTGATTCAGGCTGAATGAAGGGATTCTCGACCAGGACAACTGGGAATTCAGAAATAGACAGAACTTCGATTAACTGATCTCGACGTAAACCATGTATTAGTGAGTTGCGTGATAACATTCAGTCAGCCTTCATTATAATAATCAAACAGTTACACATGATGCCGTTAGTTTCTTTACGCTCATCCAGATTGCACGGCAGAAACTCTTAGGATCATAGGGTGCTAGGGTAACAAAAAAACCTAACTTGACCAGTAAAGCATAGAGATTTTTTACATAAAATAATAAATAAGTACCAATTTTAGTAAGATATTTCTTACTTCAACCAATACTTTAGGACAAATCTGTACCCGTTTTAACACCTGTTCTTAAATCGTGCAAACGAACAACCATAAACAGGAGCTAAACCACCTTTTTTTTAGTAGTATACATAACTAAAATTAGGTTTCATAAAACAAACTGGTTAGACCTGAAACAACCAAAGAGGTTCATAATGAGTTTTTGAGTTGGATCTATAATTCTACGAAATTATTTAACTTGCTATGCAGCATTGAGTGTTCCATTAACTACATGTAACCGGTTCACCATCCAACCTCATCTACTAATAATATACCAACAAAAAAGCCAGCTGGTAAGCTGACTTTTTTGAGAGATTACAAATTTTAATCAATTGATACTTCTATATTTACTTTGCAAGATTTGCGAGGTTTGCATTTGCCCTTTTCTTCTGCTTTGTTGTCACACCCTGCACTTGCGCTTGTTCACTGAGCGCCATGGTTTCGGTTTGAGCTAAGTTAACGTCCGGAGAACCATGATTAGTTTTTAGAACTGAATCATTCTGATTTGCGATCGCAACAGGCGGCAAGGTCTCTACAGTCACAGGCATGGAGTTTTTGGCCAGTTCTGTAGACATTAATTCCAACCGCTGTTCCTTTGCTGTCTCAGGCTTTACTGCATCACTGACATCAGTTTGACAATTAGTTGAAAATACAGCAGCAGGATTCTTGCAATTATTAATCTTTAAAATTAAATCGTTGAATTTCGAATCAAGCATAAGACTTATTTGTTCTTTCAACTGTTCATTACTTAAATCACTCTTTTTAAATTCATCATTAAAAAACCGATTTAGATCAGCAGCCGTTAATCTCTCATTCAGTCCATTAATAAAACTTGATAGCTCGGGGAAGAGGTTATTTAGCACTAACCCCGTAGTGATTGCAGACCTTATTATGGAAAGCTGTTCGCCACGATGTGTTAAGTCACTTTTTTTTAGAAAATTATAGGCATACGGAGATTGCCTTTCCGATAACCAAAACGCGCTAATCTGGATGCGATCGTTTTCCTTCTCAGTTTTTTTTGTCATACCCCCCCCCCTTTACAAAACCATCATCACGCAAAAACAGTATCTGCAATAGCCAGTGAGAGAGCGAATTGCGGATTATCTACCATGATGATTTTCGATTTATCAAAATGTTCACGCACTGCCGGTTCAATCAGGTAAGAACCCCCACCGACTAGGAATACATTGTGCGGACGTTCTTCCACCTGAGTGACTGCTTTGATCACTTTTTCTTGAAGTTGCGCTACGGCACTATTTACGGCTTGGAAGACACCATCAAGATCATCGGAAGAAACCTTTAGTGAGGCTTTGTTATCACGATTGTCGACCAAGTGTTGAATATACGCGTAGCTTGCGTTCAGCTTTGAAGAATCCAGATAACGACGGACTTCATCATATACGATAGAACAACCAATACGGTCAAAACCCTTGACTCGGGAGATCTGTTCCAGCTGACCAGTAATGCTTGCTACATCAAGTGTTGTCCCACCTAAATCGATAACCAGGCTTGATTCAAAAGATTCAATTAACTCAATTTCATCTGCACGAGTTACCGCCGGAAGTGACTCAGGAAACACGGTAACTGAAACAACATTAAATGAAACACGCTTACCATCAATATAACGTTCAACCGGCTTCATCAGGTTGTCTTTTTTCCGTTGGATGTTTTCGTCATTGGTTTCACCCAAAGCGGTATAAAACTGACTAAGTGGCAATGTTACATAGAGATGAACATCCTGCGGCTCTAAACCAGAGGAATGAAGAGCATGGTGAACATTCAGACGACTGATCTCATCGTACTGATGCGCAACGTCGGTAGTTTCAAGGGCATTACTAGATTCACTGTGATGAGAGAATCGTTGAAGGCCATCAATAAGGTAATTAAACGGAATAAGCCCGTCATGGCTTACCCGGAAATCTGCAACGAAACTATTTTGAGTCAATAAGGGAACAAGGTCACCTTGATTGTTAACACAAACCAGTTTTGCCGCTTTACTACCATCATCAATAACAACTTTAAGTGTCTCTAATTCAGTAGAGTTTGATTCAGCTACAGCCAGTTTTGTTTTTACTAATTCAGTCATGCAGAACCCCTCGAATTGGTTTAATTAACCCACCACTTTTGATATGGGATTTATACACTAATGGTTGCTTTAGGTCAACAAAAACGAGGCAAGAAACACACGTAAGTTATTGTTAAAAAAGAATCCTTCGTTTTTAAAAATTGTCTTGCTCTACTTTATGTACACTTGATAAAAACACACATAAATGACGTTTTCTTCAGCTTTACGACACTAAAAAATCCTATCCAAAGACGGCACTTAAAAGTCTCTCTGTGCGGATACTACAGATGAATTCAACTTCTATTTTGCCTAAGCGCAGAAATTAGCCCTCTTAACGAAAATATTGCCGACACTCATCCGGTATTATTACTGTACTTTCTAGAAGAGGCATTTATGGCATCTGAGCACGTCCAGACAATTGACCTGACTAATTATTCCGGAAGGGTTTTCTTTCTGGCAGACCCCCATGGACATTATTCGACGCTTTGTAATCTTATCCATTCGATATCGAGCCCAGATGAGGAACTAATCATTTTCCCTACCGGGAATCTCTTTGATTATGGTCCTGAGCCCATGGAGTTAATGACAGCGATAAACACTGGTATTTTTGATGGACGTTCTGTGCGAGTGTTCTCAGCAGCCGGGGCTGGTGAAGAGATGATGAAGAAGCTCTTACCCACAAATAATGATCGTAGGACTTATTACCCAAGCACATTTCTTAACGAACGGTGGTGTGCAAGAGGCGGACGTTGGCATAAACAAATTAACCGCAGTTATCTTGAAGAGGAGATCAGCAAACTGCTCTCCACCCAGCTGGCCACGGTGATGAAGGTGCTTTTTAAAGGAAATATTACTATCGGTGTTTGTCCATCCGACTACACGGACATACGACAGGGTTTCGACAATACCTATAACGCTCTCCTCGCGTTTAATCAGGCAAACGTGAATATCTTTCAGAGTCAGTTTCTTTTTGGTATGGATCACGCAGTCAGCCCAATGAATATTAGCGATGTCAACCTCGTTGTACTGGGTCGGAATCCGGTCAATAGCATCAGAAAGGCTCATGGGTTACCTTTGACTAACTTACCTGTACTCGTCGGCAACTGTCTCCATATCAATACTGGCTCGCTGTTCATGTCAGCAATTAGCGATCCAGCACTACTAGCCCCAGGTATACCTCGTACTACAGTTCCGGCAATAACGCTGGTCGAGTTGATACTGGCCTCAACACCAACCCTAATTTGCCACCAAATGATCCTTAATAAGAACGGCATTTACACACAAAACACAACACCACTTGACCTGGATTTAAAAGATAACAACATAGAGGCTGCTTTATAATGCAGAAATTAAAACTGATAATTTTACCGGTGCTGGCATTTGTGTGGCCATCAATCAATGCAACCGCATCGACTAAAACACCAATGCCTACTTCTCAGCAGTCAGTTGCTAAATCTGAGGCTAACTATGAATTTATTTCTATTTCTGCAAAATATGTCGACGGTATGTGGCTTGTTAATGGTCAACAAAGACCTGTAATTAAAACAAGCATGACTAAGCGTAACTATCTCCAGATCGCAAATCAGTCAACACTTACGCCTTTGAACCTTGTGATACCCAAAATTGCATTTGACGTTATAGCCAAAAATGGCGTTTTGTTATCAAATATTGTATCCCTGGATGAAGATGCAGCCGGTAAAAAAATTCTATGGTTAGAGCCGGGTTCCAGCCTGACAATCTCTTTCGTCAATGACCTATCCAGTACCCCATTACAGGCGATAGTGTCCGTAAGTAAATTGAATAAAAGCGTTATTGCGATTTTTGGACCAGACCAGGGTAAAAAATTCACCCTCCCCCAAACTTCAAAATCACAGGATTTTTCAAAGGAGTATGACCCTTCACCAGAAGTCGCACTACGTCTCAATGTGCCCAAAAAAATTCACTCTTCCGTCACAATCCCAGATGTCGCGACTGCATCATTACCGTCCTCACATACCTACGAGATTATAGCGACTGATAAACTCAGGTCTTTTATGTTTTCAGAGTTTGTTTGGGTTGGTAAACGTAACAGCTTCCTCGTTGGTTCTAATTATTTCTCCAAAAATTTGACGGTTTACCCAGGTGAAGAATTCGATATCAGCACCATACAGAAAACGATTATGAGGGCTAGTAATGATTAAAGCAGCCGGAGTGATTTTTATCTGTCTTTTGACTGGCTGTCAGTCGGTTGGAAGCAAAATTGCAGACCTCCCCTCAGTAGGTTTCGACCCTGTGATGAGCAACAAAAGTGAATCCTATACCGACGGAAAAGTTACTTTTCTGATTGAGAGTTCAGGCACTGATGTCTGGCTGCTCGCCAAGAATGGTACCAAGGAATTTATTGAGTTATCGGATCTAAATCTAGCCGGAAGCCGTTGCACCTATTCATCGCGTGGGAAACTGTTATTAACACCTGGTTCAGTTTCATTGTTTACTGTTCCGACTGTTGGTTTACTCGGCCTTTGCTACGACAACACTGACCAATTAACGTTTATTAATAACGCATTTACCAAAATTTCACAAAAGTCGAGTGATGGACCCACATTGCCATTGTTGTTCAGTATTAGATATGAATTTCCCGGCTCGGGTGAAACAAACACAACGCTAGTTACGCAATCATTAAGTCTTGCATTTTTGGAACAGGAGCAATCATGAAATCTATATTGGCCGTCATCTGTATTTGCTGCTGCGAGGTGGCTTTTGCTTATCCTTATCGCATCTACACAGCACCTGATGGTGCCATTGTGAAAAATATACTGACCAATGAAGTGATCGGTAGGACACCGGTTGAAGTTGATGTCAGTAATACTGAAGCAGGCTCCACGTTCGGGATATCTATGTATCGGCATGAGAATGTTGCAATAAAAATATTCACAGTAATGCCAAGCGCGGAAAATAACTTTACTGTTTCAGGTCCCGACGTTGCAACAATGTCTTTACCAGGTAAAGCCCCTTTAAACGTAATTAATGACAGTAATGCAGCAGCAGTTCACATAGATCTCAGGCCTTTTCTTTCTGAACCTGTACATCAACCCATTCAATAGTTAATTTAGGTCCCTGTCATGGGGACCTGCAATCTCATTTATAAGGATATTTGTTCTAAAGATCATGCAGTTACACGCATCTAGAATGATTAAGGCTTTACAGTATTGATAATGGAGGGAATGAAATTAAGGTCAACATAGTAATAAATCCGCATCCTTGCGATGCGGATTAATGCAAAATTTAATTATTCTTTTTCTTTCAACTTCGATTTTATAAACTCCTCAATTTCTGCGATCAATTCGCTATTAATTCTATTAAATTCAAACCTAATTTTTCTTCCAGACGCATTTTTGCTAATCCTTGCATATTTATCTTTATTATCAAACACGGCTAATTCACGAGTTTCCCACCCCTTGCTAGGAGGTTTTATGTCAAGCTGTTCAACTACTGTAGTAATTTTATCTATTACTGTCTTCTGTGCTTCGGAAATATCGGTTACATCCAAGCTCCTTATTTCCTCCCGAACATTATCTACAACTTCCTCAAGAGAGAATAAATTCTTTTCGACGTACTTCTGTAGTCGGGATAAGCGATTGTAATACGAGTTAGGAATACCTTCATAGTCAGGAAAGAGAGCAATAAGAGAATTATCTATCTTCGCCGCCTGGATACGCTTAGAAACAGATACATGGCTGATTCCGAGATAATTAGCAAGCTCTTCATTAGTTGCAAATCCAAGGTCTTTCATTTTCTGTAAATACTGGAATCCAACTTCACGGTAAGAAAATCTCCGTGATGTCTGTGCTGCTGTAATGATGGAATTAATATCTTCCGGGGATAATTCATCCGGCAACACCCATAGTGGCAAATCCTTCGCAGATTGAATACAACAGAAACGCCTACGACTGCCCTCTATAAGCAGATACACCCCATTTCGTTTGACAGCAACGCCTTCTGTATCAACACCACGTACCTTAATTTGTTCCAGGATATCTCGAACTGCATTTACAGTGAGAGCTTCCTGGTTTCGTGGGTTCATAGGGTGTACTGCGGTTTCCAGTTCCACCTTCTCAGCCGGTACAATGATGTGTTCAGCTTCCAGCTTACGTCCATTATGTAAAGCAAACAGCTTCCTCAGTCGAGGCTGTGATTTCAGGCCTGGAAGCCCGGAGCGATGGCTGACTTCAGTACGCTTAGGTGCATTAATATAACGGGATTTGTCATTCCCGATATGCTGCTCATCACTCATGCGTTACTCCTTTCTTTCACAGAAAAACTCTTAATCTCATTTATAAATTGCTGGTAGACCGCCATTACAGATTCTTCAGCCACATCAAGCTGCTTAGGTGAGCAAAGCTCTTCAGACTTTTTAATATCCAATACGGTTCTGCCCCTTGATGCTGCGGCTTTAAACGCTTCGGAATTTTTAATATTTGCAGACATAAAGAGTTCCTGCACTGTTCTTACCAGTTTATCCAGAACAATTTTTTCATATGGACTCTTATCGTCTACGTTAACAGCCAGCACTTTGAACCACCTCAGATTTTCGCCCTTGCTCGGCGATTGTTTGAAACGCTCGCTGATGGTCAACATGAAATCAGTTGTGGAAGCATAATCGTATTCACGAGGTGATACGGCAACAAGAATGCCATCAGCGGCTTCATCAGCTGCCCAAGTGATTGGCGAATCCTCTGGTGGAGTATCGATGATAATCAGGCCGTATTTTTTCTTCAAAACAGGCAGAATAACTTCTTTGAATCGAAGTAATAGCTCTGTTCGTTCTTCTCTGGAACACTGCCAGTATTTATCTTTAAATCGCGCATCTGTAGGAAATGCTGTAATAACATCAAGATTCGGTAGGTGTGTCGAAAAAGGCATACTCTCAATGATTTCTTCTTCCGAATACCCTAAATCAAGGTATTTTTTGTAATCTGAGTCCTCTTCATAAACCCCTAAGATGGCGTCAATAGCAGTGAGGAAAACATCATCTTCCGCTACACTTTGTATCATCCCGCTACCAATTGAGCCTTGTGGGTCCCATTCGATCAAAAGTGTCCTTGCGTTTAGATGCATATCAAGCGCTGCGGCTACAGCAAGAGCCCCTGAAGTTGTACTCTTACCCGTGCCGCCCTTATGGTTCTGCGTTACGATTGCACGGCTATGGTAATAGTCGCTGTACCGAGGACAGCCCAGAGCATCCATGATTTTTTGGACGTCCCACCTGGTATAGAGATGGTTTTTGTTCTGAAAGATAGGAGCACCAACCAGACCTCTATCTTCAAGATCGGCAAGGATTTTATTAAAGGTGACGCGTGACTTGCCAAAAAAATCTGACAGATTTTTTTTATTCAAACAATGGTTATAGATGAGGCGATCTACACCTTCAACACTATCATCCGAGACCGAAACCCTTGAAGAGACCAATAATGACTCCTTCAGGGAAATCTGCTCGCTCTTCATTCGTTGACCGACAAGGGCGATCTTATCAATTAGATTCATTCTCTTCCGATCCCTTTTAACCTAAATAATGAAATTAAACGCATATATGTACACTTTACGCATAATGCGTACATTCGTGCCTTATGCGTTTAATTGTAACCGTAATTCTAACTATACGCTAACGTTCTGTTTCTTTTTCGTCGATTATGGGATATCAGCCTCATCGGTTTACTTTGTTATGTGTAAAAAGAGAGTTATAAGGAATGACTTTCAACATTGGCGATAGCAAACTACCGACTTAACAAGAGTCAGCTATGTGGCAACTAACGTCAATTCCCCTGTATTCAAAAGCATCTCTTTTTGGGCTGGCGATTAACGGGGTTAAATGTTCCGGCACTCAAACAGCATCCCGCCCTGGGCTGGCGATTAAGGGGGTTAAATGTTCCGACACCCGGACAGCGTCCCTCCCTTGGCTGGCGATTAAGGGGGTTAAATGTTCCGACACCCGGACAGCGTCCCTCCCTTGGCTGGCGATTAAGGGGGTTAAATGTTCCCGCACCCAAACAGCATCCCGCCCTGGGCTGGCGATTAAGGAGGTTGAATGCTCCGGCACCCGGACAGAATTCGGCCTTGAGCTGGCGATTAAGAGGGTTCAATGTACCGCCGCTCCGACAGTATCCCGCGCTGGGCTGGCGATTAAAGGGGTTAAATGTTCCGGCACCTGGACAGTATCCGCCTTGAGCTGGCGATTAAGGGGGTTAAATATTCAGGCACCCGAACAGTATCCCGCCCTGAGCTGGCGATTAAGGGGGTTAAATATACAGGCACCCGAACAGCATCCCGCCCTGGGCTGGCGATTAAGGGGGTTAAATGTGTTCCGGCACCCGGACAGTATCCCGCCTAGAGCTGGCGATTAAGGGGTTATATGAATCAGTTCCCGGGAGGGATCTATACATGACCTACGATAAAAGCAAAACAACATTAAAGTTTGGTTGTAAGAACTGAAAAGTACAAAGTTGAAATATGAAACGCGGGTTGGACCTCTCTAACGTTAGTGGTAATGACTTATGGTGCAAACATAAATCTACATATTTATGGGAAGCTGGTTAGACGACGTCCGGTCTGAAGCGCACAGACTGAAAGAGTACCGTGTGGTTCGGCGTGAACCCAGACAATAATGTTAATTCTTCGCAGCAAAATAAGAGGGCGTTCTCACAAAAGTTGTGGAGACTTGTGCAGATTACTTCTTCTGAAATCTCGTAGGCCGTTCTAATTATCTCTATGTTACTAACATTTAATTTCCTTTACCTTTTCTAGTGTTTTCGAAATAAGGTTTCGGTGTGCTAGAACTTTGTTGGAATTTAAAGCCTGGACTCTAATACCGGGCAAAAGAGTAGAATATGCCAGGCCCCCGCAAAATTTTCGACGGCTAAGGCGCCATTCAGGAATGAACTAAATCCTTCCTGCTTACCTCGTGATCCAAAAGATGGCATTCAGAATACTAAGAAAGCACGCCGAATCTGAGCCTATAACCCTTTGGCTAAATTATGCAAAGCAATGTTACTCAACACCCGGGATAAACTTTAAGGTGTTTATATACCAATTTTGGAGATTAAGGCGCACATACCCGGCGGAGCGAATTGGTTGGATCGTCAGTAAATTGTTTTATTAGGAATAAACTTCCCCAATTTCAAGATGCGAATTTCAGGTTTTTTGGTAAATGGCACTACGCTTGTTTTACAGATAGCAACCAGTTACAACATCTCGATTAACCATATTCTAGTAATCACTTGAAGCTGAAAATGGTTGACTATACCAACCTAAATAGAAGGCATTTCATTTTAGTTCAAAACAAAACTGCAACTTAATAGTTATGGTTGGTTTAGATAACCACAAATACGAAAATTGACTAACAAAACAAAAAGAAACCAACTCACAAATATTATCTCTAACTTGTTAAACAAACCAACAAGACATGAGTTATTGTTTGTTTTTCAATGCCTTACCAAACTTTAAATCGATACATAAGAAATTATGGGTTGCTTAGCTAACCATAAAGATAGTGTTTATATCTAATATACAGTAGCGCGACAAATTTGGTTATCACTTGCAACCACAACATCCGTATCCAAGGCAGGAAATTTAGCTCAGCACAGGCCGAGCATGATTAAACATCAGCCGTATAAAAGCTACATCACCAATCAACTTAAGTAGAAGCCCCAGAGAAGCCAATCAACAGTATCTACAAATAAAATTTAGGGATATTTAGGGATATTTAGGGGAGTTAATTCGATCCAGAAATTCTGAACCTGAACAATTGTTGCGGGGGAGGGCAGTGTAACACAGTTAAAAACCTGTATTTTGAGTAAAGTACGGATACCTCATCCAGTAAAGATGAGGTATCCAGTACTACTTAAACGTTATGCAGCTGCATTGCTAGCAACTTCCTGTTCATACAGTATCTCAATTGCTTCGCCGTAAGAGCAATCAAGACGGCTTTGTATTTCCCATAGCTTTCCACGGTCGGTACTGTCAGTCGTAAAACAAAGCTCCATTTTCCTGTCTACATAGAGGCGACATATCTCCTGGAAATTCTCGAATCGGACGAGCATCTCAGAAAATGCACGCTTTATCGTTCGTATGTTTTTCATACGCTCATATTCAGCATCAGTCGTGGAGAAGTAGTTATTAGCCTTCATGGCTTCTATGCTCTCCTTTTCCTGCTTCATGATGATCTTCCACGGCGAGTTGGCCGTCAGGGCTCGACCTACCGAGGAGGTGAAGTAATCTTCAAAGGACTGGGTAATACAAATACCAGCACAGTTCGTTTTCCTGAATCGGCGCCAGGCAGCTTCAAGGAAAGATGAGAAAAACTGATTTGACTGATTACTGGAGCCTGAAGCATTATCCGGGCGAATATACTCCCATGCCTCATCAAGGATGAACAACCGGCGGCGACCGTCCTTTTTGATAAACATTGCATGCTGAGCAGCTTGAATGATCGACATGAGCACGACTGTCTGGAGGTGAGGGGTACCCTTCAACTCTTCAAGCTCAAGAACTATAAACCGACTACCGAAGTTTATTGGCGGGAGCTTTTCGGTAAATCGATTTCCGTAAATGCCTCCTTCACACCATTGCCCTAATTGCTCACCGATATCTTTAATACGCTTATCTTCATGGGCAGAACAGCGGCGTGCAAATCCTGTAATAGAGCCTGTACTTCCGACTTTACGTGATTCGTTATATTCATCACCAATCAGTTGAAGCATGACCGATTGTTGAAAGTCGTCAATATTTCCTTTTTCAGATGCCATTATTTTTAACTGATTCAGGACCATAATGGTCTGTGCAACTTTATCCTTTTCTTCATCGTTATTATTTGAGTCGTCATTGAAAACAGGCGCTTCATCAAAAACTCGGTCTGCAACAGTGACATCGGTCAAAAATGCGAACGGATTCAGAGTAAAATCAGGCTTTTTACCAAAATCTATAAACTGACTATTTGTATATTGCTCCGAAATACCCTGATACGAGCGACCAACGTCAACTACAAAAATCTGGGCTCCATCAGGGTCAAATGCATCATAAGCATTGTTTTTGAAACCTTCAAAAGTATCACGATAATGGATCAGATTATTAGAACGCGGCCCTGCACCAAGATAGTTATTAATGATGTATGCAACCCAGAACGATTTGCCTGCACCAGAAGTCGCCCCAACAACCATATTATAGCTGGCAGAAGTCTTGAAGATATCAAGCCCCAACAGCTGGCCCTCTCGTGAGACGAGGTTAAGTACAGGTCTGTCAGTATTACCTTTCCATGGGCCGAATAGAGGGGTCATATGCGCTGCACCAGTATTACTGACTACCTCAAAACGGTCCAGATCTAGTATCGTCTTGGGGTCATTACACATTGGAAGGCAAGAGACAAAAGATGGAAAGATGATGTATGAATCATCAGCCACTTTAACGCGACTTTCCAGATAAAATGATTTTAACTGGTCTGCGGCAGACTGGACATCTAATGCTGAATTCCCCATGACGGTAAATGTCAGATAACTGTGTAAAAGACGGGCCCCATCTTCCAGTTCACGTGTTACCGCCATGTAATCATTATCCATGTCCTTCAGTCTTGGACAAAACGTTAAGACGGTTGGGATACTAGCTTGTTTGTTAGTAATTGCCTTATATCTGACGTTATCTCTAGCTAATTTTAAGGGATCGGCGAAATGGACTGTTTGAGTTATCATAAATGGGCTAAATATAGTTTTACGCCCATTCATCCAATTCACTACAAGTTCATACATGCTTCCAAAATTTACATGTTCTGGGAACTTGACCACAGATAATTGTTTGAAATAACGATGTTCAGAAACATCAGTACTCTGCGTTGTAGATGAAAAATTATTTTCAGTTACTGTATATTTTCGCCCCGGAACATTTAGCTGTTCGTTAAGACGCCTCATAGTGTTGACTTCAACATGACCTTCAGCCCAACGTGATGTTTTTCCCGGATGCATTAATTTATCCATGCAATAAAGCCAGTTTTCGGCGCTAACTTTATGTGGAAAAAGGCCCAGTGTGTTCAACTTACTGATTAGGTCAGAGTACAGTGCATCGATGCGATTAATTTCAATTTCAGTAGGAAGCGCAGATTTCAACGGAATAGAAAATGACATCCAGATCTGAAAGTCACGAAGCATTAATTTATCATGATCCGGTTTTAAGGGTTCATTTAGACTTCTATCATAATAATCCAGCTGGTAGGCCGTGAGTAAGTCCCCCTTAAGCTTATCATGTCCTTCCATTCGACCACCACGAACTGCCGACCAGGCACTTAAATGCAAGGTCAGGTCCGGCAGTGCTGTTAATGAGGTCTGACAGATAGTGTCAGTAGGAAAATCCATTTTAAATAATTCAGCTAACACATCCTGCTGATTATCAAAAACACCAGGTGAGGGGTTACAAATAAACATAAACCCAAGCCGATTACCGTCTATTAGAAAATAATTCGTGCCAGGAATCTGGTCGTATACAGGAATAAACCCACCAAACTGGTGGCGACTTAATTCTTTATTATAGATGTTAGCAGATTTCATTCGCGACCTCAGAGTTGTCTGATAATACCGTTAGACGAAACTGCTTTCGTTGCTCGCTGTTGCTGTTGCATATTTTCACGAGCGGCATCCTGAACTTGCAAAGGAACTATTCGCGCCGGATTTGATGTCGAATTTTTACCCGCAATCCAAGTTTGGGGTTTGACATTCACATAGACAAAGCCAGGCAGGTTTAAAGCGTCATTATCGTCCGTGTATGGTGCAAAGGTGATTCTCATGACGCGGCCTTGCTGAAGTACAGCAAGCGGTTCTGGAGCTACCACAGCCTGTTTATACCCTTGTGTACGGTATTGCTGGATCTGGCCAGAGCTGAGCGTAGGGTTTACAGGCTGTCCATTATTAACGGAGTAAAGGTCTTTACTAGCACTGATATCGGAATTTGGCGCAACGTAGCGCGGTACAGGTGCCGGAGATACAACCTGTGTTGTTTGCTTCATGACATCAGCAGTCGGATGGATAAAAGGGTTACCGGATGCACCTGTTGAGCTGTAGCTCGTTGTCATCCTTACATTAGAATTAACTGGAACGCCGCTTATCGGCCGTGGCCCGATTGTTGATGTTGGCGCGCCCATTTTTAATGTCTCATCGTACATAACGGGGACTTGGCCAGCAGGTTTAATTTGCGTCGTCTTGTATGTCACAGGCTTATTTACCAAGACGGCAGACTTAGGGTATTGCACAGCGCCAGGCGGCGAAATTTGGGCAGGGTACTGGCTGTCATTGACAGCCGATTTCTCCTTTCCCGAATTAGCTTCTTCCTCCGCAAGGCCGGAAAGATCATCACGGTTATTCGTTAGTTCCATAACTTCACGAGGGCCTTTACAAACGACCCCTTTTTCAATTCCCGGACATTCTGATTCTGAGCTGCCGATAGTACAACCCGCTAGGTATGAAGATGAACCAACAACCAGAGCGCTGAAAATAACTTTTTTAATGTTCATTTCATTACCTTAATTAGTAGCAAATGGGTTTTTGAGTAAGGGTTCGACACTTTGTTTTAACCATGAATCAAAATCTTTCGGTATGCCATTACCGGCAAGTCCGTCTTGTCTCACAACTGAAGGTACGCCCTGTAATTTATAAATACCTGCCAGCATCAGAGATCCTACCAATGGCTCAGCCGGACATGTTTCTGCCTCTTTTTTTGTCAGGAGCCTTTGTTCTATATCGGTCTTATTTCCCATAAGCCAACGCAAGATATCAAGGTCATTCACTTTGCCTTTTTCTTTACTGCACCATAGTTGACGTAATTCTTGCTTTGGCTCACCGGGGGAGGGGATTAAAATGATGTCAACCCGGTATTTTTCTCTTTCGTCATAGAATTTTTTTATTAAATCTTGGCAACCATCACAATCAAGCGTGATAAAAATAGCGGCTTGTCTTTTTAGTTTTGGGTTTCCTAAAGGGATCAATGCCACAGTATCAAGAGGAAAGGGGGCGTCGTCTAAATTAATAAAGTAGGATTTTCGTACATCTTCTACGGATAAGACTGACTTTCTCTGAAGAATGTCCATGACGCTACCACCCGTTATTGTATAACGTCCATCAGTGGTCACAGCCATCAACTGCGAACGTTCATCCTGGAACAGATAAAGACCTCCAGTCGGGATGTAAATAACATCTTTAGGCTTATAGCTTTGCATTTTCGCCAGTACGCCCTCTAAAGGTTTCGTGGACACTCCACCTTCTTTTGCTTTTTCCATTAATGCAGCTGCATCAGTGTTGTTTAATACATTTTCAGCAGCATTTGTAAGGGGTGGACACACTGTGATCATAGAGACCAGCAGAGATAAAAGTAACTTTTTCAATTATCGTATCTCACTTTCTTTTGTTTCGCCTTGTAGAGATTGTACCTCACCAAAACTTCCACCAAGGTCGATATAAGAGACTATTTGAACATTATCTGGAATTGTTACTGCTAATGATGCATCAATAACCAAATAGCCACGAGAACGGTAAACTTTCATTAATGCTTTAAAGTAATTTTCAAAGTTGTTTTTAGACTGTACCAAATCCGGCTCAGGATTCTGCTTATTAAATTCTTTCCTTAAAGTTTGCATATCAAGTACTGCAATTTGGTAGGACGGATTCGACATTGCTTTGACGCTTTCATAAACAAAACTCGCCCCCTTGTATCCATAGATCACGAAAAGCACAGCTAGGCCAGCTAGCATCAAATACTTGAGGGTTTTCTCGATATCTATTTCCAAAGTTACTTTTTTGGTTGTACGTATACCCCCAACAGGTTTAGCCGCCTCAAGCTTCACGTTTTCAGCAGAATCACTTTTTGTTCCTGGTTCAATGTTATTTTCCATAATTAACCTCAGCGACTCGTCAGGTTTGTAGGTATTGTTGCGCCTGATTGAACGATAAACGTAATTGGGCGCCCTGGGCTAACTTCGACTATTGGCCACTGCTGCTCAGCAATTGATGTGTAGTAGTCCACAAGACGGTTTAGACCGCCCTGAGCTGCTCCGGCTCCGGCCAACGCTCCTAATGCCCCGATGTTCGGCGATTGGTATTCAGCCGTTGAGTTAGGATCGATATTTAACGAAGACACCTTAGATGGGCTCAGACTACCAGCCAGTGCTGACAGGCCTCCTGCAAAAGCAGAACCTGCGATCGCATTTCCATTTCTACTTATCAGATTTCCACGAATACCATTTTTCCCGTCATTTTCACTAACTGCGTATGCTTCCAGTTTGACGTCGAAAGCTTTTCCTTTCGAGTTCACACAAGATATTGATGTTGCCCGAATGTATGCTCGCTGTGACGCCAGATCACCCACAGCTGAACCCAACAAATTACAATCCCGCAAATCCATCGTGAAATTGTTTGGCATGATGATGTCTTTTTTAATACGCATAGTGACTGGCATGGGTTCAGCTTTAGACGACAGACTCGTTGGGGCTTCCAGACCATTAATTAGCACCCCTGTGATAATTGACGTCGCTGGGAGAAACATTTCGTCTTTACGTGCCGCATGCCGAGCTTTACTGTCTACAGGAGCGGTCCCGTCGCCGCGAATAGTTCGTGTCGGGGCTTTGTCACCGCCAGCAACGACCTCACGCCCCTCTCTTATCCGGCTTTCGGATATCGGCATAACCTGAATGACACCATCAGAACCATTTGTCTTAATTGAACTCTGCGTGATAGTCCGCATTGGGCTATTTCGGGTCGGTGTGATCGGAGCGTATCCGGAACTAGCCCCATTCACCGCAGCATTTGGATTTAGCTGGTATGGCGTTGCTGGGGCCTGCTCATTGACGTTTTTGCGTGACCCACCTGCGTCGAGATTACGATTACCGTTTCGTGAGGTCTGCATGTCAGTCAACTGCGTCGAGAGCTGCTGGACTTGTGAAGCAAGGTTGGCAATCTGTACTTTGCTTTCTTGCTGGGCCTTTTCAGCTTTATCACGATCTGCCTTTGCCGCATTCTGATCAATGCGGTTCTGCCTGACCATTTCGTTATAAGTCTTCTGGCTTTCCTCGTTACTCAGCTTAGTCATTTGTGAATCATCAATCAGGAACCCAGTTTGCATATCTTTTTTCTGGGTTTTCTTCTCTTTTTTAACCGGAGTGGAAAAAATTGATTGACTAATAACGATAATCAATACAATCAACGCAGCACCAATTACTGAGATTCTGACAGTTTTATTTTCCCAGGCATTTTTAATGTCCATTATTAACTCCACTCTTTGGTTGCTGGAAGCGCTTAACTTTCAAATTTCGTTCGTTTTCTGTCATCTGAGGCACGATATAAGGTTCACCCGCCCTGGGCCATTTATCTTTAAAATTCAATCCTGAATTATCGGATTCAACAGGGGCAAAATCCTTACCATTATTAAGCGAACCAACTTCTTTAATTTCCTTAACTCCGCGCCGACTTTCAAACTCGGTTGAGCTTCCAACGAATTTTTGCGCAAGGGTAGGGTCGCTTATAATTATCGTATGTTCTTCAAACGCATCGTCAACTGTCTCACCCGGTCGGTGGTCATCGGGAACTATATTCACTGTTCCTTTTGGAATGTACTCAGTTTGGTAGTAATAACTGGTACCCAAAAAAACGACTAGTCCAAATGAGACCCCTGTAAGAAAAGTAGCTTTTCTCATTTTATCTTTTAATCAGGCTTGGTCGTGTGGTTACACGAGTCTGGCGCTCTTTAAATAATTTATCCCGCACAATGTAAAGCTCGGTTTCCTCTCCAGGCTGAAGAAATGCTTTATCGAACAAAGCACTTGCAATTACTCCTTCAGTTATACATTGCTGATCAGCGACAACTTGTCCGTAAGGCTTGTCATTTTTAACAAGAATGACATCTATCAATTCCCTAGATCCCACAAGTCTTTGCCCTAACTTTGAATACATATTGAAATTACACGGGGACTGCTCTGAGCTCGGTATACGTGACAAGCGGTCTTCTTGTAAACTAAAACCAGAAGGAACCTCACCTAGCGCAACCGGAGTCAGTAAATCAATGATCCGCTGTTTATGGTCATCCTGACGAGGGTCAGATGGTGCCAACTCTTCTGACTGGGATCGTGCCAGCATCTCATCATAATTATGTTTATCCAAAGATGTCTCACGTTTCGCCTGCATTGTCGGGCTCAAAGAAGTTGTGACCGAAATCATTGCACCAGGAACATCCAGTGGAACCAGTGTCAGGTTATAAGTCGATTCAGGCACTGAATCTTCTGAAAGCATTATTCCAATTGGCTTATCCGTGTTTGTTGAAATAAATACATCGCCGCCGTTAACGAAAATACTGGCTTCATCACCTGGCGTTGAAGTACTTACAGATGCGTTTTTAAATGAAGTTGAAATTCTGTTTTGCAGACCCCGTGAAACTGGCAGTACAATATTCCCACCCGGTGGGACGTTTACTCGCTGCACTTCTTTGTAGCGATTACGAGCCTCTACATATAACTCATCTGCTTTTGAAGGGGCCCCGGTGCTTTGTGCATTTTGTTGAGGCTCTTTCCCTGCCGGTCTTCCGTAACTATCAAAATTTCCGGATTTAACCTGTTGCTGATAACCGACAAGCGTAGGGTTTTTTGACAATGCGCCAGTTATCTCATTGACAGCTGGGGAGGCACTACTTGCAGGTGAAAGACTTGGTAGTTCAGTGGTCGGTTTTGTTGCTTGTGACGTCTCAGGCGCGGGGCCGGTGCCAGATTCTTTAATAATCGCATTTTTCACACCATTCTGAAATTCATCTGCCCCGACAGGCATAACAACCGGGTTATTTACTGTCGCCGGTAACTGATAGTCTTCAGCAAAGACTACATTCGAAGTTGCCAGCAAGATCATTGCTGTAATCGCGTGACAGCGAAAGCCCTTTTTAGAAGTCATAATTAGTTACCTGTAGACGGCGGGGGATTATCGAGTGTTGCCAGTTGTTCTTTGCCGTTGATTGTAATTTTCTTAATATTTGGTGTACCAGAATACTGATTTACATAGGCTATGCGTGGTCGTCCGTTTTTCATACCCAGCACCCATTCAAACGTCCATTTTGATGATTCTGTTTTGTCCGGAACATTAATCAAACGCGTTGATTTCGTTCCCCAGACATAGACCATGTCATTTTTGGTGTCATAATACATATCGATCGGTTTAAATGACTGTTCAACACCACGAGCTTGCATAATATTGGTCTGCTGCTGTAATGACTCACGGGTTTTCGCCTGTAAATCCGGAGAAAGCGCATCCAATATGGTTGTTGTTACAAAGCCTATGTTTGTTGGGTTTATGTTCCCAATTAAAGTACTGAAGAATAAGGCCCATTGAGTTTTATATGACTCTGAGGCTTTATTTCCCACAACTTTAACTTCTTCCGTCATATTAGGCGGAAGCACAATAGTCACAGGATCGGTAAGAAATTGATTTTTTACCACTAAAACTGCGATGACTAATATAGCAATTGAATTCACACGTAAGAGTTTTTCGTCACGTTTAATCAATGCACTATAAGTAATTCCAATTTCAGAAGCTTCAATCTCTTTACTAAAGCGAGCTTTAGAATCCCGAAAGCGTCCTTTTGAGTCTTCGCCTCCATTTTGCGAAGTCTCGTCCTTTTTATCAAAATCGCCATTACTGGCACTTTTAATGAATGGAATTTTAAGCTTGCTGAGAAGTTTCATTCTTAGCTCCATCAAGAATAGAGGTTTCTGATAAATGGATCGGTAAAGTAACGACTACTAAACACTGATTTCCCTGGAAACAAGCCGAACCACCACAGTTTGTGTTTGAGTTTTCCTCTAACTCCTTCTTCAGCTGCTTTTTTATATGCAAACCAAAACACAACCGCAACAACTACAGAAGTTATAAAGAAATCAAAAATATTACCACTCGCGATAGTCACGAATGTTATACCCAATTGCTTTGCATCCCAGAATAGAATCAACAAAGGCATATTAATTCTGTAAGGGAAACGATAGGTATGTGGAGGTACCTCGTACTGACTTGTCATAAAAACTCCAGAGAGGGGGAATATCCCCCTCATCGTTATTGTTCTAACAAATCACAGCGGGATACCAGCATCCAGGAACGTGCTGATAATTTTTTCACCGTTTGCCATAATCAGCATCATTAATGCTGAAACCAGCGCCAAACCAAGGTTAGGTTTTACAACGCCGAAATAAGCTACGGAGAACAACATGCCGCAAGCGATGATTTTACCCGGCGCACCAGTTAATGCTTCGCTCATGTAGGCCCAGATATCGCCGAAGGCTCCGTCGTCGGAACCCGCGTACGCTAAACCGCAACTTGCTAAAAACAGGAGAATAAACAAAGGCACTTTTGCATGTTTAGACTTCAGAAATGCAAAAGCGTTAGTTTGTTCTCTTTCAACGTTAGTATTCAATGTCAGTTCCATAATTACTCCGTGTTGATTTGAGTTCACGTAAACGCATTTGCATAATACTTTTTATTTTTCTTTCATTTTTCTGTTAACCACCCTTTTTTTCCCTTAATTGCGCCTGGTGTTTTTTTAGCCTATGAATGTCACATGTGAATACCGTGTGTATATCGGATTGAAGAAGGTGAGGCAGGTTATTTTTTCTTTATAGGGAAGAAGTTCATCGTCTATCTCTTCACCATTTTTGTGATAACCATCCAGTCCGATATTTGAGAAAGCTCTGTGTAAGGATGTCATTCTAAAAAAGTCACTTTTCCCATTGATACAAGTGCTTTTCAGCCACATCCTGTGTGTCGCCCCATTCATGCAAATGCTTTTCAAACAATGCGCCTTTTCCAGCCTCATTCATGCAAATGCCTTTGTAGCAAAGACACATATCCGAAACCCATTCATGCAAATGCTTTTCGACCAAAGGAACCTTTTCCGGGCTCATTCATGCAGTTGCTTTTCGACCAAGGGCAACTTTTACTATTCCATTCATGTAAATGCTTTTTGGTGAAATTCAGCTATCGAATCCCATTAAGAGAGGTACTTTCAGTCCAAAGGCACCTTTTCAGGTCGATTCATCCAAATGCTTTCCGGTCAAAGACACCGTTACGGCGCCATTCATGCAAATGCCTGTCAACCAAAAGCACCTTTTACTATCCCATTCATGCAAATGCTTTTCGACCAATGCCCCGTTTGCTGCACCATTCATGCAAATGCTTTTCGACCAATGCCACCGTTTGCGGCCCCATTCATGCAAATGCTTTCAGCTAAAGGCACCTTTTTACTGTCCCATTCATGCAAATGCTTTTCAGCTAAAGGCATCTTCCCGCCTCATTCATGCCAGGGGTTTCCAACGTAGGCACCTTACACAAACTCATTCAAGCAAATGCTTTTATACAAAAGGCACTTTTCTGTCGCCATTGAAGCAAGTGCTTTTCACAAAGGTCACTTTTCTCCCCCCATTGAAGCAAATGCTTTTCACCACCACTATGGGATTTTTAAACGATTTGCTTTTATTTTCATGAGGTTATGTTTACTTATGGGACCTCTGTTTTGAACTGGATATTTATCAAAACGCCTCTGTTCTAATCATGTCCCAGACAATTACAGGCTTTAATTTTCTGTGCAAATCTCAGTGTGACATGAGAAGGACAGGGATTTTTCACGTATAGCCACTATGCACAAACGTTGATGGGTAGTTTTATCTAAAGGCATCTGGATGAATGACTTCTGATTAAATCATTCAAAATCAATTGCTTAGTATTCGTTATCTAACTCAGTGAAAATTAGTTAAATAAAGCATTCGATCGAATGCTCAAAATTCCCAGGGTGCTTAAGCAAAAGTAAGAAAGGAAGCAGGGAAGCAGGGAAGCAGGGAAGCAGGGAAGCAGGGAAGCAGGGAAGGGTATTCATATCAGCAGAGGCGTCCAAAAAAGCATTTGGATGAATGCCCGTACGCCTCATTACATCCAAAGTTACTTTTCTGCGAACTGAACCAGAGGATCAGCTTTGTTTTGCCAGAGCAAGCTTTGGACTTCTCTTAAAAATCTGGAACTGAATATCTCTACCTTTCTTAACCTCTTGATATTCAAGGTATCCTATTGATTTTAACTCCAGCATAGCCTTTCTGATGATCTGGTTTTGAGTACGTACTGGAGTCGTCAAAAGAAGCCGCTCACGCAAACGCTTCATGTTAACGAATAACGTTCCGGCAGGCATTGCCTCAAAATAGATGTACAGGCTCTGTGCAGCTTCTTTTTTGGCGAGAACCGACAGTACCTGTAAGCTTAATAGGGTTTTATGATCATACCGGTAAAGCTCCCACATCGAGGGATCACCCACGAGCTCTACTGTGTCCTTCTTAGGGTCAATCATAGCTTTCTGCACAAGGTGTGTGACAGTGAAGCGTTCAGTTTTAGAATCACGGAAAGAAATAACAACGGACGCGAGGTTTGCCAGCGCTTCCTGAAATCGTGAACGGGTTCGCTTGTTGATATTTGTAGAACTGATACCACACATTTTTGCAAACTCATTGAACGACAATGTTATTTTCTCGGAGGCGAATCCATATTTACTGAACGCCATAATGCACCCAAGCCAACACTTGAAGTCCGTGGACATCGAAAGCTTAAGGCCAGTGATCCGGATGTCATCGTATCCTTCTGACCGGGCCAGTTCCATGCTCGACAACTCATCAGAAGCATCAACCTCAAAATTTCTGAATCGCTTCTCTTTAGTTCCCACCGGGGTAAAAACACTTAAGCGCAGTAAAGCAATGGGTTGGACCGATTTCGAAGAGTTTGGACTCAGTTGATAAGTCCTCCCTGTATCCGTGTTGGTCACATCAAACGGATGTGCTAACTCATTGTTATCACTCAT